>CAZYUT010000153.1:0-4679 GCA_964650735.1 uncultured Hyphomicrobiaceae bacterium
TCGACGACAATCACGCGAACTACTCCTGCCTGCCGTGAGCGCCATCACCTCAAGCGGTGGCGCGTCCCCGCAAGGTTCAATATGAAAATTCGGTTGATGTCCATTCCCGCCGGGATACCCGCCATGCATGGAACAGACAGCGCGCAATTGCAACGGATGAGCGGCCGGCTGCGTGGATACGATATTCCCGCTCAAGCAGTGTGAACGCCGTCGGCCCCGGCGGGTCTTTCTGGCTCAATTTGAACGGTCGTGATAACTTCCGCCCCGCTGTCTGGCTCCTCGTGGGGCGACAAGAAGGGAGGTGAAAGCATGAGGATACGTGTTTTCCAGGCGCTGGCCGCGGCGGCGGTTGGCCTGGCGATGGCGGCGCCGGCGCGAGCCGAACCGCTCAAGATTGGCGCGCTGATGCCGATGACCGGCGATCTGCAAGCTTTCGGCGAGGCCGACCTGACCGGCATTCAGTTTGCGGCTCAGCAGATCAACGCGGCCGGCGGCGTGAACGGCCAAGATGTCGAGGTGATCGTCGCCGACACGCAGACGACACCGCAGGCAGGGGTGGATGCGGCGCAGAAGCTCATCAATATCGACGGAGTCCATGCCATCGTCGGCGCGCTTTCGTCGGGCGTGACCATACCGGTCGCAAGGACCGTGACCAGCCGCGAGGGTGTGGCGCAGATCTCGAACGCCTCGACCTCGCCCACGATTACGACGCTGGAGGACAATGACTTCCTCTTCCGCTCGGTTCCATCCGACGCCTACCAGGGTGTAGCGCTGGCCGCTCTGGTTGAGGAAAAGGGCATCGCCAACGTGAGCATCATGTATGTCAACAACGACTACGGTCAGGGCCTCGCAGATGCCTTCACCGGCGCGTTCGGCGGTGAAGTCTCGGCCTCCATCGCCTTCGAGCAAGGGCAGGCCTCCTATCGCGGCGAGCTGCAGCAGGCGGCCACTGGCAACGCGGAAGCTCTCGTCCTGATCGCCTATCCGGAAAGCGGCAGCGTGATCCTCCGCCAATCGCTGGAAGGCGGATACCTGGACAGGTTCATATTCACTGACGGAATGAAGGCCCCGGAAATCGTTGAGCGCGTCGGCGCGCAGTTCCTTAATGGCGCGTTTGGCACGGTGCCGCAGGCGAAAGACACCGAGGGTCTGCGTGTGTTCCGGGAAGCTTACATCGCCGAGTATGGCCAGCTTCCTGGCAAGCCCTATTACGATACCGCCTATGACGCAGCTTTTGCGATTGCGCTGGCGGCGCAGAAGGCCGGCTCCAACGACCGGGAAGCGATCCGCGACAACCTGCGCGATGTTGCCAACCCGCCGGGTGAGGTCGTCCTGCCGGGCGAGTGGGCGAAGGCCGTGGAACTTCTCGCGGCCGGGCAGGACATCAACTACGAAGGCGCATCCGGTTCGGTGGATTTCGACGACAACGGCGACGTGCCGGGCACGATCGGTCACTGGGAAATCCAGGACGGCGAAATCGTGGATGTGAAGCTTATCGAGTAGACGGCGCGGGCGGGGCCTCGCGCTCCGCCCTTCATCTCGACACCAACGGGCTGTCTACGCTTCTGAACCATATCGACGGAAGGACGATCCATGAAGACAGCGTTTTTGTGCCTGCTCGCCATAACCGTGCTGATCACCCCGGCAGCAGCAGGAGACTCGCGCATCAGCGTTCTCGGCGAGTTCGCTCAACGTCCCGGGAATCCAGCCGTCGCCCCTGACGGAACCATCTATTTCAGCAACCACCCGTTCGACGCACCTGAGTTCAAGGTGATGAAGCTTGTCGACGGGGAAGGCGTGCCGTTTCCGAATGAAGCGATCTCACGGTCGTTTTCGGCGGTCATTGGAATTCAAGCAGATGCCGAGGGCAGGGTCTGGATCCTGGACATGGGCAGCGAAACGGCGTCTCCAAAGCTGGTTGGATGGGACACCGCAACCGGGAGCCTCGCCGCCGTCCACTACATTCCGCTCGAAGCAAGCGTGGAGAATTCCTTCCTCCAGGATTTTGCGATCGATGAAACGCGGCGCGTGGCTTTTATCGCGGATATGTCGCGCGGCGACATCATCGGCGAGAGTAACCCAGCAATCGTGGCAATCGACCTTGAAACAGGTGAAACCCGCAGGCTGCTTAAGGGACATGCCTACCTGCAGCCAAAGGCGGGTAGCGTGATGAGAGCCGAGGGCACACCCCTTACCTTCACCGACGGCAGCGGCCAGAGCCACCCGGTCGAACTCGGCCTCAACCCTATCGCAATCGACCCGGCCAACGAGTGGGTGTATTTCTCGACCCTTAACCCAGGCCCACTCTACAGGGTGAAGGCAGCGGTGCTGGGCGATTTCACGAAGTCCGAATCCCAGATTGTGGAAGCCATCGAGGTTTATGGTGACAAGCCATCAAGCGACGGGATCGCAGTGGGGCGCGGCGGCCGTGTGTACATCACGAACGTTGCGGACAATGCAATCAGCGTCATGGACGAAGCGGGAACCCGTATATGGGTGCAGGATCGCCGGCTGGTGTGGCCCGATGGCCTTTACATTGCGCCGGATGATAGCGTGGTGGTCACGGTCAATCAGTTGAACCGCGCGGCCCCCTTCAATGGCGGTGAGCCCGGTGCCGAGAAGCCATACCTTATTGTGCGAATTACGGGACAGTGAATCGGAACAGTCCGGCGTGATTATCTGCCGAGCAGGAACCCCGCGCCGACCCCGGTCGGAGCCAGCACTGCGGCCGCCCAGACGAACGCCGAAGCAAGGCTCGCCAGCCCAAACTGCAAGAGCGGCATCCGGCAGATCCCAGCAACGAGCGGCGTGAATGAGCGCAGCGGCCCCATGAAACGCGCGATGAACATGCTCGCCCAGCCCCATTGCGCGAAAAATAACCGCCCGCGCGCGACCGTACGCCGGTTCTGATGGAACGGCCAGCCATCCTTCAATTCGCGATAGGTGAAGCGGCCCAGCCCGTAGGAGATCCAATCGCCAAACGCGGCACCCAGCCCGGCAGCGATCCAAAGGCTTGCGATACCAACACCGCTTGCGCCGAGCAGCGTGGAGGAGGCGAGCAGTATGATCGTGCTTGGCACGAACAGGGAAACGACAATGATCGATTCCGCCATGCAGATCAGAAAGGCGATTGGCAGCAGATACGCCTCATGATCGCGCACGAAGGCGAGCACGGCCTCCCAGATCCCGGTCAATCGCGTTCCTCCCAGGGCCACGAGCCCGAGCGACTATGCCGGGGGCGCATGTATGTTATGTGACGGCGCGGCGGCGCTCACCAGCTTTCACTGCCAGGCGCACCCTTGATCGGCCCGACGATTTCTGACGTCACCCAGCCGCCGTAATAGCCTCCGGGCTGGCTCGCCGCGCGTTCCTCGCCGACATAACAGCCCAGTTGCTGCGGGTAGAACGCATACCAGCCGAGCAGGTCGCGAAACTCGGGATAGGCCTGGGCCAACATCCAGCCAGCAGGTGTGACGCCGTCTGCCGCAAGCTCCATGGAGATGCCCTTCCACTCGCAGTGATATGAGCTTCCCGTGCGGCGCAGCAGGTCTGTGTTCACATCCTCCGCCGGGAAGTAGAAGGTCGGCGCGCCCGCTGTCTCCAGTACGCGCATCCCCCGCGTCGTGTTCGCCAGTTCCGTTTCGCCGAGCAGAACCCGCAGCGGCTTTTCCACGGGTTCGATGCGCGGCGGGCGCGGGAAATCCCAGACGGACTCCTGCCCCGGCCCCGGTTCCTCGGCGAAGGGCGGGCGCGCGCTGCCGTCATAGCGCCAGTGCTGGCGGGCGCGCTGCACCATCGCGTTGGGCTGAATGATCGTCATGTGGGCCTCATTCGGGTAGCGGGATGAACTCATCCGTGTCGCCCGGCGGCAACTGGAAGCGGCCATCCGCCCAGTCGCCCTCAGCCCAGGCGCGCTTCGCATGCTCGATCTTCTCCTGCGACGAGGCGACAAAATTCCACCAGATATAGCGCGGCCCGTTCAGCGTCTCTCCGCCCAGCAGGATCAGCCGCGCGCCCTGCGGCCCGGCCTTCACGCTTACCGGATCGCCGGGGCGGAACACCATCATCCGGCCGGCTTCGAAGGTATCGCCGCCAACCTCGATCGCGCCTTCGACGACGTAGACGCCGCGATCCTCGTGGTTGTCGGGCAGCGGGAGCAGCGCGCCGGGATCGAGCGCCGCATCGGCATAGAACATTTCGGAGAAGGTCTTGACCGGCGCGCGCTCGCCGTAAGCCGCTCCAATGATAAGCCGCACCTTCTTGCCCTCGGCGTCGAAGTAGGGCAGCGCCTCTTTGCCGTGGTGCTCGAAGGCCGCGACGGTCTCTTCATGATCTTCCGGCAGCGCCACCCAGGTCTGGATGCCGAACAGCTTGTGCGGCTGGGCGCGCGTCTCTGCGCTGGTGCGCTCGGAATGCGTGACGCCGTGCCCGGCGATCATCCAGTTGACCTCGCCGGGATAGATCATCTGATTCGTGCCGAGCGAGTCGCGGTGCTGGAACTCGCCGCGATAGAGATAGGTGACCGTCGCCAGCCCGATATGCGGGTGCGGGCGGACGTCGATGCCATTGCCGGTCAGGAAGTCCGCCGGTCCCATTTGATCGAAGAAGATGAACGGCCCGACCATCTGCCGCTTCGGCGAGGGCAGCGCGCGGCGCACCTCGAACCCGCCGAGATCGCG
>CAZYUT010000154.1:0-4627 GCA_964650735.1 uncultured Hyphomicrobiaceae bacterium
GGCGACATCCTCCTCGTTCTGTTCGCTGGCAGGTTGACCAAAACCGATCGTCCGCTGGCCAAGACGCTTGCGGACAATGTCCTCGATGCCGACGAACGTGCCGCCGCAGATGAACAGGATGTTCGAGGTGTCCATCTGGATGTACTGCTGCTCGGGGTGCTTGCGGCCGCCCTGCGGGGGGACGTTGGCCACGGTGCCCTCGAGCATCTTCAGCAGGGCCTGCTGGACACCCTCGCCCGACACGTCGCGGGTGATGGAGGGGTTGTCGGACTTGCGGCTGATCTTGTCGACCTCGTCGATATAGACGATGCCGCGCTGGGCGCGATCGACGTTGTAGTCCGCCGCCTGCAGCAGTTTGAGGATGATGTTCTCGACGTCCTCGCCGACATAACCGGCCTCGGTCAGCGTGGTCGCATCCGCCATCGTAAACGGCACATCGAGAATGCGCGCCAGCGTCTGCGCCAGCAAGGTCTTGCCGCAGCCGGTCGGCCCGATCAGCAGGATGTTCGACTTGGCGAGTTCGACATCGTTGTTCTTGCCGGCGTGGCTCAAACGCTTGTAATGGTTGTGCACCGCGACCGACAGCACACGCTTGGCCGTATCCTGGCCGATCACGTAATCGTTCAGGACATTACAAATCTCCTGGGGCGTCGGGACACCGTCGCGCGACTTCACATACGCGTTCTTGTTCTCCTCGCGGATGATGTCCATGCACAGCTCAACGCATTCATCGCAGATGAAGACGGTCGGCCCCGCAATCAGCTTGCGCACTTCGTTCTGGCTTTTGCCGCAGAAGGAGCAATACAGGGTGTTCTTCGAGTCGTTTCCGTTGACCTTGCTCATAGACTCACACCTCGGTGTCTGGCCGTCCCGTTCGTGAACACGCCCGCTTACCGGGCGTCGCAGCTTTGTCATATATCCCGGCATACGTTGCCGATTTGCTGACAGACCGCCCTTCACCCCAATTTGACCATGTCATGCGCTTGAGGATCAAGCATCCAGTTGCGCCGCAAGTGTTACAAATCGTTGAGGGGCGGCGCGGGGCTGCAACCGCCTCGCCTTCCCGAACGCATAACCCGTAAGGCTGGCTGAGCCTGATAGCCCAACGAGGCATACAGAGGGTAAACGTCGCAGACAAAATTGGCGGTTTGTGGCGTTGGGCTGGCACCAATCCCCCGTTGTGGATGAAAGGCGACAGCGGTCTCGTTCCTTTTTCCGGCGGGCGGCCTATTGCTTTTCGTCCAGCGGCACATCGCGCTTGTCGAGCACCTGGTCGATCAGGCCGAACTCCTGAGCGTCCTCTGCAGACATGAAATAGTCACGGTCCAGTGTCCGCTCAATGACCTCATAAGGCTGGCCGGTGTGTTTGACGTAGACCTCGTTCAGCCGGCGCTTCAGTTTGATGATATCCTCGGCATGGCGTTCGATGTCGCTCGCCTGGCCCTGGAAGCCCCCGGAGGGCTGATGCAGCATGATGCGCGAATGGGGCAAGGCAAAGCGCATCCCAGCCTCGCCGCCGGCCAGCAGAAGCGAGCCCATCGACGCAGCCTGCCCGATGCAGAGCGTCGCAACTGGCGGGCGGATGAACTGCATCGTGTCGTAGATCGCCATGCCCGATGTCACGATGCCGCCTGGCGAATTGATGTACATGGAGATTTCTTTTTTCGGGTTGTCCGACTCCAGGTACAGAAGCTGCGCCGTCACCAGCGAGGCGACAGTGTCCTCGATCGGCCCGGTCACGAATATGATGCGCTCCTTCAGCAGAAGCGAAAAGATATCGTAGGCCCGTTCGCCGCGATTGGTCTGCTCGACCACCATCGGCACGAGCGAGGACATGATGATATCGGTGGGATTGCTCATTTCTTCTTCCTGGTCTTTTTCGCGGCAGGCTTGGACGGGGCAGCCTCAGCGTCTTCGTCCTCGTCCGGCATCTTGAACAGCTCGTCCTTCGACACGGGCTTTTCGGTTACTGTGGCCAGCGCGAGCGTGTAGTCGACCACCTTCTCCTCGAAGATGGGGCCACGAAGCTCAATCAGGGCGCCCGGGTTCTGCTGAAAGTATTCGATAACCTGTTTTTCCTGTCCGGGATACTGACGGGCCTGATCCATCATGGCCCGCTTCATTTCCTCATCGCTCACTTCGATATTGTTGCGCTGGCCTATCTCGGCAAGGACCAGGCCAAGGCGCACGCGCCGCTCGGCGAGCTTCCGGCTACGCTCGCGCTCCTGTTCCTCGGTGGTGTTCATATCCTCGAAGCTTTTGCCGGAGCGCTCCATCTGCTGGGTGGTCTGGCGCCAGAGGTCGTTGAACTCCTGCTCCACAAGCGAGCTCGGCAACTCGAAATCGTGCGCCCTGTCTAGCTCGTCGAGCAACTGGCGCTTGAGCTTGGTGCGGCTGGCTTGCTCCAGTTCTTTCGACAGCTTGTCTCGGATCGCGCCGCGCAGCTTGTCCATCGTCTCGAAGCCCATGGTCTTGGCAAACTCATCGTCCGCCTCGGGCAGCTTCGGCGCGCCGAGCTCCTTTACGGTGATCTCGAATTGGGCTTTTTTTCCGGCCAGATGCGCCGCCCCGTACTGCTCCGGGAAGGTCACATCGACAGTGCGCTCTTCCCCGCCCTTCGCGCCGACCAGCCCTTCCTCGAAGCCGGGGATGAACTGGTTCTTGCCGATGACAACCGAGATGTCCTCAGCCGAGCCTCCCTCGAATGGCTCGCCGTCGATCTTGCCGACGAAGTCCACCTTCACCTGATCGCCTTCTTCGGCCGCGCCATCCTTCGGCTCATACGTCGCACTGGACTCGAGAAGCTGCTGCACGCTCTTCTCGACATCCTCATCCTCGACCTCGGCAACCTCCTTTTCCAGCTTGAGCTTGCTCAGGTCGGCCAACTCCATCGTCGGGATGACCTCAAAGGACATCGTGTATTCGAGATCAGCGTCGCCGCTGATGATATTTTCGACGCCCTCCGAGTCCTCCGGCAGGTTGATCTGCGGCTGCTGCGCCGGACGCTCCTCCCGCTCCGCCAGCGCTTTTTGGCTGGTCTCCGAGATCGTCTGCTGCAGCACCTCGGTCATGATCGAGCGGCCGTAGAGCCGCCGCAAATGCTCAACGGGCACCTTGCCCGGCCGGAAGCCCTTGATATTCGCGCGCTGCTTCATTTCCTCCAGCCGCGCATCGACCTTCTCCTGGAGTGCGGGCCGCGCGACCGTCACCTTAAGCTCGCGCCTCAGACCATCAGAAACCGTTTCAGTAACCTGCATAATTGATGCGTTCCGTTTATCTCTTGTGATCCTTGCCAGCCAGGCTTCTTTGATTCAGGCGCGAGACGCCTTGGTGCGGGCGGAGGGACTTGAACCCCCACGGCTTGCGCCACCAGAACCTAAATCTGGCGTGTCTACCAATTCCACCACGCCCGCAGTCGCGATCGCGCCAAGACTTTCGGCGCGTATATCACAGCCGATCGGCGGTGGGCCAGCGCGATGTCACGTCTATCTCAAGGGCGAAGAAATCATAACGCCGGTTCGACATTCCAGTCCCAGTTCTCGGGGATGAAACGATAGGCCGTGTTCAGACGCGCCGCGCGTCCGACGCCAGGGAACGGCGCATGATAAAGGGCTAAGCGCATGTCTTCGTTTGCGGCCATTTCCAAGATCTGCCGACGCGTCTGCGCGGCCTGCTCGCCGTCCATGTCAAAGCCAAAATGCCAGTCAGGCTGCTCGAACGAGACGTAGGGATGCGTCAGCGCGTCGGCAACGACCAGAAGGCGCTCGCCCGCCGACTCGACCATGACCCCGGAATGACCAGGCGTGTGTCCGGGCATTGGGTACAAGCGAACGCCCGGCGCGACCTGCGCATCTGCATTGGCGCGCGTCGTTCGGGCCGACACGGCAGTGAGATTCCTGCGCGCGCCGCGCGCCATCGGTTTAGCCGATTCGGGGAGCCGGCCGGAAAGCGTTTCGTCCGTCCAAAAGCCCCATTCCGCTGCGTTGATGGCATATTCGGCGTGCGGGAACCGCGGGGCCTCGCCCGCATCGTCGAGAATGCCCCAGACATGGTCAGGGTGGCCGTGGGTGATGACGATCAGGCTGATGTCCTCGTGTCTGTAGCCCGCGGCCTTCAGGCTCGCCTCAATCTGTCCGGCGCTTGCCTGAAAATCCGGCCCGGCCCCTGCATCGACAAGGATCACCTGCGCGCCGGTGTCGATAAGCGTGAGGTTGAGATGCCCGCGCTGCATGTCCGCGCTCTGGCGAACCGCCTTCAAGTAGCTGCGAAGCGTTGCCTCGGGCACGTTTGCGGCCAGCGTCGGCGTGGGCAGGCTGAGTTGCCCGTCGCTCACCATGGTGACCAGATATTCGCCCAGCTTGAACCGGAAGAAACCAGGCGCCTGGCGCGTCTTTTCACCTCGTTGCGGTTCAGCCGTCTGCGCCGCGGCCGAACCGGCCACGGAAATGATTGGCGCGGCCGCGCCGGCCCGCAACACGAACCTGCGGCTGAAAGAGAATGCCGTCATGAAAACCGCCTTCCAAAAACTGTTTGCCGAAGATGAATATCGCGCGATGACGCCTCGGAACATAGATGGCATGGACCGCTCGAAAGTCCAGACGAAAACTTAGAGCACTTTCAGCAAAAG
>CAZYUT010000155.1:0-4492 GCA_964650735.1 uncultured Hyphomicrobiaceae bacterium
GTGGCGAGCCTGTCGGCGCTGCAAAAGCTGATCTCGGCGATCATGATCTTCCTGTTCCTGCTCGCGCTGCGCAATCTGCTGAAGCTCAAGTGAGCGGGCCTTCCGCACGATGGCACCGGCAGACAGCGCTTGGCTGCCGGCCGGGTTGGGTCTAGCGATTACGGCGCGGCGACCTTCAAGAGTTTGAACGCTTCGCCGCGGACCACGCCGCCCGCCACCCGGCGCCGGCCGTGGAACCGGATCAGGCCGTCTTTCTGGACCGTGTAGGGATCGCGCATCACCGACAGCTGCACGCGGTCATAGATCCGAAACCCCGCATTGAAGTCGCCGAACACGATCGGCATCTGGTTGCTGGCCACGTCGTCCATGTCGGGAAACTCGACCACTGGCCGGCCCAGGATCGTCGCCGGATACTCGCTCGACAAGCCAGGCTGCAGCAGATATTGCCCGTCGCCCAGCTTGAACTTGCGCACCGTCTCCATAGTCGAGCGGTTCATCGCCCACGTCGCGTTGGCCGCATAGGCGCTCGGCAGGGCGTGGAACAGCTTGATCAGCACGTCGGCCGGATCGGTGTCTGGAAAGCCGCCAGCATCGCCGGTGATCACCGTGTCGATCTCCGAGGTTTTGGTCAGCCCCAGCGGCTGCGAAACCCCGTCGCCTTTCACGAAGGCTTCGCTTTCCGCACGGCCGAACTCCTCGGCGAAATCGAGCGCAAGCTCCGCCTCGAGGTCGAATGCGGCATCCTCGAAAATCCGGTTTGACACGTCGATATAGGCCGCCAGTTCACCGGCCTCGAGCGAAATCTGGCCATAGGTCGGTTGTGTCTCGGTTGCCGCGTCGTTCTCACGCTGCCGCCAGGTCGCCGTCATTGCGCCGGTGCGCCGCGGCAGCAACACCTGGCCCTGATCGGTCTGCGCGACGCGCGCGATATCGCGGATCGGCGAGAACAGCACGAGATTGCGCAGCATCTCCTGAACGAAGTTCGGCGGCGCCAGGAAGCCGCCAGCGACGTTATCGGCGACCTGCAGATCAGCGCGCGGACGGCCGCGCAGGAAGTCGGACCACGCTCCACTGCGCTCGCGCGAATGGCGCCCGGAACTCGCAAAGATCGGTCGGCGGCCGGCGCTGAAACGCCGACGGTCGCGGATCTCGTCAATCACGCTATCACCGCGGCGCTCACGGCTTGCGCGCACGCGCGCCAGCAACTCGTCGGTCCGCGTCCGGCTGGCCGTGAGATCGCGGCGCCAGATGTCAACGGAACGCACCCCCGAGGGCGGGACGGCGCGCCGGGCGGCCGCGTATCGCCGGCGCAAGTCAGCATCATGAGACATTGGATCCTCCATAGTTTGATCGCCGGGCAGCCGGCGCGGGATTGCTGGTGAGATGGCGGTCCATCTCGACCACCTGGGCTTCAAGCTGCTGATTAGCTGCTTCGAGGTTGAGCGGTCGCCAGAAGGTGTCACCGCCGGGATAGGGCGGCCGGTTTTCCAGCTCGCGCACTTCATTCGGGCTTAAGAAGCCGTTGGTGACGGCTTGCTGATAAGCCGAGAACCGCGCGGCAATGTCGGCGCGCACGAAGCCGCTGGGATCGAACTCGAAATAGTATTCGCCGCGCTCGGCAGAGCTGAGCAGCGTGCGATTGAGCGCCTGTTCCCATGTGCGCAGCCAGGGCAAAAGCGTGTATTGCAGGAACTGGCGCGACATCTCCTCGGCGTTGTTGTGCGTTGTCCGCTCCAGATCCTGCACAAGCGGCAAGGGCACCCGGTAGACCCGCGCGATCTCTGCGACCTGATGTCGGCGCAATTCGAGCAGCTGGGCATCGACGCTCGACATGCTGATCTGCTGCCACTGCATGCCCTGCTCGAGCACAAGCGTTTTGCCGGCCCCTGACAGGCCGGAATACAGCTCCTGAAACTGCTCGCGCAGCCGCTTGATCGTCTCCTCGTTCATCGCCTGATCGGTCTGCAGCACGCCTGAAGGCCGGACCCCACGGCCGAACAGCGCGCCGGCATGGCGGGTCATCACGATATCGAGCGCGATCGCTGCTGCAGCCAGGCGCACCGGGCTTTCGCCCGTGTACGGATCGCGCGCGGAAAGCGTCTTGATATGCAGGACATCATCGCGGCTGAACGCGCGCTGCGCGCCGTCGGCCATGGTCACGCGGTAAAAGGGCAGGTTGTCCGCGTCGTACTCGACCATCACCGCGCCGGGCGGGATCGGGATCAGCTCGGCAACCGTGTTGTCCTGCGCGCGGTGCACATAGGCGAACGCGTTACCGCGCAACAGCGCCTCGGTCTGCAGCCCAAGCCGGAAATCGAACGCGGTCTGGACGCTGTTCGGCTCCTCGGCGAGCAGATGCGCCAGCGCGTGATCATGGACCCGGTCGCGCTGGCCGTCCGGCCCGCGCCGGTAAAGCCGCAAGGGCAGCATGGCGATGCTTTCGGCAATCGCCTTCACGGCCGCATAGACCGCCGGCGAGTGCAACGCGATCTCCGGGCTGATCGTCACGCCGGCCTCACCGCCATCGACCGCGCCGAGGCTGTCAAACAGCCATGGGGGCGGTGCGGCCAGCGTGCCGCCGACCTTGGCGTGGGGCCTCAGCCCAAAATTTCGCCGGATGCGTTCGAGCATCACCGTTCCATGAGGCCAGGGTGCCGCGCCCGCCGGGAACACTTGCGGGCGCGGCACGGGTGCACGCGAATAGGGCGAAACGCTCGACGCAAACAACGGGGGGCGCGCTTCCTGTGACGGACGCAGAGAACACTGCAGGAAGCGGCAAGAAGTGACGCGGGGATCACGCTTTGACGCAGTAACGGGGCCAAAACCCGACATGAACATCAATGGCGGCCACCGGCGCATGAAGTGACCGCGCTTCGAATATAGCACTCTGCGCCTGGCGATGCACGCCAGACTGTGGCTAATACATCACGAATTACCGCGTTTTACCGCATTTTGCCGTGTTTTGCCGAAAAAAACTTCTTGAAAACATGGTGCGCCCAAAAACGCGACTGCAACGCACGGTCAAGGCCGAACCTTCGGGAAAAAATCACCTCCCCCTCCCCGCGTCGCGCCCCCGGATCGAGAGCTGGTTGTCGGGTTGTCGGGTTTTCTGCAATCCCTCTATATATAAATCGGATTTTAGTGCCTAAGCCTATTGATACATACTATATCTAGTGAAAAGCGTATCATTCCCTCACGCGCGTAACTCCAAACAACCCGACAACCCGACAACCTCATAACGTTTTACCTTGCTCAGCAACGCTTTGCGAGGTTGTCGGGTTGCCTGATAAGTCAGCAACCACCCGACAACTCGATTGACGCTTGACGATAAAAGGTTGTCGGGTTGGTTGTCGGGTTTCACAGCAACCCGACAACCGCTAGTCCTCGGCGTCATTGCCCGTGGCGCGATACTCAGGGTTTAGTGCCCAGCCGTCGAACACCCGCAACACGCGCCCATTCAGCTTCTTGGGGCAGGATTGTCCGAGCGCCTCCTTGAAGCGCCGGCCGGCCAGGGTTTCTGAGCGCGGTTCAAAGCCGTTCTCGCGACACCAAGAGCGGTAAGCGTCGTACAGCTCACGACGATGAATGAAGCCCTCCGCGTCCTCGACCACCGCCAGCTTGATGAACTCGACCTCACGATCGGCGGCCTCGAACCAATCCGCAACGGCTTGCTCGCACGCCGCTGGCAACGGTCCTAGCCCGTCCTCGACCCAAAGCCGGAAGCCGTCCAAGGCCCAGTTGAGCACGCCGGACAGCTCGTCGCGAATGATATCAGCAGCCGGATCGCGCTCGCCGCGGGCGAAGGTCTGGTCGAATGGGATGACGACGAGCCGCCGCCTAAGGCCGTGGTCATGCCCCCAGATTTTGGGAAGCTCGTTGCATGACATCAGCCATTTGCCCTGCGGGCGGAACTCGAAAGGCTCGCGGTACATCGCCCGCGCGACGATCGTATCGCCGCCCGCCAGCCGCTTTATGGTGCTCTCGCTCAGCCGGGCGCCGGGGTCGGGTTCTTCTGTCGTGACCAGCCGCCGGCCGACGAGGCGCGCCAAGTCCGGGGTCGGTCCCGAACCGCCGCGGCTGGCGTGATGCAGCACGCTGTCGATGGCCGATTTCGATGCGTAAGTGCCGAACGCCCACTCCAAAATGCGGACCATGGTCGACTTGCCGTTGGCGCCCGCGCCCTTGAGCACCACAAACTTGTGCTCTCCCACATCGCCTGTGAGCGCGTAGCCGATGTAACGCTGAAGCCAGGCTTGGACGTCGCGATCCGGCAAGACCTCATCGAGGAAGCTGAGCCAGCCTTCGTTGCCGGCTTCGGGATCATAGGCCGCCCCCATCATGCGGGTGCAGCGGTGCACGCGATTGTGCATGTACAGGTGCACGCCATCACGCGCGAGCCGCAGGGCGCCGTTCGCCGCATTCAGCAGCCACGGATCGGCGTCGAGATCGTCGCCTGGCACCGTCAAATGCGGCGCCGCCCGGCCCAGCATCC
>CAZYUT010000156.1:0-4437 GCA_964650735.1 uncultured Hyphomicrobiaceae bacterium
TCTGGCACACCACGACCTGGAGCGCGCTGCTGGACGAGAGCGAGGCAATCGCAGCCGGGCTCAGCGAGCGCGGCGTCACGCGTGGCGACCGGATCGCATTTATCGGCGAGACCCGGCCGCGCTTGCTGACGGCCGTTGCGGCGGCGCACCGGCTGGGCGCGGTTGCCGTACCTCTGTTCCCCGATGCGGACGCGAGCGAGATGGCGGCGCAGCTTGCCGCCGTTGGCGCGGTCGCGGCCTTCGCCGAGGGCCAGTTGCAGGTCGATACCCTCCTCGATCTGCTGGCGGACTGTCCCGCGCTTCACACGATCATGTATGACGACAACCGCGGCTTGGGTCATTATTCGCAGGCTGCGCTGGTCGACTACGAGGCGCTGCTGGCACGCGGCCGGGCCATGACGGCAGCCGAGCGGGCGCAAAAATGGTCCGATGCGGACGCGATCGACCCCGAGGCGCCGGCCTTCATCTTCTTCAGCGCTGGCGCCGGCGGCCCGCCGAAGCCCGTGGTCTTCAGCCATGCTGCGCTTATCGCGCGGACCCGCGCCGTGATGACGGCGGACGGCCTGAGCGCGACGGACACGACGGTCGCTTGCTTTGCGCCGGCCTGGATCGTTCAGGCTCTGTTCGCCTATGTCCAGCCGATGGTGTCGGGGCATTGCGTCTGCTGCCCGGAGTCGCCCGAGACTCTGCTCGACGATATGCGCGAAATCGCGCCGAGCTACCTCCTGACCACACCGAGGATGCTCGATGCCATCACGAGCCAGGTCTCGTTGCGGATGGAAGAGACGGGAGGTCTCAACCTTCAGCTTTATCGCCGGGCGCTGGCGCTTGCCGACAGGGCGGCCCGTGTCCGGCTGGAGGGCGGCCAGCCCGGGGTTGTCGACCGCGTGTCGTTGCCCGTCTACAACGCGCTCATCTATGCACCCTTGCGCGACGCGCTGGGCATGAGCCGGCTCCGCTCAGCCTATTGCACTGGTGACCGGCTTGACCCGGCGGTGCTTGAGTTCTTCCGTGAGTTGGGGATCAACCTCAAGCAGCTCTATGGCACAACCGAGACGGCGTCATTCGTCTCGATCCACCGCGATGGCGTTGCGCGCAAGGAGACGGTCGGCCTGCCGCTGGAGGATCTTGAGGTGCGCATAGCCGCCTCGGGCGAGGTGCTCGTGCGCGGCGAGGGCCTTATGAGCGGTTATCTCACGGATGATGGCATCGATCCGGCGCGCGACCAGGACGGCTGGCTGCGCACTGGCGACGTTGGCGCGATCGACGCAGATGGCCGCCTGCGCGTGCATGACCGGCTCGACAGTCTCGGCCATCTGGCGGACGGGACGCCCTTCGCCCCGCGCATCATCGAGAGCAAGATCCGCGTCTCGCCCTATGTCCGCGAGGCGGTCGTCTTCGGCGAGGGCCTCGACGTGGTCTGCGCGCTTGTCGACATCAATACCGCAGCGGTCGGGAAATGGGCCGATCGTCACGAGATCCCCTATTTGGGGCATGCCGATCTTGCGGCCCAGGACGCGGTCAATGGCCTGATCGCCGAATGGATTGCGGAGGTGAACATCGAGCTGGCGCGCGACCCCGCGACCGCACGGCTCCAGGTGCGCCGGTTTCTGCTGCTTCCCGACGAGCTGACGCCGGAAGACGGGCTGCTCACCCGGACGGGGAAGCTGCGCCGCCCGGTGATCGCCGCGCGATTGGCGCCGCTTATAGAGGCGCTTGATGCCGGCCATAGCGAGGTCATGCTCGACGATGCGACCGCCGCGCATGGCACGTCCGCGCCTCAGGCGCTGAAGATCCGCGAAGCCCATGTCGTGGCGCCGATGCGCGATAGCCGGAGAGCCGCATGAACGTCATTGCCCATCCGCACGCAGCCGAGCGCGGCTTCGCCATCGGCAGCTCCATCCTTCAGCTTCAGAACATCTCGCTGCGCTTTGGCGGCGTCCACGCGCTTACGGATGTCTCGTTCGACGTTCTGGAGCATGAAATTCGCGCCATCATCGGCCCAAACGGCGCCGGCAAAAGCTCGATGCTGAACGTCATCAACGGGATCTACACGCCCCAGGAAGGGACGATGACCTTCGCTGGCGAGAAGCTGTCGCGCATGACCCCGGGGAAGGCGGCCCGGCTCGGCATTGGCCGCACCTTTCAGAATATCGCGCTGTTCAAGCAGATGAACGTGCTGGAAAACATCATGGCTGGGCGCACGCTGTTTACGAGCGCGAACTTTCTCGAAGTGGCGCTGCAACTGCCGCGGGCGCGACGCGAGGAGCTTGAGAGCCGGAAAAAAGCGGAGGAGATCATCGAGTTTCTCGATATCCAGCATATCCGCAACAACCAGGTCTCCAAGCTGCCCTACGGCATGCAGAAGCGGGTCGAACTTGGGCGGGCGCTCGCCGCTGAGCCGCGCGTGCTGCTGCTCGATGAGCCGATGGCCGGCATGAACGTCGAGGAAAAACGCGACATGTGCCGCTTCATCCTCGATGTCAACGACCACTACGGCACGACCATAGTTCTGATCGAACACGACATGGGCGTGGTGATGGACATCTCCGATCGCGTTGTCGTGCTCGATTACGGCAAGAAGATCGGCGACGGCACACCCGACGAAGTCCGCAACAACCAGGACGTCATCGACGCTTATCTCGGCGTCGCCCACTGAGGAGCGGACCATGAGCTATGAGACCCTGTTCTTCATCGAGGTTCTGGTGGGCGGCCTGCTGGCCGGCGTGATGTACTCGCTGGTCGCACTGGGCTTCGTTCTGATCTACAAGGCCTCGTCGGTGTTCAACTTCGCGCAGGGCGCGATGGTCTTCTTCGCCGTGCTTTCCCTCGTCGGTTTCACGGAGATCGGCCTGCCATTCTGGCTGGCGCTTCCGGTGACGGTCGTGCTGATGATCCTCGTCGGCATCGCGACCGAGCGCATCGTTTTGCGCCCTCTCGTCAACCAGCACGCTGACGTTCTGCTGATGGCCACAATCGGGTTGGCGTTCGTACTTGAGGGGCTTGCCCAGCTCGCCTGGGGGGTCGAAGTTCGCGCGCTCGACCTCGGCATCCCGGATGTGCCGCTGACATGGTTGGCCGATCAAACCGGCATTTTCGTTTCCGCTCTCGATGTGACCGCCGGCCTCGTCGCGGGCATCATGGTGGCGGTGCTCGCGCTGTTTTTCTCCAAGACGAAAATCGGCCTCGGGCTGCGCGCGGTCGCCGATGGCCATGCCGCGGCGCTTTCGGTTGGCATTCCGCTCAAGCAGGTCTGGTCGGTGGTCTGGGCGACGGCGGGGATCGTCGCTCTGGTGGCGGGGATGCTGTGGGGCGCGCGAGCTGGCGTTCAGTTTTCGCTAGTCTGGCTGGCGCTCAAGGCGCTGCCCGTGCTGATCATCGGCGGCTTCACTTCGATCCCGGGCGTGATTGTGGCGGGCCTCATCGTAGGCGCGAGCGAGAAGCTCGTCGAGGTCTATTTCGGTCCGATGTTTGGCGGCGGCATTGAGGGGTGGGCGCCTTACATGCTGGCCGTGATCTTCCTCGCCTTCCGGCCTGAGGGACTCTTTGGCGAACGCCATATTCGGCGGGTCTGACACCGCAAGACAGGAAAACGAGCGATGTATTACAGACAGGCCGGCACGTTTCGCACAAGCTACGCCGATGATATGCGCCTTCTGCCGATCCGCGAGGACCGGTATCTCCTCTGGGGCCTTATCGCGATCGGCTTCTTCGTCATTCCATTTACCGCCAGCGACTACTGGCTGAGCGCGATCCTTATTCCCTGGCTCTGCTTCTCCCTGGTCGCGCTAGGGCAGAATATCCTGATGGGCTATGCTGGCCAGCTCTCGCTCGGCTCGGCCGGCTTCATGGCCGCGGGCGCGTTCGCTTGCTACAACATTCTGCTGCGCATCGAGTGGATGCCCTTCATTCCGGCCGTGCTGCTGTCGGGCCTCATTGCCGCGGCGATCGGTATCGTATTCGGCATCCCGTCCTTGCGGGTGCGCGGGCTATATTTGATGGTCGCGACACTCGCCTCGCAGTTCTTCATCGTCTGGGTCATCGACAAGTTCGGCTGGTTCAAGAACTACGACAGCTCGGGCATCATTACCGCGCAGGACATCGTCATTTTCGGAAAGGAATTCACCACGCCAGCGGAGATGTATGTCGTCGTGCTGGGCTTTTGCGTTGTGCTGACCTGGGCGGCGATGAATATGGCCAGAGGCTCGATCGGGCGCAACTGGCAGGCGGTGCGCGACATGGACGTTGCCGCCGAAGTCATGGGACTTTCGCTGATCAGGACCAAGCTCCAGGCGTTTGCGATCAGTTCGTTCTACTGCGGGGTGGGCGGCGCGCTGTTCGCCTTCACCTATCTGAAGTCGGTTGAGCCGGCCGCGTTCGACATCACGATGTCGTTCCGCATCCTGTTCATGGTGCTGATCGGCGGGCTGGGCACGA
>CAZYUT010000157.1:0-4427 GCA_964650735.1 uncultured Hyphomicrobiaceae bacterium
CCCCACGCGGTTCAAGCTGCCGGCAGAGGATGTCGACCTTCTGATCCGCTCGGCGGGGCAAATCCTGCGTAACGATGACGACTATCGCGCGTTCCTGAAATCCTTCTCGTCAGAACTGGTTATCTCGCGGCGCATGGCGCCATCGCAGTAATGCCGCGCTATTGTGCGCTGCGTCATGAACATGCGACACTGCGCGGGTAGGATGGCGGGCGATGACAATACACAACCTGGATTATCTGTTCCGGCCCTCTTCAGTGGCCTTGTTCGGGGCGAGCGAACGGCGCGGCTCAGTGGGCGCAACCGTGGCTGCGAACCTCCTTGCTGGCGGGTTCAACGGGCCGATCTGGTTCGTCAACCCGAAGTATGAACAGGTGCAGGGGCGGCCCTGTTACGCCAGCGTCGAAGCGCTGCCGGGCACGCCTGACCTCGCTGTCGTCGCGATACCCCCGCAGGCTGTGCCCGGCCTGATTGCAGCGGTGGGCAATAAGGGCTGCCGCGCGGCGATCGTCCTCACGGCGGGCATCGAGGGCGAGCTTGAGACGAAGATGCTGCAGGCTGCGCGCCCGCACGGTCTGCGCATTCTCGGGCCGAACTGCATTGGGCTGCTGCTGGGCGGATCGGGGCTGAACGCCAGCTTCTCGCACACCGCCCCGATCCCCGGCGATCTCGCAATGGTCTCGCAGTCCGGCGCGCTGCTGACCTCCGTGCTCGACTGGGCCAATGGTCGCCAGATCGGCTTTTCGCTGATGGCCTCGGTCGGCAACATGGCCGACATCGACTTCGGCGACATGCTGGACTATCTCGCCGGCGATGTCTCGAGCAAGGCGGTGCTCCTTTACATGGAGGGCATCAAGCACGCGCCGAAATTCATGTCGGCGGCCCGGCGGGCGGCGCGCTCAAAGCCTGTCATCGTCATTAAGACCGGGCGGCACGAAACGGCGGCGAAAGCCGCGGCCTCGCATACCGGCGCGCTCGCTGGATCGGACAAGGTCTACGATGCGGCCTTCCGAAGGGCGGGCGTGCTGCGCGTGCCGGATCTCGACGAACTGTTCATCGCCGCTGAAATCGCTGATCGCATCGGCGCGCTGCAGGGCGAGCATTTGACCATTCTCACCAACGGCGGCGGCGCGGGGGTTCTGGCGGCGGATGCGCTTGCCGATGAGAACGGCGAGCTGACCAAACTGTCGGACGAGACCAAGGCCAAACTCGACGCGGTGCTGCCGCCGACATGGTCTGGCGCGAATCCGGTGGACATCATCGGTGACGCCGGTGCAGATCGGTACAGACAGGCGATGAGCGCGCTGCTCGCCGAGCCCGAAACAGAGGCGGTGCTCGTGATGAACTGCCCGCAGGCGCTCGCCTCCAGCGAAGACACCGCCCGTGCGGTCATCGAGGCGGTAAACGAAAAGCGCCAGGCTGGCCGCCGCGTGCCGGTCGTGACCAACTGGCTCGGCGCGCAGGCCGCTGCAAAGGCCCGCGAGCTGTTCGCGGAAAATGACATTCCGACTTTCGAGACGCCGCGTCAGGCGGTGCGCGGGTTCATGCATCTGGTGCACTATTCCCGCGCGCAGAAAGAGTTGATGCGCGCGCCGCCGATGCTTCCGCGCCAGCTGTCTTTCGATTCCGAGGCTGCGCAAAAACAGATCGACCGCGTTCTGGCTGCCGGGCGCAGCATGATGACCGAGCCGGAGGCGAAGCGGCTTTTGCAGGCTTACGGCGTGCCGATCGTGCCAGCATATGAGGCGAAGACGCCGGGCGAAGTCCATTTGGCCGCCCGCGAAATCCTGAAAGAATATTCGGCGGTGGTGCTCAAAATCATCTCCGACGACATCAGTCACAAATCCGATGTGGGCGGCGTGCGCCTCGACATCACCTCCGCAGAACGCGCGGCCAAGGCGGCCGAAGAAATGATCGAGCGCATCGGCAAGGCGCGGCCGGACGCCCGCATCGAGGGCATCAGCGTCCAGCCGATGATCCACGGCAAGCTGGCCCATGAACTGATTATCGGCATGAGCGAGGACGCCACCTTCGGCCCGGTGATCATGTTCGGCGCGGGCGGCACGGCTGTCGAAGTCGTCAAGGACACCGCCATGGCGCTGCCTCCGCTCGATCTGAAGCTGGCGCAGGATCTGATTCGGGAGACGCGCATCTCCCGTCTGCTGCGCGGCTACCGCGACCGGCCGGCCGCCGATATGGATGCAATTGCGCTGACGCTGGTGAAGATCAGCTATCTGGTGGCGCAACACCCTGAAATCCGCGAACTCGATATTAATCCGCTGCGCGCCGACGATACCGGCGTCATCGCGCTGGATGCGCGCGTGGTGCTTGCCGACACGGCGAGGACGCCGCGCGCGCCCATGGCGATCCGGCCTTATCCGCACGAGTGGGAAAAAACAATCACGCTGGACAGCTTTGGCGATGTGCTGATCCGGCCAATCCGCCCGGATGATGAGCACCTTTACGAGACCATGATCCAGCGCATGGACCAGAACGATCTGCGCCTGCGCTTCTTCTCGCCGCAGCGGCACCTGTCGCGCAAGTTCCTCGCCCGTCTGACGCAGATCGACTACGGCCGCGAGATCGCTTTTGTCGCGCTTTCACCGGCAGAAGAGGACATGCTCGGAGTCGCCCGCTTCTTCGCCGACCCGGATTATCGCCAGGCGGAATACGCGGTCATGACGCGCTCAGACATGAAAGGGCGCGGCCTCGGCTGGCAGCTCATGCGCCATCTGATCGACTATGCCAAGGCCGAAGGGCTGGAGCGGCTCTACGGTTCGGTGCTGAGCGAGAACATCACGATGCTGCGCATGTGCCGCGAACTCGGGTTCCAGACCCGCCACGATCCCGACGACCCGTCAATATTCCAGGTCGAGCTGGCCCTCAAGTCACCTGCGGGGCGCAGCGGCTGACCCGCTTTCGCACTTGCGAAAAAACCGCCCGCGCGTCAGTCTGACACCCCGTTGCGCTGGCCATCCGCCCCACGCGCTTGAACGTGGCCAGGTTTCGCTATAACGACGGCGGCAGCACAACTCGGATCGCGCCAGGGAGAAGACGCAAATGGCCAGGAAGAAGATCGCACTGATCGGCGGCGGCATGATCGGCGGCACGCTCGCGCACCTCATCGGGGTGAAGGAACTTGGCGACGTGGTGTTGTTCGACATCGTTGAAGGCATGCCGCAGGGCAAGTCGCTGGACATCGCTGAATCCCTGCCCGTGGAAGGCACCGACATCCAGCTCAAGGGCACCAACGAATATGTCGATATCCGGGGTGCGGATGTGGTGATCGTGACCGCCGGGGTGCCGCGCAAGCCGGGCATGAGCCGCGATGACCTGCTGGAAATCAACCTCAAGGTGATGGAGCAGGTCGGCGCGGGCATCAAGAAATACGCGCCCGATGCGTTTGTGATCTGCATCACCAACCCGCTGGATGCCATGGTCTGGGCGCTCAACCAGATCACCGGCCTGCCGCGTCACATGACCGTGGGCATGGCCGGCGTTCTCGACAGCGCGCGCTTCCGCTATTTCCTTGCCGACGAATTCGACGTCTCGGTCGAGGATGTGACTGCGTTCGTGCTCGGCGGCCACGGCGACACCATGGTCCCGCTGACGCGCTACACGACCGTGGCGGGCATCCCGCTGCCGGATCTCATCAAGATGCACTGGATCACCCATGAGCGGCTCGGCGAGATCGTCCAGCGCACGCGCGACGGCGGCGCTGAGATCGTTGGACTTTTGAAAAGCGGTTCGGCCTATTACGCGCCGGCGGCGTCGGCCGTGGCGATGGCCGAATCCTACCTCAAGGACAAAAAGCGCGTGCTGCCCGCGGCGGCCTACCTGAATGGGGAGTTCGGCGTGAAGGGGCTTTATGTCGGCGTGCCCACGGTCATCAGCGCCAAAGGCGTGGAGCGCGTGATCGAGATCGACCTGACCTCGGGCGAGCGGGCCGATTTCATGCGCTCGGTCGAGGCGGTGCAGGGGCTTGTCGATGCCTGCAAGCGGATCGCGCCGGGGCTTGGCGGCATCGCCTGATCGCATTGCATCGAAGACATAACCGGGAGCGGAACCAATGAACATCCATGAATATCAGGCGAAGGCGATCCTGCGCGATTATGGAGTGCCGGTGTCGCAGGGCGCGGCCGCTTTCACGCCGGAAGATGCGGTGAGCGTCGCCAATGAGCTTGGCGGTCCGGTCTGGGTCGTGAAGGCGCAGATCCATGCCGGCGGGCGCGGCAAGGGCCGGTTCAAGGAGCCGCAGGCGGGCGAGCAGGGCGGCGTCCGGCTGGCGAAGTCGATGGATGAGGTCCGCACCTTCGCCGACCAGATGCTGGGGCGCACGCTGGTCACACACCAGACCGGGCCGGAAGGCAAGATGGTCCAGCGGCTCTACATCGAGGACGGGGCGCAGATCGCACGCGAGCTTTATCTAT
>CAZYUT010000158.1:0-4409 GCA_964650735.1 uncultured Hyphomicrobiaceae bacterium
CCGGTGCCCATCCCGGATCAAGTCCGGGACAGGCTTTTGCTGAAAGTGCTCTAGTACCGGTTGAACGGATCCCACTCACGCGACGACGAACGCGAGGCGCCGAAGCTGTTTGACGACGGCGAGCTGGCGATGGCCGCGGTGCTGAAGCGGCGCGAGGTCACGATGACCTGCGTACCCACACGCACCTGGCTGTAGAGTTCCTGCACGTGCGCGTCGTGCATCCGGATGCAGCCGCTCGATACTTCGCGGCCGATAAGCTGAGGCGCATCGGTGCCGTGAATGCGGTACAGCGTGCTGCCAAGATACAGCGCGCGGCTGCCAAGCGGGTTCTGCGGATGTCCGCCGGGGACGTAAGCCGGCAGGCTTGGATTTTCACGGCGCATACGCGCAGTCGGCGTCCAGCCAGGGTTCACGCGCTTTGCCGAGACGCGCAGCACGCCGCCCCACCGATGCCTTGGCTGCGGCGCTGCGATCGGGTAGCTCATCGCACGCCCGCGCGAGCGAACGTGATACAAGCGGCGATCGCCGAAGCTGACGACGATGGTGCCCGGCGCATAGTTTTTCGGGAACGACACCATACTCCGGCCGGAGGCCGAGCTGAAGGAGAAGAATGGCGAAAACTGCGCCGATACGGGACTGTTGACCGCCGAGGCAGTCGTGAAAGCCGCAGTGCACAAGGCAACCGCAGCAAACCAAACGAAGAACTGTCTCATGTTAGCCACCTCTTGAGAATTTTGCGGCGGGGACCGCAAGCCGGAAAACTAAAACTAACAAGCAGATGTTACGGAGAGCTTGCAACAAGCCCGCGCGCGCCTCCGTCTACTCCGCGCGCTGGACTGAAACGTTTCAATTCAGCAACACCACGTTGCCAAGGCGCATCAAGCCGGTTGTGCGCACATGCGCTTCATTGCCTCCTCCGGGCCAAGGAGCCGCGAGGACGATCGACTTTGCCAAGGTTTTGATGGCCGGGAGCGGCGCGCCCGCGGTTTCCATGTCGTCAGAGCGCGAGAGCAGCGTCCGGTTTGGCCGAAGGGCGCGCTTGCACGCCCCGCAACTCTCTTCATCTTCGGATATCTGGGAAACAGCGGAATGCGGGCAGTCCTGACGGGCCTTGACCGGGTCCGCCCAGACAAGCAGCAGGAAGCATGACGCAAGAAAAACCGATGCGCTCAGCATCGCCTTCCTCTGCGCGCCGAATTTCGCGATTGCCCCCATACCACGCATGCCGATACGCATCCCAAACCTCTGCCCAGACTAGGGGTACCATCAGGCAGGGTTGCGGTCCACGGCGTCCGGCACGGTTACGGGCTGACTGTGGCCATTGGGAGACAATTCATGCGCTCTCGCGCAACTCTCGCCGGAGGATCTTACCGACCACGGTTTTCGGCAGTTCGTCGCGGAATTCGATCTGGCGCGGCACCTTGTAGGGGGTCATCTGCTCGCGGCAATAGGCGATGATTTCATCCTTTGTAAGGTCCGGGTTCTTCTTGACGATCACCGCCTTGACGATTTCGCCTGATTGCTCGTCGGGAACGCCGACCACCCCCGCCTCGACGACGCCAGGATGCGACGCGATTACGGACTCTATCTCATTCGGGTAGACGTTGAAGCCGGACACGTTGATCATGTCCTTGGTGCGGTCGATGATGTAAATGAAGCCTCGCTCATCCATCTTTGCCATGTCGCCGGTGCGCAGAAAGTCATCCTCGGTGAACACGATCGCGGTCTCGTCCGGGCGCTGCCAGTAGCCCTTCATCACCTGCGGCCCGCGGATGCACAATTCGCCCGGCTCGCCGATCTGCACCTCCTCGCCTTCGGGCGTACGGATCGAGACTTCGGTAGAGGAGATCGGCAAACCGATCGCACCGGTGTATTCGTCGATGTCGAGCGGGTTGATCGTTGCGGCGGGCGACGTCTCGGTCAGGCCGTAGGCCTCGATCAGCGGCGTGCCCGTGACCTCCTTCCACTCCTGAGCAACCCTTTTCTGCACGGCCATGCCGCCGCCCAGCGTCAGGCGCAACGCGGAGAAATCCAGCTTGCGGAAATCCTCGTTGTGCAGCAGCGCGTTGAAGAGCGTGTTGACGCCGGTCAGCGCGGTGAATGGCTCCTTCCTCAGTTCCTTGACGAAGCCGGGGATGTCGCGCGGATTGGTGATGAGAATGTTCTTCGCGCCGATCTTGATGAAGGTCAGGCAGTTCGCAAGCAGCGCGAAGATATGATAGAGCGGCAACGCCGTAATGATGGTCTCTTGGCCCTGGCGCACATGCGGCTTGATCCAGGCATGGGCCTGCTCAAGGTTGGCGATCATGTTGCGGTGGGTGAGCATCGCGCCCTTGGGGATGCCGGTCGTCCCGCCGGTATACTGTAGAAAGGCGAGATCTTCAGGCGCAACGTCTACAGGATTAAAAGCGCGCTTAGCGCCAGCCGCCAGAACGTCCTTGAACAAGATCGCGCCGGGGATGTTCCACTCGGGCACCATCTTCTTCACGCGCTTGACGACGAGATTGACGATGCTGGACTTGGGAAAATCGAGCATGTCGCCAAGCCGGGTGACGATCACATGCTCCACAGCGGTCCTGTCGAGGACCTGCTCCAGCGTGTGCGCGAAGTTCTCGACGATGACGATCGCTTTCGCGCCTGAGTCTTCGAGTTGCCCGCCCAGTTCGCGGGGCGTATATAGCGGGTTGCAGTTCACCACCGTATAGCCCGCGCGCAGGACGCCAAGCATCGCAATCGGGTATTGCAGCACATTGGGCATCATGATCGCGACGCGCGCACCGCGCTCCAGCCCCAACTCGCCCTGCAGATAAGCCGCGAAGGCGCGCGACAGCCGGTCGATCTCGGCGAATGTGCAGGTTTTGCCCATGCACGTGAATGCAGGAGAGCCGGCGTAGCGCGCGGCGCTTTCGGCAAACATCTCGCCGATCGAGCGATATTTGTCGGGGTCGATCTCGCGCGGAACGCTGGGCGGATAGCTGTCGAGCCAGATCGGATCCATTCCTCCCTCCAGATTTGAACCGGCTCCTTGACATCGGCCGGATTTTGCAACGATTGCCGCTGGTTGGATGTTACAGTATGGCAGTTTCAACGGGGCCGAAAGACCGGATCGCGCGAACGTCAATCGCCCGGCCTTGGCGCCCGCAAAGATGATGCCGCCTGCCAGGAGGAAAAATGTCAGATATTGAGTTGTTCAAGGATGTCGACGCTTATATTGCGGATCGCTTTATCGTTGACGACCCCGCGCTGGATGCGGCGGTCGCCGCGGCGCAGGCCGCCGGCCTGCCCGACATCGCGGTTTCGCCCGTGCTTGGCAAGTATCTGTATCTGCTGGCAAGGCTAACGGGTGCACGGCGTATCCTAGAGATCGGCACTCTTGGCGGCTACAGCACCACCTGGCTCGCCCGGGCGCTGCCAGAGGATGGGCGCGTTGTCACTCTGGAATACGAGGCGAAACACGCACGCGTGGCGCGGGCCAATCTCGACCGGGCGGCTATGGGCCCATGGGTGGAGATCATGATCGGCGCGGCGCTGGATTCGCTGCGTGAGCTCGAAGAACGTGGCGATCCCCCATTCGATATGGTCTTCATCGACGCCGACAAGGAGAACTACCAGGCCTATCTCGAATGGTCGATCAAGCTGTGCCGCCCCGGCGCGCTTATCGTCGCCGATAACGTCGTGCGCAATGGCCGCGTGCTTGACGCCGCTTCGGATGATTCAATGGTCCAGGGCGTGCAGGCGTTCAACGATGCGTTGGCGAAGGACAGCCGCGTGGAGGCGATAATCACCCAGATGGTCGGTCAGAAGGGCCATGACGGCATCGCCATCGCCATGGTCAGGCACTGAGGCGCCAGGGAACCATGGCGGCGCCCGGTGCGTAACGCTACCAGTTTGGATGAACGATGGATTGGACGTCATGAAAAAGCAGCTTTCCGCAGCTATCGCCCTGATCGGGGTGCTGAGCGCAGCGCCCGCCGCCACGATCCCGGCGGACGCGCAAACGCGCTCGGCGCACGACTTCAGCTTCACTTCTATAGACGGCAGTCCGATGCCGCTCAGCCAGTATGCTGGCAAGGTGCTGCTGGTCGTGAATACTGCCTCGCTGTGCGGGTTCACCCCGCAATATCAGGGCCTTCAGGCGCTGTGGCAGGACTATCGTGACCGCGGCCTCGTCGTCATCGGCGCGCCATCCAATGACTTTGGCGGTCAGGAGCCGAAGAGCGAAGGCGAGATCAAGGAATTTTGTCAGGGCGCGTTTGGCGTCAACTTCCCGCTGACGGAGAAGGTCCGCGTGCAGGGACCGGACGCCCATCCGTTCTACCAGTGGGCCCGCGAAGTCGGCGGCGACAGCCTTGCTCCGCGTTGGAACTTTCACAAATATTTGATCTCGGCGGATGGCAAGCTGGTCGGCG
>CAZYUT010000159.1:0-4368 GCA_964650735.1 uncultured Hyphomicrobiaceae bacterium
GCGTTCTTTTTCTTAATTCTGGCCTGCTGATGGAACGTGTTCTGTTCAATATAGCTAATCACCGCCTCGGCGATCGTCTCGCCGACCACGGACTCGATGCCCTGAAGCCCTGGGCTGGAATTCACCTCCAGAATGAGCGGCCCGCTCTGAGAGCGCAGCAGATCGACTCCGGCGAAATTGAGCCCCATCTTCCGCGCGGCCTTGATCGCGACCTTGCGCTCGTCCCGGGTGATCTTCACCGGCATCGCTGAACCGCCCGAATGCAGATTGGAGCGGAAGTCGCCCCCGCCTGACACGCGTCGCATCGCCCCGATAACCTTATCGTTCAAGACAATACATCGGATGTCCTGTCCCGCAGCATCGGCAACGAACTGCTGAACGAGGAAGTTGGCTTCCGCATTTCTGAAGGCGTCGATGAGCGAACTGGCAGCCTTGCGCGTATCGGCGAGAACCACCCCGCGCCCCTGTGAGCTTTGCAAAAGCTTGATGACAAGGGGCGGGCCGCCAACCATGTCGATCAGGTCGTCGGTGCTGTCCGGAGAACTGGCGAAGGCGGTAATCGGCATCGGCAGCTGATTCTCCGCCATGATCTGATGCGCCAGGAGCTTGTTGCGCGAATTGCTGATTGCACGGCCCGAATTCAGGCAAAACGCCTTGGTCAGCTCGAATTGGCGGACCAGCGCCGTACCGTATTCGGTGATGCCTGAGCCGATGCGGGGGATCACGGCATCAAACTCTTTGAGCGCTTTGCCGCGATAATGTACCGCCGAAGCGATCCGGTTAATGTTGATGTAGCAGCCCAACGTCGCCAGCGGCTCGATGACATGCTCGCGCTCTTCAGCGGCCGCAATGAAGCGCTGGTTCGAATAGTTATTCGGCTCCATCGTCAGGAGCGCGATGCGAAGGGGCCGGTGCTCGATAGACTGCCGGGCGACTGATTCATAGGCCTCGTAGTCCATGTGCCCCTGGTAGAACTCGCCCCAGGGCTTGACCACCGCCTCGATCGACTCCAGCGCCGTGCGGCCGATGAGCATCCGGTGCGTCATCGTCTCCCGGTTGCACAAAGAAATCTCGATCGGCCATTCGCGGTCGCCGATGCGGATCGGCGTGCGGATGATATAGCGCAACTCCGACACGCCGTTGGAACTGACCACTTGCCGACGGTCGACCACCTTGGCGGTGCACTTCACTTCGATGTCGTCGCGCCCCTCGACCGGGTGCACCCAGAAGCGCACGCGGGTATTCTCTTCCGGACCGAAGGTTTCCACCCTGAAGGCGTGCAGGGCGGAAGTCCGCGCCCCTGTATCGATCTTCGCTTTAATTGCCGGCAGACCCAGCTTCGGCAAGGCGGCCCATTCGCGCCAGCCGATCGCCAGATTCTCCATCTCCGACCTCGATTCACTCAATGCGTTCAAATGGCCTGTCCTGTGCGTTGATACAGCGCGATTTCTTCAATGCGTATACAATTTTGGTTGGATATCGCGTTAACGCGCGGCCACCGGCCGCTCAACCGCCTGCCGCGGCACGCGAGCAAAATGCGGCATCATCGCGCCACCGCCGTGCGAGCGGCACCGGCGATCTTCGAAGCGTGACATCATGGCCCGTCCTCGGTCACGCGGGCTTCCGGGCCGCGACCCGGATACGCAGGTATTCAGCACGCTATGCCGATGATCTCATCAGCACTGCTGACCCAATTAACGCAGTCTACGCCGCGCACGTCAAGACGTTATCCTGTCGCGCTTCGAAAAGCATACGAAAAAACCTTTTGAAATGAGTAAGCTATTTTCATTTGCTCAACCTTTCAGGCCAAGGCGAATGCCGCTGCGACCCCCTGTCCACCCGCTGCGGCAAGCATTGCGAGGCTCAATGCGTCGGCACGTGCGCGAACCATGCGCGCAAACAACCGCACCACCAGCACCGCCCCGCTCGCGCCGTAAGGGTGGCCCAGCGCGATCGCGCCGCCCTGTGGGTTCACGATCTCGGTCGGCAGGTCGAGCGCGCCAATCGTGGCGAGCACCTGAGAGGCAAAGGCTTCGTTGAACTCGACCGCCGCAAGCTCGTTCCATCGCGACCTCAGGCGATCGCGCAGCCGCTCCACCGCCGGGATTGCGCCGAGCCCGAGCCGGGCCGGATCGACGCCACCTGCAGCCGCCTCTACGAAGGCAAGCCCCGGCGGATAGCCCAGCCGCGCATGCAGCGCCCGCGAGACGATCACGACCGCCGCCGCACCGTCGCTGACCGGACAGCTATTGCCCGCCGTCACGGTGCCGTCTGGTAGCAGCGGGGTGGCGCGCGCGAGCGTCTCCGGCTTCAGGCCGGGCCTTGGGCCTTCGTCACCCCCGGCGCCGCCAGCGGGGACAATCTCCGCATCGAACAGGCCGGCCGCGGCGGCGGCCACCGCGCGCTCATGGCTCGCGAGAGCATAGGCATCCTGCGCCGCGCGGCTTAGTCCGCATTCGCGCGCCACGCGCTCCGCCGCCTCGATCATCTGCCGGTCGCCGCCCGCGCCCGGCGCGAATTGCGCCTCCGCGAAAAAGCGCGGCAGCCCGCGATAGAGCGAGGCGGGCTTCTCCACGCGCCAGGGCGCTGTTGAGGGGCTTTCCGCCCCGCCGGCGATCACCGCCTGCGCCGCGCCGGTCTGGATCAGGCGTGCGCCCGTAATGATCGCGTCCAGCCCGGAGGCGCATTGCCGGTCCACCGTGATCGCCGGAACGCTTTCGGGCAAACCCGCGCTCAAGCTGATCAGCCGCGCCGGGTTGCCGCCGCCGCCTGCCGCGTTGCCCATGATGACTTCGCCGATGTCGCCCGCGCTCAGTCCGCTGTCGGCAAGCGCCGCCATGACCGCCGACGCGCCGAGCGTCTCGACGGGGCACGCGCGATGCATGCCGCCGACATTACCGATGGCCGTGCGCCGCGCCGCGATGATGACCGGCTGGCTCATTCCAGCGCCTCATAAGCCGGATCGCCGCGCATCAACGCCTGCCGCAGCGCATCGACGGCCACTTTCCCCGAGCGTGTCTCTGGCAGCGTGGCGGCGCGGAAGAAGCTCTGTGGCGTCAGGCGCGCCCCGAGCGCCTTGCGGCAATGCGCGCTCAAGCAGGCGCGGTCCGCCTGACGATTGCGCGGAACCACCACGGCAGCGAGCCGCTGCCCGCGTTTGGCATCGTCCAGACCGACAACCGCCACGCTGACGACATCCGGGTGGGCCAGCAACGCCTGCTCGATCGTCTCTGGGTGCACTTTGACGCCCGCCACATTGATGATCCGGCCTGCACGGCCTTTCAAATAGAGAAACCCGCCGGCCAGCAGACCCGCATCGCCCGCCGTGACCCATCCGCCGGGCGCGAATGCCTCCGGCCCGCCGACATAGCGTGCGAAAGTCATGTGGCTGCGTACCCAGACCGTGCCGCTATCACCTGGCGCGCAAGGCTGCCCGTCCACGTCGCGGACTTCGACCTCGACGCCGGGGAACAGCCGCCCGACAGAGCCGGACGGCGCGGGCGCGCGCGTGCTGACATAACTGACATAGCTGGTTTCGGAGGAGCCATAGCCCTCAACCAGATCGACGTGAGGCATCGCAGCCTCGATAGCGCCGCGCAGATCGGCCGAGAGCTTCGCGCCGCTGGAGAAGATGCGCTGGGCATGCGCCCGCCATGCGATCTCGCGGGATGTTATCAGCGCTTCCAGCATCGCCGGAACGACGTAGAGGACGCTTGCCCGATGCGCCGCCAGCTCCCGCGCCACGCGCGCCGGGCGGAACGGCCCGCACAGGATCGCCGTCATCCCCTGGCACAGCGCGTGCACTGCGCCGAACAGGAACAGCGAGTGGCTCAAGCTCCCGGGCAACGCGACGCGATCCTCCAGCGTAAAGTCGAACACAGCTTCGGCCGCCTCGAAGGTCGCAAGCCAAGAGCGGTGCGTGCGCGCGAAAATTTTGGGCGTGGCGGTGGTGCCGGAAGTGAGCCCCCAGTAGAATTCCGCCTGGGACGCGACATCGGGCAATTCGGCAGGCTCCACCGGTGCAGGCAGCGCGGTCAGTTGGGCCGCCGGTTCAGCCTGCGCCAGCGCCTTTGCGACCGCCTCGGGTGGTGCCTGCGGGTCAAGCACAAAGGCAGGCCGCCCGGCCGCCGCCGCCGCGAAAAAGGCGATCAGCGTATCGGCCGGATCAGGCATCGCAAGCGCCACAGGCCCAACAGGCAATGTCTGAAAGCGACCGGCCACACCGCGCACGCGCTCAAGAAATTCACCGAAGCTGAGCGCGCTCTCCCGGCCGACCAGCGCGGGCTTGTCCGGATTCGTCCGCGCCGACGCCTCCAGCTCGGTGAAGATCGTTGTCATTTAAGAGCGCGCGCCTTCGATCAGCGGATA
>CAZYUT010000160.1:0-4356 GCA_964650735.1 uncultured Hyphomicrobiaceae bacterium
TCTGCGTGAGCGCCTGAATCACCATCGGTCCGCGCCAGATCATCGGCTCGTCCTCCGCGATCAGGAAGCCCATCGACATGGCCTTCAGGCCGAAGGCGTCCATCGGCTGAAGGATGTTGTTGTCATCGACATCCGGCCGGCCGGTCAGGCCAAGCAGGCGCGGGATCGACGGGCCGTAAATATCCGCATCGAGGATCCCGACGCGCAGGCCGTTGGCCGCGAAGCCGAGCGCGAGATTGACAGCTGTCGTGGACTTGCCGACGCCGCCCTTGCCCGAGGCGACTGCGATGATGTTTGCGACATCTGCGATCCCGCGCAGCGTAGCGCCGCCCGGCCGGGCCGGGCCGGCCTGGGCGCCCGCGCCATTGCCGCCACGGCTGGCAGGGGCCTGCTGCTGGCTAGCGCCGGGTTTCTGCTCGGCTGTGAGCGTGACGGTTGCGTTTTCCACGCCCGGGAGTTCCCTGACCACCACCTCGGCGGCCTGGCGCAGCGGCTCCAGCTCCTTGGCGCGCTCCGGCGGGACGGCGATCGAGAAATAGACCTTGCCTTTGGTAACGACGATCTCGGAGACCAGCCCAAGCGCAACGATGTTGCTCTCGCCGTCGGGCCCTTTGATGCGTTCGAGCTCCTTCAGGATGCGGTCTTTGGTTGGTGCTTGCGTCATCTCGGCCCCGAATACAACCTTTCATTGCTGCTTATGTGCGTGACGGTTCGACGCTCGGTGCGCCTCCCCGGCGGGGACCGAGCATCGACCATCATCAGCTCACTTCATACCTAAGTGCGCACCCACGTGGTGAACAGGCTTCGCAACCTATTGCGCCTCAGCAATTTCCCCAACACGCATGGCGAGTTGCCATCGGAAAGTTGCGCACTCGCCACATCGAAACCAACCGAATCGCGGTAGTTGCATTAGACGGCAAAACTTTCTAGAAGTGGAGCCTTGTTCTGGTGCGTTGCGGTGCCAGACTTTCCAGTATTGGCTAGTTCCAGCCGTTTCCTACTAATAGACGGGAGAATAACATGGCAAGCCCATCAGCAATGGATCAGTACATCGCGAGTGTTCGTGAAGAAACCACACGGAAAACGATCTGCTTGCGGTCACGCGTGGTCCCTGGTGAGGGCACCGGTCGGCTGCCTCGCATTCCGGGCGAAGGTACTGGCGCTCCCGTCTAGACGCTTTTGCCAGTCTAGTCTTTGTCATCACACGAAAAGCTGAGCTCAAGCGGGATGTTTCCCAAAGGTATCCTGCTGCCTGCGTAAACCCATTTCGTACCGGGATGCCGCTGGGTTTTGTCCAGTCTCATGCCGGAGGGGTTGGCCCGTGTGGTTTGACAGTGTACATCGCCGTAACTTGGCTGGAAGCGCCATTCAACGGCGAAATCGGCTATCCCGCCACTGGTGAATGCCTTTGATTCCCAGAAGTAGTTCGTGCGTCCCGTGTCAGCCAATTCCCTCAGAAAGCCCGGCCACTTGTATCTTAACAGGAACGCTCGCTGTGTCCCGGGGGTAATTGCCGGCAAAAAATTCACGGTGAACTCCTTGCGAGTCGGCTTATTGTCGACGAGAAGTGGTATGCACTCCGTCCTTCCATCATCAAGAGCGCGGACCTCCAGTGCCATTTCGGTGTCGTCGGCCAGCGGCTGGGCAAACTCTTCGCCGTTAGCATGAAATCTCCAAAAATGAACCTCTAACTCGTGTGACGTCAATATGACTTCCTTTTCGACCTGAATATCTCCGCCAGGCCCAACGATATACAAAGCACGGAATGATACGAAGTCGTGCCTGGGGCGGACATTATCCTCGTACATCTGAGACTGGATCTTCTTGAGGACAGTGCGTTGTTGATCGAGCTGCTTCTGGACGCGCGCTAAAGCCTGCTCTATCCCGGCCTGCGTTTCCGTGGCAGCAGGTGTGCTGTCTCCCTGGGGGAGCGCATTTCGTTGGGCCTCCAATTCCCTGATCGATCTTTTAGCGCGCATCAAGTCCCGCCCCAGCCAGAAACCCAAAAATGTTGCGAGGAACATGAACACGGCAAGTCCGCGCGCCAAACTCAAGCTGATAGTGTGCGCGCCGGCGTCTTGAGGATCGGGAACAATCAACTTGGATGCGGCTTCTTGGATGGCCGCGCTCAAACCATCCAGCATGAGGAACAGGACAACAAGAAGAGCGGCAAAATAAGAAGCGAACCTCGCCAGGTTCCTGTCTGGCTGGGGCGGAGACCGGACCTGATCAAGTTCGCCGGCGTTGCGCCCGCTGTGTAATGGCTCGGGGCAAGTCTTTCTCGGAGTCGTGTAGCGGTTATCCATCGCAAACGGGTCCCCTCAGCAAAGGAGATGAGCGCACTCATCCTATCTGACAGCATGAATTTTCGGTTTGAGGTTGAAGAAACAGCGCTTGACGGCTGGCAAATCGAGCTAAAATGCTCTCGGCGCAGTGAATGTCTTCCGGGGAACGGCGGCGCAGCAAAGCGTTTGACACCCACCGCAACTTGAATATGGCAAAGCCAAGCGTTCGAAAGCGACTGCGCTACCTTTTTCATTTTGCCTAAATCTAGCACAAGTCTGAAGTATTCGCCAGCCCGGCGTTGCGGCCGTCATTGGCGTCCGGTTGCCGCCTCTTGCGGCGCCGCCCGCTGTTGCCGTATGGAGGAAGGCCGCAACAAACGAGGACAGCAAAAATGCCCCACGCCATTCGCGTTCACAGCTACGGCGGCCCGGAGGAAATGCGCTGGGAGAGCGTCGATGTGCCGCCGCCCGCGCCCGGCGAGATCACGCTGCGCCACAGGGCTGTTGGTCTCAACTTCATCGATGTGTATCACCGCACCGGGCTGTATCCGCAGCCCAGCCTGCCGTTCACGCTTGGCACCGAGGGCGCGGGCGAAGTCATCGCGCTGGGCGAGGGCGTGAGCGGCCTGTCCGTAGGCGATCGGGTCGCTTATGCCGGGCCGATTGGCTCGTATGCCGAAGAGCGCAACATTCCCGCCGACCGCGTCGTGAAACTGCCCGCCGAGATCGACTATCAGACCGCCGCTGCAATGATGCTGCAAGGCATGACGGTGCGCTATCTGCTGCGCAAAACCTACGATGTCGGCCCGGACACGGTGATGCTGTTCCATGCGGCGGCCGGCGGCGTTGGGCTGATCGCCTGCCAGTGGGCCTGCGCGCTCGGCGCAACGATCATCGGCACAGTCGGCTCGGCGGAGAAGGGCGAACTGGCCCGCGCGCATGGCTGCACGCATGTCATCAACTACCGCGAGGAAGACTTCGTCGCGCGTGTGCGTGAGATCACCGGCGGCGCGTTGTGCGACGTCGTCTATGACTCGGTTGGCAAGGACACCTATCCCGGCTCGCTCGACTGCCTGAAGCCGCGCGGCTTGTGGGTCAGCTTCGGCAACGCGTCAGGAAAGGTGCCGCCCGTCGATATCGGCGTTCTCGCGGCGAAAGGCTCGCTCTTCCTCACCCGTCCGTCGCTGGCGGCGTACATTGCCACGCGCGAGGAACTGGAAGAGACAGCGAGCGACCTTTTCAACATGGTCATAAGCGGCAAGGTGAAGATCAGCATCAACCAGACCTATCCGCTGCGCGACGCGGCGCAGGCGCACCGCGATCTGGAAGCGCGCAAGACGACCGGCTCGACAGTTTTCCAGGTCGACTAGCCGTGCGCGCATGGGCGCTGTCCCGATATGGGATCGCGTCGGAAGTGACTCAGGGTTGGGCGGGGCGTTAGCCCCTCCCGCCAATCCGGCGCAAATCGTGCCCATCGCCCCAGACCGACGCGGGTTCGCCTCCCCGCGACTTTACTCTTTCGTCACTCAATCCGTAAATCAGCCAAGCCGGATGCCCGCGCGTTTACGCAATCTTTTCGATAATCTGTCAGCGTTTTACACGTTTTGCGGGTGTCGGGCGCATCGTCTTCGTCCCGGCAGGCCCGGTCGAGTTGGCGTTTGTGGAGTATTGCGCTATGGCACGACAGGATTGTGAGGTTTATTCTGGAGGTAGCGGCAGCATCAATGCCCAAGGTGGTGAAGCGTTTCTGCGGCTCGGCATCAGGTACGCGACAGGCAGCGGCGTCGAGGCGGATCTGGTAACAGCCCATAAGTGGCTGAATATCGCGGCTATCCAGGGCAACCTGGAGGCGTTGCGGCACCGGCGGGAGATCGCCGCTGAAATGACCAAGTCGCAGATTGACGAGGCCCTGCGGCGCGCCCGCGCCTGGCTCAAACCCCGTTAGTGCACTGACACGGGCTCTGAGTGTACGCTCGCAGCGGGCGCGCACTCAAGCGGCCGTGTCGAAAAACTGTGCTAGAAACAATATCTTGGAGGGGCATCTTTGACGCATTCATTTGCTGTCTGATTT
>CAZYUT010000161.1:0-4220 GCA_964650735.1 uncultured Hyphomicrobiaceae bacterium
TCTAATGTTGGAAGGGGGGAATGAAATGCGGCGGCCGGTTTACATTGCGCCTCCTGCGCGCGACATCGACAGCGTTCGCCGACTCGTCGGGATGCGGCTGGTCTCACTTCTCAAGGTGGGCACCCACCGCTATAGCCAGAATGTTCAGAGCCGCCTTTTAATTGTTAACCTCCTCGCATTCCTGATTTTTCTGGTCTCACTGAATTATGCTCTGGTTTACGCGCTGACTGACCTCGGTAAATACGCAATTTTCGTCCTTTTCAACGTCGCGCTCGCCCTGATGGCTCTCTCCGTACCGCTTTTTCATCGCATCAGCGACATCGCAGGCGGGCTGATGGTCGCGTTTTTCGAATATACGGGACTTTTCGTTCTGACGGCGCTGCTGGGTCGCGATACCGGCATCCAGATGAATTACATCATCGGTGCGGCAGTTCCATTTCTGTGCTTCGGCCTTCATGCGATCCGGCTCATCCTGACGATTGTTTTTTTGGGGTTCCTACTGCACCTGATTGCGTGGTTCTCTTTTCCGCCGGAGCGCGCACTGTTCGAAAGCGAGCCGATTCTTGTTTCAAACGTCTATGTGTTTTCCGCGATCACAGTGTTTGTGCTGACGTCCGCGACCGTCTACTACGCGTTTTACCTCAAGGAACAAGCCGAAGCGAAAACGGAAGCGCTCCTGCAGAATATGCTTCCCAGTCGCATCGCAGAAGCCTTGCGGGATAATCCGGAAGCCGGAATCGCTGAGAACTATGACAAGGCCAGCGTCATGTTCGCGGACCTCGTTGGCTTTACCTCGCTTGCTCAGGATATCGGCGCAAAACGAACCGTGACGCTGCTGAACGATGTCTTCACCGCCTTCGATCTGATTGCCGACGAGTTGCAAGTCGAGAAGATCAAAACGATCGGCGATGCTTACATGGTTGCTGGCGGGGTGCTGACCGCGGACGACGATCACCCGGCACGCGTTGCCGAGATGGCTTTGCGCATGCAGGAAACGGTGCACGCCCTGCGCGCGGAAACGGGATATGCGTTGCAACTTCGTATCGGTATCGCTCACGGCCCGCTTCTGGCCGGCGTCATCGGCAAGCGCAAACCGGCATATGACGTCTGGGGAGATACCGTGAATCTCGCAGCGCACCTTGAGACAAGCGGCGACCCGGGCATGATCCACATAACGCCCGCATTCGCCGAGCGCATTGCCACGGGATTTCACTGCAGCCCGCGCGGTGAGGTGCCGGTCAAGGGGTTCGGCACGCTCGTGACGTGGCGCCTCGTTGGCCGCCGAGATCAGGCGGGCAGGCAGGGCAGCGGGTCATGACAACAAGCCGCCCGCGCGGGTTCGCCAGCTTGGCGCGACCTCGGCGTTACAGATGGGCCAAGTCGCGGAAAGCGGCGGGATCATCGAGACAGTAGTAATCGCTGATCCGGCTGAGCATTCCTTCTCGCCGCCACTCGGCAAGCTGCCGGCTGACGTTCTCGCGCGCGGAGCCCGCCATGCTGCTCAGATCGGTCTGCGTAAAGCGTTGGCGGATGAGGATCCGGCCATCGTCAAGCGGCTGTCCAAAGCTCTCGGCCAGCCGAACCAGCACCCGCGCGAGCCGGCCGCTCAGGCTTAGGGTGGCATAACCCGTCAGAGAGTCGTTGGTAGCGCGCAATCGTGCGCTCATCACACGGAGAAAGTGCCTGTACAGCTGGGGGTTCTGGTCCGCGAATTGGAGGAATTCGGTCTTCGGAAGCAACCGCAGATCGGTCGGCGCCATCGCGGTGACGGTCGCAGAGCGCGGCGCATCGCCGAACAGTCCCATCTCGCCGACCACCTCTCCAGGGCCCAGAATGGTCAGCACGGTTTCATGCCCCTCATTTGAAAACCGCGAAACCCGGAGCGAGCCGGTGACGACGGCATAGCAACCGGCGGCGGGATCGCCCTCGACGAACAGCACCTGCTTCGCGTCAAGTCTGACCGGCCTGGCCAGCATCGTCAGCTCGCTCAGCGCGCTTTCTGGAAGCTCCGCGAAGATCGCGGCGTTTTGAAAGGGATTGACGCTCGGCTGTTCGGACGGCATGTGCGGTGCTCCCAAGATGGCTCAAGTATGCCCCCTTGTACCACAAGGTTTGCACAGAGCCTCCACTTTGCAGCCGCGCACCCCGAACTCCGCGAAACCGAAGCGCCGAAACCCGTTCAGGTTCGGCGCTTCAGGCGGTGGCGTCAGTAACCGTAACGGCAGCGATTGAATTTGCGCAGCCAGTGATAGCGGCCAGTCCGGATGTACTTCCGCTTGAACTTGTAACAACCGCGGTAATATCCGTGGTGATACTTGCCATAGGTTATCTTTGGACCATGCCACTTGAAGTGCAGGTGGCCACGCTTTCCACCCGCTTCGGCTGCCCCAGCAGCACCGCCAAGCAGAAGAGCCGTCATTGCAGCAATCATCAAGTTTTTCGAGATCGTCATTTGCATTCATCCTCTTTGCCAGATCTTTCATCAGCAAGCACCGCGCTTGCGATGATTTGGAGCTTAGAGGAAAGGCGACGTGACGCGTGTGATTATGATCACGCGTTTGCGCTTTTTGCGTGAAAGACACTGAATGCCGCCTCTCATCGGGAAGCGGGCTGTTGCGGCGTCAGAACATCCGTTGCGGACAGCTTTGGGGCCGCGAGCATGGCTTCGGCTGATCGCCCTACCACCTCCGCGATCCGCCGGAGCTGGGCAGCCAGCGGCGAAGTTTTCCGCCATACCATGCCGACGGTGCGCGCCGGCTGCGGATCGGCGAAGCGCGCCACGGCGACTGTGGCAGATCGCGTTTCCACGCCCACAGCCATCTCCGGGATCAGGGTGACGCCAATCCCGGCGCCGACCATTTGCACAAGCGTCGAAAGCGAGCTGGCGTCCAGCACTTCGCGCGGCCGCGCCGACGCCATGTTGCAGAACGACAGCGCCTGATCGCGGAAGCAGTGCCCTTCCTCGAGCAGCAGCAGCCGCTCATTGCGCAGCGTCTCGCTGCTGGGCACCGGCGCGGCAGCCTCTGCGCCGGGGCGCACGAGCAGGAAGTTCTCTGTGAACAAAGGGACTTCCGTGAGCGAAGTCTCGGAAACCGGCAGCGCGACGATCGCTGTATCGAGCCGGCCCTCCGCAAGCTCTGCGATCAGCCGCGGTGTCACGGTCTCCCGGACATGGATGTCGAGTTCAGGCGCGACGCGCATGAGGTTGCCAATAACCGTTGGCAGCAGATAGGGCGCGATCGTCGGGATCACCCCGATCCGTAGCCGTCCCACGAGCCGCTCGCGCGAGGCCCGCGCCAGGTCCCCCAGCTCATCCACAAGCCGCAGAATGTCTCGCGCGCGCTCACTCGCCTCCTCGCCGAACTTGGTCAGCCGGACCTGCCGGGCATCGCGCTCGACCAGCATCGCGCCCAGCGCGTCCTCCAGCTCCTTGATTTGCATGGATAAAGCGGGTTGGGAGATCGCGCAGGCCTCCGCCGCCCGCCCAAAATGCTGATGCCGGGCCAGCGCATCGAAATAACGGAGCTGCTTCAAGGTAATCTTTGGCATAAGATTAGCTTATCTCAGCAATCACAAAATGCAAATTTACCTGATGGCATGTGTCTGCTAGAGCGTGGGAGGCGCGAGATCGACGCAACCTGCGGACGCAAAGGTCCGGGAGGAACGCATAGCGCAATAGTCATTCTGCGTCAGGTGGCGGATCGAAAGCTCCGGGCGGTGTCGCGCTGTCGCGCCCGGCCCTCGTACTGACCGCGGAACAGCTTCAAGACTCGCAGCGCGCAAGACGGAGAGAGATATGGACGCGAAAAATCCTGAAGCCGGTGGTTGCCCGGTCATGCATGGCGCGATCACGCGCAGCGAAACGGGCGTGATGGACTGGTGGCCCAACGCGCTGAACCTGGACATCCTTCATCAGCACGACACCAAGACCGACCCGCTGAAGGGCTTCAGCTATCGTGAGGCGCTCAAGGAGCTGGATGTCGACGCGCTGAAGGCCGACCTCCACGCCCTGATGACCGACAGCCAGGCGTGGTGGCCGGCGGACTGGGGCCACTATGGCGGCCTGATGATCCGCATGGCCTGGCACGCCGCAGGCTCCTACCGCGTGGCGGACGGGCGCGGCGGCGGCGGCACCGGCAACCAGCGTTTCGCGCCGCTGAACTCATGGCCGGACAACACCAACCTCGACAAGGCCCGCCGGCTGCTCTGGCCGATCAAGA
>CAZYUT010000162.1:0-4200 GCA_964650735.1 uncultured Hyphomicrobiaceae bacterium
TGCGCAGCTTCCGGCTGCGGCTCGGGTGCTTGAGCTTGCGCAGCGCCTTCGCCTCAATCTGGCGGATACGCTCGCGCGTGACCGAGAACTGCTGGCCGACCTCTTCCAGCGTGTGGTCCGTGTTCATGCCGATGCCAAAGCGCATCCGCAGCACGCGCTCCTCGCGCGGGGTCAGGCTGGCCAGCACGCGCGTGGTCGTCTCGCGCAGGTTGGACTGGATCGCCGCGTCGATCGGCAGCGTCACGTTCTTGTCCTCGATGAAGTCGCCGAGGTTTGAGTCGTCCTCCTCGCCGATCGGGGTCTCCAGGCTGATCGGCTCCTTGGCGATCTTCAGCACCTTGCGCACCTTCTCCAGCGGCATCTGGAGCTTCTCGGCCAACTCCTCCGGCGTTGGCTCGCGGCCGATCTCGTGGAGCATCTGGCGGCTGGTGCGCACGATCTTGTTGATCGTCTCGATCATGTGCACGGGGATGCGGATGGTGCGCGCCTGGTCCGCGATCGAGCGGGTGATCGCCTGGCGGATCCACCACGTCGCGTAGGTCGAGAACTTGTAGCCGCGGCGGTATTCGAACTTGTCGACCGCCTTCATCAGGCCGATGTTGCCTTCCTGGATGAGATCGAGGAATTGCAGCCCGCGGTTGGTGTATTTCTTCGCGATCGAGATCACGAGGCGCAGGTTCGCCTCGACCATTTCCTTCTTGGCCGCGCTGGCTTCCTTCTCGCCCTTCTGGACGATCTTCACGATGCGGCGGAAGTCGCCGATGTCGAGGCCGGTTTCCGATGCCAGCAGGCGGATCTGCTCGCGGATGTCCTCGACCTTGTCGCGCTCGCGGTCGACGAATTTCTGCCAGCCGCGGCCCTTCAGCCCCGCCGCGCGGTCGACCCAGGTCGGGTCCAGTTCGCTTCCGTAATACGCGCGCAGGAATTCGTCGCGTTTGACACCGTGCGATTCGGCCAGACGCAGCAGCCGGCCCTCGTAGCCCATTAGCCGCTTGTTGATGTCGTAGAGCTGTTCGAGGAGAGATTCGATGCGGTTGTTATTGAGCGAAAGGCTCTTGACGTTGGCGATGATCTGGCCTTGCAGCTTGGTGTATCGGCGCTCCTGCTGCGGGCTGAGCGAATCGTTCGCCATCTTCTTCTCGACAAGCTGATCCTGCAGCTTGCGAAGCTTCTTATAGTCCTCGGCAATGCGGTCGAAGGTCTCTAGCACCTTCGGCTTCAGCTCGGCCTCCATAGCCGCCATGGAGATGCTGTTGTCGTAATCTTCGTCGTCGTCGTCCTCGGCGGCGGCTTCCTCGCCGTCCTGCGTTTCGGCGGTTTTGCTCGCGTTATCGTTATCCGCGACGGTGGCCGCGCTGCCGTTGCCTGTGTTTTTAGCCTTCTCGTCTTCGCCATCGCCCGCCTGGGTCTCTTCGGCGGCGCTGTCGCCGCCTGCGAACGGCCCGGCATAGGTGGCTTCGAGGTCGATGATGTCGCGCAGGAGGATCTTGCCCTCGTTCAGCTCGTCGCGCCAAATGATGATCGCCTGGAAGGTCAGCGGGCTCTCGCACAAGCCGGCGATCATGGCCTCGCGGCCGGCTTCGATGCGCTTGGCGATGGCGATCTCGCCCTCGCGGGACAAAAGCTCGACCGAACCCATTTCGCGAAGATACATGCGCACTGGGTCGTCCGTGCGGTCGGTGGACGGTTCAGCGGCGCGCTCGGTCTTTACCGGCGCGGCGCGTTCGTCGGTCAGTTCGCCGCTTGTGGCCTCGGCCTGGTCCTCGACTTCCTCAGCCTCGACAACATTGATGCCCATGTCCGCGAGCATGGCCATGGTGTCCTCGATTTTTTCGGAGGACACTTCTTCGGACGGAAGCACTTCGTTCAGTTCATCATAGGTGACGTAGCCGCGGGCCTTGGCCGTCTTGATCATGCGCTTGACGGCTTGGTCGGACATGTCGAGCAGCGGGCTGTCCTGCCCCTCAGCTTGTCCGTTTTCCTGATCTTTGTTCTTCGCAGTGCTCGTCGCCATACCCTACTCCAAACGATCCCATGCGCGTTGCCAATGCCGCCCGCAAGGTGACTGTTGTTGGATTGCTACAAATAGATAAATTTGGCCAGATCGCGTGACGCTGCCGCATATAGCGCATGAGACCCCAATGTCCCGCCAATCAAGTCCGCGTTCATCACCTGGTTCGGAACCCGCGTTGTCTCGTTCTCACCGCTTACGGCGTTCATGCTAATCCGGTCTTAAACAATCGCGAAGCAATCTGCACTGCGCAATTTGGGTACATGTGCGTTGCATTTTGGGCACATCAACCCTTGACGGCCGCCCCAAGCGTCATTCGTCCGGTAGGTCGGCGCCGTGATCCAGGTTCGCAAGTTCTTCGCTCAGGGCGCGCAAGCGGTGCTCGTTTGTCTGCGTTTGCTCTTCGAAATACGCTCGTTCCGCCGCGGCAAGTTCATGTCTTAACGCGGACGCCTTTCTGTGCAAAGCGGTGATGTGCCGCCAAGCCATTTCCACCTCCGCACAAGACGCGTCTGCCCGGAAATGGGCGCCAAGCTGACATGCGGCCAGACTTTCAGTTTCCTTAAGCGCGCCGTCCAACCCCATCTTCTGCAGGTGATGACGGACCGACTCCATGTCAAGTTGATTTATCGTAACATGCGCAGCATTCAAGCCGTCGAGCACACGGCGCGCGGCGTCATTTTCAAGGGGCAGTGTCGCCAGATCATCACCGAAGCTGTCGAGCAGCCATGGGTGGCGGACCAGCGCCTGCACGATCGCCGCTTCGCGCACCGGCGAGCCGTCGTCGGCCCGGCGGACCAGCGCGCTATTCGCCAGCGCCTCGCTGGCCCCGGCGCGGTCGTTGTGCCCCGGTAAGGGCTGGCGCCAGCCATTAGTCCTGGCACGGGACTGCCGCTGTCGGGGCTGCGGCCCAGCGCGGAACATATGAAACAGCCGCTCCCGGAAAGCGCGCGCGTAATAGTTGCGAACGGTAGGGTCGCGGACAGAGTCGGACATCGCGCGCAGCCGCGCCTCAAGCGCCGCGCGCCGCTCGGGCGTCGACCAGTCGCCTGCGCCGGTCTCGCGCTGCCAGATCACGTCAATGAGCGGCTTGGCCTGCTGCAAAACGGAACGCATCGCGCCTGCGCCTTCGCGCCGGATCAGATCGTCCGGGTCCAGGCCCTCAGGCAGATACGCAAAGCGCACGCTCTTGCCAGGCGCGAGCAGCGCCAGGGCGCTTTCAGCCGCGCGATAGGCCGCGCGCTGACCCGCCCCATCACCATCGAAGCAGAGCACAGGCTCGTCGGCCATGCGCCAGAGCAGCTTGAGCTGCTGATCGCTCAGCGCGGTGCCCAGCGGGGCGACCGCCTGCGGGAAGCCTGCGGCCGCCAGCGCGATCACATCCATGTAGCCTTCCGCGACGATCACCTCGCCGCGCTCATGGGCCGCTTGGCGCGCGTTCGCGGCGTTGAACAGCGTCGCGCCCTTGTGAAACAGCGGCGTCTCTGGTGAGTTCAGGTATTTCGCAGGCTGGTCTGGGTCGAGCGCGCGTCCGCCGAAGGCGATGACCCGCCCGCGCAGGTCGGTGATCGGGAAGATGATGCGGTGGCGGAAGCGGTCATAGGGCGTGGCGATGTCCTCGCCAGCGATGACCATGCCCGCGGCAGCCATGTCCTCCACGCTGAAGCCCTGCGCGGCGAGATGCGACTTGAGCGCGGTGCGCGAAGCCGGGGCATAGCCGATGCGGAAGGCGGCGATCGTCTCGGCGTCCAGCCCGCGGCCGTGGAGATAGTCGCGCGCTTCCGCGCCTGCGTTGCCGCGCAACTGCGCCTCGAACCACGCGCAGGCGGCCTGGGTCAGCCGCAGCAGCCGGTCGCGCTCGGCCTCGCGCGCTTCGTCCTGCGCGGTGGGTTTGGGCAGGTCGACGCCCGCCTCGCTGGCAAGCTGCTGCACGGCTTCAGGGAAAGACAGCCCTTCCGTTTTCATCACGAAGGTGAAGATGTCGCCGTGCTCTCCGCTCGCGAAGCAGTGATAGAAGCCCTTCTGGTCATTGACCGTGAAGGACGGGGTCTTTTCCTCCTTGAACGGCGACAGCCCGACGAACTCGCGCCCCTGACGCTTGAGCCGGACGCGCCGCGCGACGACGGCGGAGACCGGCAAACGCGCGCGGATTTCATCAAGGATGTGCGGCGGGAACTTCATCGGCGCTC
>CAZYUT010000163.1:0-4156 GCA_964650735.1 uncultured Hyphomicrobiaceae bacterium
AGCGCGGCCTGCGCGCCCGCGTAAGGGTGGGGCCGTGCTTGCGCCTCCGGCTCAAGCTGCATCCGCGACCTGCTCCCGCGTAACCGCCTCCCATTCGCCGCCGCCAGCGTAGCGCCAGGCGATCTTGCCGCTGTCGTCGATGGCGAACAGGTAGAGCCAGTCATTGTCGACGAGGTTGCGGACCACCTCATGCTTCTCGATGATCGCATTCATCGCCTCGCGCGGCGCCTCGATCACGACCGACAGCCGTAGCGGCTCGTGGATCAGCCGCTCGCCGTCATGGACCGACTGCCAGGGCAGCCCCGTGCGCAGGTCGCCGCCATTGCCCTCCAGCACGCCGAGCGTTCCGACCACGTTGTGCAGCACCTTGTTGCCGCAGCCGAACACGCGGTTGTCCACCGTCGAGCCGTAATATTGCAGGCTGATCCAGCTCGCAACAACCATCGGCGCGGTCATGATCAGCTCCAGCGTGGCGAAGCCTTCGTCCTGCCGCCAGTCGTAGTTGTGCAGGAAGCTGCGCCCGCCAAGGTCGCGCCCGGCGGTGCGGCCGCGCGGCGCGGCGATGAAGGCGGCGCAACCGGCCAGACCCCATTCGGGCCGGACCTGCGCCCAATCCTGGCTGCGGGCGATAACCTGGGCGTCGACCTCGCGGCCGCTGTCGATGTTTAGCAAGGCCGAGCGCTCGGCCCGCGCCAGATGCCCCGCGCGATCCAGCCAGTCCTTGAGCCGTGCGAGATCATCGGCATGGCTTGGCGGCACGGTCTCCAGATCGAACAGCTGGACCTCGTCGGTGGTCGTGTCATGCAGCGCGCCGACGAAGATCGTGTCCTCCGGCACATCGATGCCGCGCTCCGCCAGGCCTCTGCGCACCGCCGGGTCGTTCAGGATGGCCGCTGCAACCCGCGCATTCGCCTCGCCGGTGTGGCCGCCGCACGCGCCGCAGTCAAGCCCGCTGGCATGCGGATTGTTTACGACCGTTGCGCCGTGCCCGGCCAGCAGCACGATCCGCGCGAAGCCGGAGGTCATCGACATCGCCTTCAAGACGCCCTCGGCCATGCCGAGCCGCTGCTCCGGCGTGAAGCCAGTCTCGCGGCCCGCCATCGCGCGGGTGTCGATTTCCGGCATGAGGCGCATCTCAACGGATGCGTCCAGCCCATCCGAGGCCGGATGCGTGACCGTCCGGGACAGGTGCAGCCCATCGCTGACCAGCTTGACGAGATAGCCGATGCCAACCGTCTCGACGAAGGCGAAGGACGACACCGCCGCCAGCTTGAACGACTTCCATGCTTTTGACGCGCGCTGGCGCAACCGCCTGAGCCCGAGGATCTCGATCTCTTCATCTGGCGTGGCGTCGCGCACCGTCTCGCGCACCGTGAACTGCGGTGTCAGCAGCACCGGGCACTGTGCGCCGCCCTCGTATTTGCCGATCGGGATATACTCGATGGCGAAACCGAAGAAGCCCGCAAAACCGATCGTCTCGACTTCCGGCGCGACGCTTTCCAGAGACCGGCGGAATACCTCCGAGCGCACATCGATGCAGAACGCGGCCTGCACCTGCTTGCGCGCCGCCGGCCGGGTCTGCGCATCGCCGTTGAGCTTGGCGACGAGTTCGCGCTGCCAGGCGATGTCGTAGGCTGTCTGCAACACCGCGTCGGTGGCGAGCGCCTGCCCGTCGGCCGGCCCGACCGGATAGGCTTCAGCCCAGCGCGCTGCGAAATCCGCATTGCCCGTGAACCGCTCGAACAGAATCAGCTCATACGCCAGCCGCACCGCGAGGAACTGGCGCAGCGTCTCGTCCTCGCGGTCATAAAGCTCTGCGTCCCACAGCTTGTAGCGCGCATAAGCTGCCCACCCGCCGACTGTCATCAGCAGCCGGTGGAGATAGGGCTCGATGCTGTTCTCGTCGAGGCCGAGCCGCTGAATGGCTGAGACGATCAGGGCGTCGGCCTCTTCCGGAAGCGTGGCGGCCGCAGCGCGGATGTTCCCCAAGCCGGCGAGGTCCGGCGTGCGGTCGACGGCTGCCATCTCGCGCCAATGCACGTAAGGCGGCTGGGTTTGCCCGGCTGACGGCCATGACGACTGCCCCTCGTCGAACTGATCGGCAGCCCATAGCGAAATGCGCTCGGCGATGAAATCCGGCCAGTTCTTGCCTGAGACGTCGGCAGCAATGTCGGCAATCGTCGGCAAGCCGGGCGGCAGCGCGGTGTCGTGCCGCGCGGCAGCGATGACCGCTTCCGGATCGGCCGGCAGCGCAGCACCCTTCACCCGCTTCACCGCCTCGGAAATGTCGTCCTTCGTGATCCGCCCGGCCTCGATCGCTTCGAGGTAAAAGCTGCGCGGCATCGTCATGCGCGCGCCGGCAGTGCGGGCCACGACCGCCGCGGCTTCGGCAAAGTCGTGATCCGCCAGTCCCCAGAACGGGTTGACTGCGACGAAGTGCTTGAGCGGCCACAGCGGCGCGATGCGCTTGCCGGCGCGGTCGGCCGCCGCCAGTATCGCCGCATCATTGACAGCAATGGCATCGGTGAGGCCAGTCGCCTGCGTCACGGGCAATGCGGTCATTGCGCTCCTCCTTGCTGGGCTGTTCTGGGCCGTTTGAAGGCGCCGACGAAACGGTCGAAAAGGGTGCCCACATAAAGGCCGTTCGCGATATGCACACGCGCTTTTCGCCAGAATGGCCGGGCCGCCTGGGACGGTTCGACGATCTGGAACACCGTGACCACCCCGAAGGAGACGACAGCCAGCGCCATGATCGCATACGCTGCAGCATCCGGCGCGGGCGGCGGCGGCACGGCCCCGGCCGTCAGCAGCGTCGCGCCGCGCTGCAGAACGAAGTAGGCGATCGTCACCCCTGTGGCCGCGGCCAGCGTCCGGCCGATCACATAAGCATTCAGCTTGCCAGCGGCCGACTGCGCGATGAACAGCGTCAGACCCATGATCAGGATCGCGCCGAGCGCAAAAATCTGCGGCGCTGTGTCAGCCGCTATGCCGATCGCCGCGCCCAGCCCGGCATAAAGCGTGAGCGCCAGCCCCAGCGCCAGCAGGACTTGCGACGCGCGCGGCGGGTTTTTATCCGGCACCCAGGACGCGCGCGCAATGTCGATAACGCTGCCCGAGGACAGGAACGCATGCGCCTTGTAGAGCGAATGCGCCACGATATGCAGCACCGCAAGCGCGAAGGCGCCGAGGCCGCATTGCAGCATCATGAAGCCCATTTGCGCGACTGTGGACCAGGCCAGCGAGACCTTGATGCTGGTTTGGGTCAGCATCACCACAGCGCCGAAAAGCGCGGTAAAGCCGCCAACAATTGCCAGCAGATGCAAGGAGACAGCAGACAGCAGCATCACGTCGGCGAAGCGCACGATCAGGAAACCGCCAGCGTTAATGATGCCGGCATGCAGAAGCGCGGACACGGGCGTGGGTGTCTCCATAACCTCCGGCAGCCAGCTATGGAACGGAAACTGCGCAGATTTCAGCATTGCCGAACCCGCCAGCAGCAAGGTCGCTGCCAGCAGCGTCCCGTTGGCCGTCTCCAACTGCGCGGCTGCGGCGAGAATCGAGGCGATGTCTCCGGTCCCGAACACCTGGTAGAGAAGGATGGCGGCAGCGATCAGGCACGCATCGCTCAGGCGCGCGGTGATGAACTTCTTGCGCCCTGCAATAATCGCCTTGGGCCGATCAGCGTAGAACAGCAACAGGCTATGCAGCGCAAGGCTGGTGCCGAACCAGGCCAGCGCCAGCATCATGAGATTGCCGGACAGGACCAGCAACGAGACGCAACCCAAGGTCAGGCAGAGCCTGCCGGTGAAGCCGCCCTGCCGCGCATCCCCGTCCATGTAGTTGCGGCTGTATTCGACCACGATCGCGCCCACAAACGCGACGAGCGCGAACATGACCGCGCTTAGCGCATCAAGCCGCAGCGAAAGGCCGACGTCCTCAGCCCCGAGCGTGGGCGTCGTCACCGGGCCGTAAAACGCGACGAATCCGCCTGCGGCTACGGCGATGCCCAGCGCCGCCAGCGTGGCAAGGCGTGCGGCATCGAGCAGACGGCGCGGACGCAGGCCCGGCGTGGTCTGCGCATAGAGCCAGACGGCAATCAGGGCCAGCGGCGCGGCCACGACAGCCACAGCGAACAGCTCCATCCGTTCTCCTCCAG
>CAZYUT010000164.1:0-4135 GCA_964650735.1 uncultured Hyphomicrobiaceae bacterium
CGCATCTGCGCGAAGTCGAGGAGCTGGGCGGCATGGCCAAGGCGATCGAGGCCGGCGTGCCAAAAATGCGCATCGAGGAGGCCGCCGCGCGCACGCAGGCGCGGATCGATTCCGGCAAGCAGACGATCGTCGGCGTGAACCGCTACCGGCCCGAAGTCGATACGGAAGTCGATGTGCTCAAGGTCGATAACACCGCCGTGCGCAACCAGCAGATCGAAAAGCTGAACAGGCTGCGCGCCGGGCGCGACGAGAGTGCGGTCGGCCGAGCGCTTGATGCGCTTCAGGCCTGCGCCGAGAAAGGCGAAGGCAACCTGCTGGCGTTGGCGGTCGAGGCGGCGCGCGCGCATGCAACGGTCGGCGAGATGACATCCGCCATGGAAGCCGTCTGGGGCCGCCACCAGGCCGATATCCGCGCGATTTCGGGCATTTACCGCGAGGAGATTGGACAGATGGACGACGCCGTTCGCAAGGTGCAGGCGCTGGCTGAGGATTTTGCGCGCGAGGAAGGCCGGCGTCCGCGTATCCTGATCGCCAAGGTCGGCCAGGACGGGCACGACCGTGGGCAGAAGGTGATCGCCTCGGCGTTTGCGGATCTGGGCTTCGACGTGGATATCGGCGCGCTTTTCGCCACGCCGGCCGAAGCCGCGCGTCAGGCGGTTGAGAACGACGTGCATATCATCGGCGTGTCATCGCTGGCGGGCGGGCATCTGAGCCTGGTGCCAGAGGTGCGCGCCGAGCTTGAGCGGCTCGGCCGGCCGGATATCACGGTGGTGGTCGGCGGGGTGGTGCCGCCGCAGGATTATGAGGCGGTGCGCGAGGCGGGCGCGAAGGCGATCTTTGGCCCCGGCACGGTGATCGCGCAGGCTGGCGCCGACCTGATCGAGATGCTGCGCCGCGATCTGGGGCATGGTCCGCGCGAAGCTGCGGAATGACAGCGATCCGTTGTTGTTTAAGAACAGAGCCGCTCACGCTAAGGAGCGGCTCTGTTGTCAACTAAGTGATGTGGCTACTTGAGGGAGTTATGCTGGGTACCGCCAACTTTCACGCTCAGGCGGAGTTCGAGGGTGTGAAATGAGGCGTCAGCTTCGGCCGTGCCAGCCACTTCAGCGAGGTCAAAAAACTCGTCATTGCGACCGAATGGCCCGCGGAATTCGCTGAGTTCAGCGCTTGTGGACACCTCTCCAAGGTCAACATACTTGTACGCGAAGCCGATGATGACATTGTGGTCGACCGCGTAATCGACGCCAGCGCCCAACGTATAGCCGAACTGTGTCTCATCGTCGGAAAAAGATGCAGAGGCAAACCGGAGGTCGCCACCATCGTCGAAGCTGCTCTCGAGCTCAACGACGCCATCAAGGTTTACTTTGCCGTAAGCCAAGCCACCGGTGAGGTAAGCCAACAATGGTCCATGCGCGATACCGAGTTTTGCTGTCAGCGTACCATACCAGTCGACTTCGCTTACAGCTGATGTGAAGCCAGCTGCCTCGTCGCCCTCATCTCCACGCGGAGCAAGGCTCCAAGCTTCCGCCGTGCCACTTTCCAGCCCACTCCAATTGAAGTCGGCCTGCAAGCCATAAACAATGTTACCTTCTTGGCGGTTGACACCAATATGAGCGCCGCCAAACAAGCCGTCATCATCACTCGAACCTTCGCCTGAGCCTTCAAAACTGCGTATGCCGAAGCCGCGGCTCACTTCAAGATAGGAGTCGGATGTAACGTCTAAATTGCCATCGCCGTCGGCGTAGCCCCCTTGAACGCCGACATAAAAGCCGGTCCAGACGGTCGGAGAGTGATAAACGACCGGATCATCCTTCATCGAGACTTCTGGCAAGCCGCCGGCCTGCGCCAGCCCGCCAAATCCAATCGCCACGACAATAGTCGCCGCGCCTGCAACCTTTTTCATATTTTTCCCCATCTGTCTCAAATGCCCAGAGACGCAGCACAGACGCAGCAATCAAATGTAGGTGACGTGCGTCGAGGCTTTGGTGAGTCGGATGGCTTGCCCACCAACGCAAGGTTGTGTTTTCAACCGGAGCGTGAGGCGTGCTTCGAACGCCTCGCAACTGAGGCTTCTGCGCAACGTTTTGTCGGCAGAAGGGGCGCCGCGAGCCGAACATGCCGCAGGGCGAGACGTCGGACAACTTGACACAGTGCTGAAGCGGTCTGTCCGCCGGCTTTTCGACAAATTGACGCAGGCGACTTTGCCTTCCTGCTACCAATTTGTTTTTAAATGATTTTTCTCTGCGTCAGTGCGTCGCGGGTGTCCAGATCGTCATACACTGATCGTGGAACCTCGGATGGTTCGTAGCGTTTAGGCCACGGGCGGGCCTCGCTGGCGGGGAACCGCCCGCTGCAAGAACTTAACGGCTTTGAGAGCAACAAAAAGGGGCGAAAATGGACGAACTGCAAATTACAGTCGGCCAGTATAATCTGGTCTACAACGCCTTCTCGTTCACCATCGCCGTGATGGGCGCGGCGACGTTGTTTTTCTGGCTCGGGCGGTCTCAGGTGTCTGATGCCTATAAGCCGGCCGTGACGATCACCGGCCTGGTCACGGCGATCGCGCTGTATCATTACTTCCGCATCGCGGAGAGCTGGGAAGCGGCGTACACGTTCACCGAGGCCGGCGTGCTGCAGGCTACAGGCGCGCCGTTCAACGACGCCTATCGCTATGTCGACTGGCTGTTGACGGTGCCGCTGCTGATGGTCGAGCTGATCCTGGTCATGCGGCTGTCATCGTCCGAGACCTGGTCCAAGGCGACGCGCCTTGGCTTGCTGGCGGCCGTCATGGTTGTATTGGGCTATCCGGGCGAAATCTCGGACGATCCGGCCACCCGCTGGCTGTGGTGGGTCCTCGCGATGGTCCCGTTCGTGTGGATCGTCTACGAGTTGTTCATCGGCCTGAGCAAGTCGATCCAGGCGCAGCCGGAGAACGTCCGCGGTCTTGTGGATACAGCACGCTGGCTCACGCTTGTGTCCTGGTCCTTCTACCCGATCGTGTTCATCTTCCCGATGATCGGACTGACCGGCGGCGTCGCGGAGACGGCCGTGCAGGTTGGCTACACGGTGGCGGACATCGTGGCGAAGGCCGTGTTCGGCGTGGTGATCTACATGATCGCTGTGCGCAAGTCTGAGCTGGAGATGACTTCCAGCCGTGCTGCGGCCGTGCCCGCCGAGTAACTCAGAACGCTGGACGCTTGACGCGGGCTGGGCCGACCGGCCCGCGTCTCTCCGGCCGTTACGGCCGCTTGGTGAGGAAGCCAGCCATGTTCGATCTGCCCGCTGTTCGAATAAATGCCGCAGCGCCGGGTGTGGCCGCTCCGGCAGTGCATCATTGGCATCGTTTCGGTTTCATCGGTCTTGCCCTGTTGATTGCGCTGCCATCGGCCTTTGGCGCCAATCTGTCGCTGATGGATTTTCCCCTGGTCGCAGGCGCGCTCATGCTGCTGCTCGGCGTGCCGCATGGCGCCTTTGACGTCGCGCTGGCGCATCGCCGGTGGGATATCGGAACGCCGCGCGCATTGACGGCGTTTCTTGCGCTTTATGTCGGGCTTGCGGCGGCCTTTGCCGCGATCTGGTTTCTGCTGCCGCAACTGGCGCTGCCGGTGTTTATCGTGATGTCGGGCGTGCATTTCGCCGGCGACTGGCGCAACGATATGCCGTTGCTGCCGCGGATCATTGTCGGGTTGGCGCTCATTACTGCGCCGGCGCTGTTGCACCGGGAGCCGGTTACCGAAATCTTCGCATGGCTGGTTCCGGCTGAGGTGGCGATAACGACTGCTGAGGTGATGGCTGCAGCTTCGATCCCGCTTCTGCAGGCGGCCGCGCTGATCGTACTCGTCATGGCATGGTTGCGCCCGGCTGCGGCCTTGGAGATGGCGGCGACATTGCTGCTCGCCGTATTCGCCGCGCCGCTGGTGTTTTTCGTGGTCTACTGGTGCGGGCTGCACAGCGTTCGGCATGTGCTTTCGGTGCGGGAGGAACTGAAGCCGTCCTCGCTCGCCGGTCTGGCGCGGTTGTCGCTTCCGTATGCGCCGATCTCGATGATTGGTGTGATCTTAGGGGCGCTGCTGTGGCCGCATCTGGAGCCGGGCCAGGCGATGCTTGCGGTGTTGTTCGTTGCGCTCGCCGCGCT
>CAZYUT010000165.1:0-4055 GCA_964650735.1 uncultured Hyphomicrobiaceae bacterium
TGAACCGCTCGCCGCACGTCAACAAGAAGAGCCGCGAGCAGTTCGAGATGCGCACGCACAAGCGGCTGATCGACATCGTCGACCCGACGCCGCAGACGGTGGACGCGCTGATGAAGCTCGATCTGGCCGCCGGCGTGGATGTGGAGATCAAGCTTTAACGGCGGCTCCAGGCGGACAGCTTGTTGACGCGGCCTGCCCGGTGACGGGCGGAAAAGAGGATTGGACCGATGCGCTCAGGTGTGATCGCGCAAAAGATAGGTATGACGCGGATCTTCGATGAAGCTGGCGCGCATGTGCCGGTCACGGTGCTGCGTCTCGACAAATGCCAGGTGGTCGCGCACCGCGTGAGCGACAAGAACGGCTATTGTGCGGTGCAGCTCGGGGCGGGCAAGGCAAAGGTAAAGAACGTCACGCGCGCCGAGCGCGGCCACTTCGCCGTCGCCAGCGTGGAGCCCAAGCGCAAGATGGCCGAGTTTCGCGTGAGCCCCGAGAATCTTATTGAGGTCGGGGCGGAAATCACGGCGGACCACTTCGTCGAGGGCCAGTTCGTGGACGCCACCGGCATCAGCATCGGCAAGGGTTTCGCCGGCGCCATGAAGCGGCACAATTTCGGCGGCCTGCGCGCCAGTCACGGCGTTTCGGTCTCGCATCGTTCGCACGGCTCCACCGGTCAGTGTCAGGACCCTGGCAAGGTGTTCAAGGGTAAAAAGATGGCCGGGCATATGGGCAATGAACGGGTGACGACGCAGAACCTGCGGGTGGTGAGGGTTGATCCCGAGCGCGGCCTGATCATGGTCTGCGGCGCCGTTCCCGGCGCGAAAGGCGGTTGGGTCATGCTTCGCGACGCCGTGAAGAAGGCGCTGCCGAAGGACGCGCCGACGCCCGGCGCCTTCCGCATGCCGGGCGCGGAAACCGGCGGCGAGGCCGCGCAGCCTGAGGCAGGCGAGGGATAACCCATGAAGGTGGACGTCAAGACGCTTGATGCGAAAAAGGCCGGCTCGGTCGAGCTGGACGACAGCATCTTCGGGCTGGAGCCGCGCGCGGACATTCTTCACCGCATGGTGCGCTACCAGCTCCTGAAACGCCAGGCAGGCACGCACTATGCCAAGGGCCGCAGCGATGTCGTCGGCACAGGCGCGAAGATGTACAAGCAGAAGGGCACTGGCCGCGCCCGCCACGGCGACAAGAAAGCCCCGCAGTTCCGCGGCGGCGGCAAGGCGTTCGGACCGAAGCCGCGCAGCCACGCCATCGACCTGCCGAAAAAGGTTCGCGCGCTGGCCATGCGTCACGCGCTGTCGTCCAAGGCGCGCGCAGAGGCGCTGATGGTTCTGGATCGGGCAGAAGTCGACGCGCCGAAGACCAAGGAACTGCATGCCAAGTTGGAGAAACTGGGTCTGGCAAACGCGCTGATCGTCGCCGGCCAGGAGGTGCAGGATGAGTTCGCCAAGGCGGCGCGCAACATCCCGAATATCGATGTGCTGCCGGTCCAGGGGCTGAACGTGTATGACATCTTGCGCCGGCACAATCTGGTGCTGACGAAGGATGCAATCGCGGCGCTGGAGGCGCGGTTCAAATGAGACAGGAAGAGCTTTACGACATCATCGTCGCCCCGGTGATTACCGAGAAGTCGACGCTGGCGTCGGAGAATAATCAGGTGGTGTTCAAAGTCGCCCGTTACGCGACCAAGCCGCAGATCAAGGAGGCGGTCGAGCGCCTTTTCAATGTCAAGGTCGAGGCGGTCAACACGCTCAACCGCAAGGGCAAGCTGAAGCGCTTCCGCGGGATCCAGGGCCGTCAGAACCACATCAAGAAAGCGATCGTCACGTTGTCCGAAGGCAGCAGCATCGACGTGACGACCGGGCTCTAGGCCAAAAGTAAGAACGAGAACGTCATGGCTTTGAAAAAATATAACCCGACCTCGCCCGGACGCCGTAGCCTGATCCTGGTGGACCGCAGCCAGCTCTGGCGTGGTGAGCCGGTCAAGAAGCTTACCGAGGGGCTGACCAAGAAGGCCGGACGCAACAACAAGGGCCGGATCACCGCGCGGCGTCGCGGCGGCGGGCACAAGCGCGCCTATCGCATGGTAGACTTCAAACGGCGCAAAGTTGACATGCCAGCGACCGTCGAACGCCTGGAGTACGATCCGAACCGCACGGCGTTTATCGCGCTGATCACCTATGAAGATGGAGAGCAGTCCTACATCATCGCGCCGCAGCGTCTGGCGGTTGGTGACAGCGTCATTTCGGCGGAAAAGGCCGACATCAAGCCGGGCAACGCCATGCCGCTTGCCAACATGCCGATCGGCACGATCGTGCACAACATCGAGATGAAGCCCGAAAAGGGCGGTCAGCTGGCGCGCGCGGCCGGCACTTATGCTCAGCTCGTCGGACGCGACGCTGGCTACGCGATCCTCAAGCTGAAGTCTGGCGAGACGCGCATGGTGCGCGGCGCCTGCCGGGCGACGGTTGGTGCGGTGTCGAACCCGGACAACGTGAACGAGCAGCTCGGCAAGGCCGGGCGCAAACGCTGGCTCGGCAAGCGTCCGGCGGTTCGCGGCGTGGCGATGAACCCGGTCGACCATCCGCTGGGCGGCGGCGAAGGCCGCACCTCCGGCGGCCGCCACCCCGTGACGCCGTGGGGCAAGCCGACCAAGGGCAAGCGGACGCGCTCAAATAAGGCAACCGACCGCTACATTCTGCGCAGCCGCCACATGAAGAAGAAGCGCTAGGAAAAGGTCATGGCACGTTCTGTCTGGAAAGGTCCGTTCGTCGACAGCTTCCTTTTGAAGAAGGCGGAGGCCGCGCGCGAGAAGGGCGGAGGCGGCGTCATCAAGATCTGGAGCCGCCGCTCGACGATCCTGCCGCAGTTTGTCGGGCTCACCTTCGGCGTCTACAACGGTCAGAAGCACATCCCCGTGCTCGTCACCGAGGACATGGTCGGCCACAAGTTTGGCGAATTCGCCCCCACGCGCACCTATTACGGGCACAACGTGGATAAGAAGGCGAAGAGGAGATAGGCCCATGGGCAAGCCAAAGACCGAGCGGCGGCTGGCCGAGAACGAGGCAATGGCGGTGACGCGCAACCTGCGCATAAGCCCGCAAAAGCTGAACCTTGTCGCGGCGTCGATCCGCGGAAAGCGGGTGGAGACGGCGCTCGCCGACCTGACGTTTTCGCGCAAGCGCATCGCTGCGGACGTGAAGAAGACGCTGGAATCGGCAGTCGCGAACGCGGAAAACAATCACGACCTCGATGTCGACCAGCTTGTCGTGAAGGAAGCCTATGTCGGCAAGGGACTGGTGATGAAGCGCTGGCGCCCGCGCGCGCGGGGGCGGATCGGCCGGATCATCAAGCCATTCTCGCGTCTGACAGTGGTCGTGAAGGAAGCCGAGGAGCAAGCGTAATGGGACAAAAGATCAATCCGATCGGCTTCCGGGTCGGGGTCAATCGCACTTGGGACTCGCGCTGGTTCGCCGATAACGCGGAGTACGGCCGGCTGTTGCTTGAGGACATGGAGCTGCGCAAGCATATCCTGAAAAACAAGCGTCAGGCCGGCATTTCAAAGGTCGTGATCGAGCGTCCGCACAAGAAGTGCCGCGTGACGGTTCATGCCGCGCGGCCGGGCATCCTGATCGGCAAGAAGGGCGCGGATATCGAAAAGCTGCGCGGGCAGTTGTCCAAGCTGACGGCTTCGGAGGTGTTCCTCAACATCGTCGAGATCCGCAAGCCGGAAATCGACGCGACGCTGGTCGCTGAAGGTATCGCCCAGCAGCTTGAGCGCCGCGTCGCCTTCCGCCGGGCCATGAAGCGCGCCGTCCAATCCGCGATGCGGCTTGGCGCTGAAGGCATTCGCATCAACTGCGCCGGGCGTTTGGGCGGCGCCGAGATCGCGCGCACCGAATGGTACCGCGAGGGGCGGGTGCCATTGCACACGCTGCGCGCGAATATCGACTATGGCCAGGCCGAAGCGCGCACCGCTTATGGCATCATCGGGATCAAGGTGTGGATCTTCAAAGGCGAGATCATGGAGCATGACCCGATGGCGCAGGAACGTCTGG
>CAZYUT010000166.1:0-4044 GCA_964650735.1 uncultured Hyphomicrobiaceae bacterium
CAAGTAAACCTCTCCCGCTGGCAAAGCTCGCCTCGAGCCTGTTCAACGAAATCCGGATCGCTGAACAGGCTCTAAGTTCATGTTTTGTCGCACTTTCTGACGCAAAACCGGTGCCCACTTTTGCTGAAAGTGCTCTAACTCAGGCGCTCCGGCTCAGGCGCGGTGCGGCACGGCTTGCTCAGATCGGGCACGCCAGCCCGCGAGCAACGCGAACAGGGGCAACAGGCCGAGAAATGCAGCGATCCCCGCACCGACGCCGGCAACAATCAACGCGGCCCAATCCACCAGCCCGGCCAGATCCCGGTAGCCGGCATGCGTGAGCAGCGGTGCGAGGACGATCACCGCGATGCCCGCGCCGATGCCGAGCACAAGAGCGAAGGAGCGGGGCGCGCCGCCGAGGCGCACGCCTCGCGCGAACGCGACGATGTACAGAAACCCAACCAGCGCGGCAGCGGCGATGACCGCCCATAACCATATGCCCAGGGCCTCCTGGGCGATGGCGAACAACGTGACGGGATGAAAGTCTTTCATTGCTGCATCTCCCTCAGGCAAGCCCGCGCAACATCGCGAAATAGGTCGGTTTGAGGCCCTGCTCCTCGATCACCCAGGACACCCACGATGGTTCCAGTGGGTCGATGAACGGGAAGGACGGCACCAGGTTGCTCTCGTAATCGAACTCGATCAGCATCGCCTGGCCAACTCGCGTGACCATGGGGCAGGAGGTGTAGCCGTTGTAGGACGCGGTCATCTCCTTGTCCGCCGCGACCGCGACCATGTTCTCCACCGCGACCGGCACCTGCCATTTCACACTGGCCGCCGTCTTGCCCTTGGGTACCCCATTGACGTCGCCGACGCCGAAGACGTTCGGGTAGCGCCGGTGCTGCATCGTGGCCTTGTCCACCTCGATCCAGCCATCCGCCGCGAACGGCCCTTCGCGCCACGGCAGCGGCGAATTGCGAACCGCCTCCGGCGAACGCATTGGCGGTACGACATGGATGAAATCGTAGTCCAGCGCCTTCGCGCCCTCCGGCGTGTCGAAGGTGGCGACGCGCTGGCCGGGATCGATGGCGCGGAGCACATGGCTTTTGTTCCATGAGATGTCGCGCTGCGCGAACAGCTCGCGCACCTTGTCGTCCACCACCGGCACGGAGAACGTCTCGTCGTTGTGCGCGTTGTAGATTAGTTCGGCCTTGCCGCGATTGCGCGCGCGCCGGAGCCGGTCATCGGTGAGAAAGGTGTATTTGAGCGGCGCGCCGGCGCATTTCATCTCCGTGGCCGGACGGGTGAACAGGCCGGTGCCGCCACTCTCGACGAAACGCTGCATGGCTTCCCACGACGCGGCGGCGGCTTCCGGGCTGGCGTAGATGCTCGATATGCCCTCGCGGCCGATCAACCCTACTTCCATGCCTTCGATCGCCGGATAATCGAGGATGCAGCCGGTCGCCACGATCAGGAAGTCGTAGGGCACGCTCTGGCCCTCGGCCGTGACCAACTTGTTGCCGTCCGGGTCGAACTCGGCGACTGCGGATTTGATCCACTCCACGTCGCGCGGCATGTATGCGGCGTTGGAGGAGATGACTCTGTCCTGGGTCCAGACCCCGCTGGCGACCAGCGTGTAGCCCGGCTGGAAGTAATGGTTTTCGCGCGCGTCGATGATGGTGATGCGCGCGCCCTCGGTGATCTGCGACAGGCGAGAGGCCGCGCTGATGCCGCCAGCGCCGGCCCCGGCGACAACGATACGCGCGCTGGTCTTGAACTGAGACGCTAGCGCTCCGCCTCCCGCGCCGGGCAAAAAGACAACACCGGCCGCGCCTGCGGCCAGCTTGAGCAATTGCCGTCTGTCCAGATGCCCGCCCGCCTCGGGGCGTCTCGCCGATCCCGATGTCATGCTCACGTCTCCCGCTCTCGCAATCCCTGGCAGTCGATGCCGGCGCGCCGTCAAATCCTCCCCGGCATGCCGACGGATAATTTTCACAGGGTGTTATTTATGGCGGGAAATGTCGTTGATGCCTGTCAAGGCGCCGATCCGGCCAATTCGGCAACCGGCAAGGGAGGAAACCAGGATCGCTCTATCGGCGCGCCACAGAGCGGCAATAGGGCGACAGGTATCCCCAAGAGTGCTGTAGGACGTGGGCGCGTCGGGCCTCCAGCGTTGCGCCGGCGCGCCTTATGGTGATGCAGTCGAGATGCGGATATTGCCTCCAGCCCACCAGCTTACATGGGGCGGGCGGGCCGCGTCATGTGTTTGTCTCGGCAACGACTAATCGGCGAGCGCCACGCCGTCGCGGCGTGGGTCGGCCCCGCCTTCGAGAAGCCCATCGCGCGCGATGATCATGTGGATGCCGGAGGTCATCGCGGTGCCGCGCAGGTTGTGGCCCAGGCCGCGCAAACGTTCCGCCTGCGCCGACCAGTCGTGGCCGCCTTCCAACTCCAGCGGCCCGCCGCGGTTGCCGAAATTGGGGAGGGCGACGGCTTCCTGCGCGTTCAGGCCCCAGTCGATCGCGGCGATCAGCGATTTCAGCGTATAGAGGATGATGCGGCTCCCGCCGGGTGAACCAGTGACGATCGCGGGTTGCCCGTCCGCGAACGCGATTGTCGGAGACATAGAGCTGCGCGGGCGCTTTCCGGCTTCGACGCGGTTGGCGATCGTGCGGCCCTCGCTGTCGGCGGGCTCGAAGGAAAAATCGGTGAGCTGATTGTTGAGCAGGAAGCCGCGCACCATCAGGCCGGAACCGAAAGCGCGCTCGATCGACGACGTCATGGAGGCGACGTTGCCGTCCGCGTCAATGATGGAGATATGGCTGGTGCCCGGCTGCTCGGCGCTTTCGCCCTCGCCGAAGTTGCCCGCGCTGCCCGGCGGATCGCCCGGCTCTGCGCGGTCCATCGCCTGGTACGGCGAGATCAGCTCGCTGCGCGCGCGCAGATAATCCAGGTCGATGAGACCCTGCGGGACATCGACGAAATCGGCATCCGCCATGTACTTGCCGCGGTCGGCATAAGCGAGCTTCTGCGCCTCGCCGATCAGGTGCAGCGCCTGCGCGTTCAGCGGCTCCCCGCCGAGATCGAACCGCTCCAGCATCATAAGCACCTGCAGCACCGTAAGCCCGCCCGAGGTCGGCGGCGGCATCCCGCAGACCCGGTAGCCCCGGTATAGCCCGCAGACTGGCGCGCGCGCCTTCGCCCGGTAATCCGCCAGATCGGCCAGCGTCATGTCGCCGGGATTTCGGTGCGGGTTGCGCACGGCGTCGATAATGTCGCGCGCGATTTCCCCGCTGTAAAATGCGTCCGCGCCGCCGGCAGCGATCCGCCGGAAGGTCTCGGCCAGTTCGGGGTTGCGCAGCCGGTGCCCCGGCGGATGCGGCTCGCCGCCATCATCGAAAAAATACGCCCGCGCACGCGGCCCCAACCGGTCAGCCTCATGCTGAAGCAGACCGTTCAGCCGCGCTGTAACCGCGAAGCCGCCCGCGGCCACAGCGATCGCCGGATCGAACAGCGGGGCCCAATCCAGCCGGCCATGCGCACGATGCGCCATCTCCAGCATCCGCAGGAGGCCCGGCACCCCGACCGCCAGCCCGCCGGTGCTTGCATCGCCGAACTCCAGCCGCGCGCCGTCCTCATCGAGGAAGCGCTCGGGCGTGGCCGTGCTCGGGGCGACTTCGCGGCCGTCATAAGCGGTGAGCGTCTCGGTCTGGGCGTCCCAGTAGAGCAGGAACGCGCCGCCGCCGATACCCGAGGACTGCGGCTCGACGACATTCAGCACCATCTGCGCGGCGATTACGGCATCCATCGCCGTCCCGCCCGCGCGCAGTGTTTCCCGCCCGGCTTCAGCCGCGAGCGGGTGCGCCGCAACGACCATTTGCTGCGCGCCGCGCGTCAGCGTCTTGTCCGCCAGCCCGGATGCCGCTTCCGGTTCGGCGCGCTGATCCTGCGCCGGCGCGGAATTGGCCAACGCCATCACCGCGATCGCGACGGCCAGCCCTATCCAAAAAGCCTTGAACATGGGGCAACCCGCGGGCGGACTAGAGATTGCGCACGGCGCGCGGA
>CAZYUT010000167.1:0-3993 GCA_964650735.1 uncultured Hyphomicrobiaceae bacterium
GCTAAACCACCTTGCCGGGGTTGAGGATGCCGTTCGGATCGAGCGCCTGTTTCAGCGTACGCATCATCCACATCTCGGTGTCGTCCTTCACGCGCGGCAGCATATCGCGCTTCATCCGGCCGATGCCGTGCTCCGCGCTGATAGACCCGCCCAGTTCGACCGCCAGCCCGTAGGCCGCCCCGGCGATATCGTCCCACCGCGCGAGATAGGCGTCCTTGTCCATGCCCTCCGGCTGACTGACGTTGTAGTGCACATTGCCGTCGCCGAAATGGCCGAAGGCGAACGGCCGCGCGCCGGGCATGATGCGCTCCACCGCCGCGTTCGCGCGCTGGACGAACTCAGGCAGCTTGCTGACCGGAACCGAGACGTCGCACTTTACCGAGCCGCCCTCATATTTCTGCACCTCCGACAAGCGCTCACGCAGATCCCAGAACGCTTGCGCCTGCGCCAGCGAGGCCGCGACCGCGCCGTCCGTCACGATCCCGGCCTCGAAGGCCTGCTCAAGCAGCGCTTCAAGGATGCCTTCAGCCGAGCCGTCCGGGCGCGCGCCTGAGACCTCCATCAGGACGTACCACGGGTGCGGCGCATCCAGCGGATCGCGCGTCTCGGGCATGTGTTTCGCGAGGAAATCAAGGGCGATGCGCGGGATGAACTCGAACGCCGTGAGCGCCGGGCCGGCGCGGCCTTGCGCCATCTCGAACAGCCGCGCAACATCGTCCAACGACCCCAGCGCCACGAACGCCGCCGCCTGCTCAGCCGGGCGCGGGAACATCCGCAGCACCGCCGCCGTGATGATACCGAGCGTGCCTTCCGAGCCGATGAACAGATCGCGCAGATCATAGCCGGTGTTGTCCTTGCGCAAGCCCCGCAGCCCGTTCCAGACACGCCCGTCCGCAAGCACGACCTCAAGGCCGAGCGTCAGCGCGCGGGCATTGCCATAGGCCAGCACCTTGATCCCCCCAGCGTTTGTCGCCAGGTTGCCGCCAATCTGGCATGAGCCCTCGGATGACAGGCTAAGCGGGAACAGGCGGCCGGCTTGCGCTGCCGCTTCCTGGGCCTGCGCCAGCGTCGCGCCGGCCTCGATCGTGAGCGTGTTGTTCGCCGGGTCGAGAGCGCGCACGCGGTTCAGTCGCGACAGGTTCAGTACGATCTCGTGGCCTGACGTCATCGGGATCTGCCCGCCCACGAGGCCGGTGTTGCCGCCCTGCGGAACGACCGCGATCCGGGCGTCGTTCGCGATCTTGAGAATTTGCGCAACCTCATCCGTGCTGCCGGGTTTCAGGAGCAGCGGGGTTCGCCCGTGATAGAGCCCGCGCCATTCCTCCATGTAGGGTGCAAGCTCGGCTTCCTCGGTAATGACATATCGCGGCCCGACGACCTCGATCAGGCGCGTCAGAATATCGGACGTTGGGGGCGTTGCGCCGGGCTTGTGCAGCATGAGCTTTCGGATTGGTTCGGGTTCGCTTCCGCGCGAGTCTAGCGCAAAGCCGCGCCGGACCCAAATCAGGTCATCAGCCGCCATTCGGCTTCGGCGCGGCCGCGCGCGCCAGCCGGTCATTGATGGCCTCGCCCAAACCTTCGTTGGGAATTGGCATGACCGCGATTGTGTCCGCGTGGCAGTTATCGAGCGCCCGCAGATATCCAAACAGATTAGCGGCGGCCTCGACAATGTCGCCCGTCTCGCTGAGATTGAGGATGGTCTCTGGGGGCGCGCCCGGACCGAAGCCGAGCAAGACCTCGCCTTCGCGCGGCGCGAGCGCGTTCAGCCGCACGCGTGAACGCGGCGCGTAATGGCTCGTAAGCATCCCGGGCGAGGCCGGGGCATCCGGCTGATCCTCCGGGCGCTGTAGCGGCTGGTCCAGCACCTCCTCGATCTCTGCGCGCGGCACGCCCCCCGGGCGCAGCAGCAGCGGCGGATCGCCGGCCAGACCGATGATGGTCGACTCCAGGCCGCCAGGGCAGCGGCCGCCATTCACGATCAGACCCTGCACGGGCTCGAAATCGCTCGCGACATGTTCCGCAGTCGTGGGGCTGACCCGCCCGGACCGGTTCGCGCTCGGCGCGGCGACGGGCACACGGGAAAACGCGATAAGTTTCTGCGCGACCGGATGGGCCGGAACCCGCAACCCCACCGTGTCCAGCCCGGCGGTGACAAGGTTATGGATGGGCGCGCCCTCTGCCATCGGCACGACCAGTGTGAGCGGCCCCGGCCAGAATTGCTCCGCAAGCAGGCGGGCGCGGTCATCGAACACGCCAAGCCGTGCGGCTTGGTCGCTGTCGGCCACATGCACGATCAACGGGTTGAAGCGCGGCCGTCCCTTTGCTTCAAAGAGCCGCGCGATCGCGCGTCCGTCGCTGGCGTTCGCGCCAAGGCCGTAGACGGTTTCGGTCGGGAATGCAACGAGAACGCCGTCACGCAGGAAGCTTGCAGCACGCGCAATGTTCTCGTCGCTGGGCGACAACACTTGCAAAATGTGCCTCTGATCGAAAAGGTATCTCTGTACCGTGAGTTGAGATAATCACTGTTTCAATAAACATCACAAATACGCTGATTGGCGCGAACTTAGATGTCAAGCTATGGTGAGCGAAGCTGGCTCACCCTGTCACCCAGAAGACACTTTCCAGCATGACTATGGAACAATGGCTTGTCGTCGCGGTCCTCGCCGGCGTCGTTGCCCTGCTTATGTGGGGGCGTTGGCGCTATGACGTCGTGGCTTTCGGCGCGCTCATTGTGGCAGTAGCCATCGGCGCGGTGCCGAGCGAGCGCGCCTTCGACGGCTTCGGCCATCCTGCAACCATCATCGTCGCGCTGGTGCTCATCGTCAGCCGCGGGCTGATGAATGCCGGGGTCGTCCAATTCCTAACGCGCTATGTCATGAATGCCGGGCGCGGACTTTCGGTGCATATCGGGATCATGGCCTCGGTGGGCGCGGCCCTTTCGGCGGTCATGAACAACGTTGCGGCGCTGGCGGTGCTGATGCCTGTCGATCTGCAGGCCGCCGAACAGGCGAAGCGCTCGCCGGGCCTCACGCTCATGCCGATCTCCTTCGCGACCCTGCTTGGCGGGTTGGTCACGTTGATCGGCACGCCGCCGAACATCATTATCGCGAATTTCCGGCAGCAGACCACTGGCGAGCCGTTCGGCATGTTCGATTTCACGCCGGTCGGGCTGGCGATCGCCGTCGTTGGCGTGGCGTTCATCGCGTTGGCTGGCTGGCGGCTGATGCCGTCTGACCGGCAGGGGGGCGCCACGCGCCGGGAGAGCTTCGCGCTTGACGACTATATCGCCGAGGTCCGGGTGCCGGAAGGAACCGATGTGATCGGCAAGCGCGTACGCGAACTCGACGAGGTGGTGGAAAAAACCGGTGTCGCCGTGCTCGGCCTGTATCGCAACAAGCGGCGAATGCCCGGCATGGCGCGCCGCGCCGTGATCGAGGCGGGCGATACGCTGGTCGTGGAGGGCGCGCCAGGCGATATTGACACCTTCACCGCGCAGCTCGGCCTGAGCTATATCGAGGGCGAGAAGGAGAAAGAGCGGCTGAAATCAAGCGATCTCGGCTTTCTTGAGGTCGTCGTGCCGGAAAGCGCGCGCGTCGTTGGGCGCTCCGCCTACGGAATGCGCCTGCTCACCCGCCAGGGTGTGGTTCTGCTGGGTGTGTCGCGGCAAGGGCGTCGCTTTGTCGAGCAGGTGCGGCGTCTCGAGATACAGCCGGGCGACATTTTGCTGCTCTATGGCCCGGTCGAGCGTCTGCCAGCGGTCGCCGACTGGCTCGGTGTGCTGAGGCTGGCGGGAGGCGAGGCGCGACCGGTGCGCCGCGAGCAAGCGGGGCTTGCCACGGCCATTTTCCTCGGCGCAATTGCGATTGCCAGCCTGGAGCTCTTGCCGCTGCCCGTGGTGTTGGGCGGCGTTTGCGTTGGCTATGTGGCGACGGGGATCGTGCCGCTGCGCGAACTCTACGAGTCCATCGAATGGCCCGTGATCGTGCTGCTCGC
>CAZYUT010000168.1:0-3955 GCA_964650735.1 uncultured Hyphomicrobiaceae bacterium
AAGAACGAGAGGTGTGCATGAACGACGTGAACGAGCGCCACAAGGAAAAGATGCAAAAGATAAAGGCGGCGCGCGAAAAGCTGATGGCTACCAAGACGCAAGAAAAGGGCCTGATTATCGTCCACACCGGCGCGGGCAAGGGCAAGTCGTCGTCCGCTTTTGGCATGATCATGCGCTGTATCGCCCATGGAATGCCTTGCGCGGTGGTGCAATTCATCAAGGGCACATGGCGCACGGGCGAGCGCGAATTGTTGCGCACACGGTTTGCCGATGAATGCCAGTTTGTCGTCTCCGGCGAAGGCTTCACCTGGGACACGCAGGACCGCGAGCGCGACATCGCCGCCGCGCAGGCCGGATGGGAACAGGCCAAGGCGTTCATCCGCGATCCCGAAATCCGCATGGTCGTGCTGGACGAAATCAACATCGCGCTGCGCTATGACTATCTCGACATCGACGAGGTCGTGAGCTTCCTGCTGAACGAAAAGCCGGAGATGACCCACGTCGTCCTGACCGGGCGCAACGCCAAGCCGGAGTTGATCGAGGCCGCCGACCTCGTCACCGAGATGAGTCTGGTCAAGCACCCGTTCCGCGACGGCATCAAGGCGCAGCCGGGCGTGGAGTTCTAGGGCGCATGGCGCGCGCGCTGATGATCCAGGGCACCGGCTCGAATGTCGGGAAGTCGCTTCTCGTCGCCGGGCTGTGCCGTGCCGCGCGCAGGCGGGGGCTTCGCGTCGCGCCGTTCAAGCCGCAGAACATGTCGAACAACGCCGCCGTCACCGCCGATGGCGGCGAGATCGGCCGCGCGCAGGCGCTTCAGGCGCAGGCTTGCGGGCAGCCGCCGATCATCGACATGAACCCGGTCCTGCTGAAGCCGGAGACCGACACCGGCTCGCAGCTGATCGTGCACGGACGCAAGCTGACGACCGTGAAGGCGCGCGATTACAAGGCGCTAAAGCCCCAGCTTTTGGAGAAGGTGTTGGAGAGCTTCGCGCGGCTGAAGGCGGACAGCGACCTGATCGTCGTGGAGGGCGCGGGCAGCCCGGCGGAGGTGAATCTGCGCGCGGGCGACATCGCCAATATGGGTTTTGCGCGCGCGGCGGATGTGCCGGTAGTGCTGGCCGGGGACATTGACCGTGGAGGCGTGATCGCGCAGATCATCGGCACGCAGGCGGTGATGGACGCAGGCGACGCGGCGCTGGTCGCCGGTTTCCTCATCAACAAATTCCGCGGCGATCCGAGCCTGTTCGATGACGGCTATGCCCTGATCGAAGCGCGCACGGACTGGCGCGGGTTCGGCGTCCTGCCCTTTTTCGCCGATGCCTGGCGGCTGCCAGCGGAAGACGCGCTCGACATCGCGCCGGGGCGCGGGAAGGGCAGCCTGCATGTGGTCTGCCTCGGCCTGTCGCGCATCGCCAATTTCGACGATCTCGACCCGCTGGCGCAGGAGCCGGATGTGCGCCTGACCATGCTGCGCGCGGGCCAGCCGATCCCCGGCGACGCCGATCTCGTCATCCTGCCGGGCAGCAAGGCGACGCGCGCCGACCTCGACCTCGTGCGGCAACAGGGCTGGGATATCGATCTCGCGGCGCATGTTCGGCGCGGCGGGCAGGTGCTGGGCATTTGCGGCGGCTATCAGATGCTTGGAAAGGTGGTGCGCGACCCCGACGGGCTGGAGGGCGCGCCGGGCGACACGCCGGGCCTCGGCCTGCTCGACATCGAGACGACCATGACGCCGGAAAAGCGCCTCGCAGAGACGCAGGCCGTTCACGCAGGCACTGGCGCGCCGTTCAGCGGCTACGAAATCCATGTTGGCCAGACGGCGGGGCCGGACTGCGCGCGGCCTTTCGCCCTTGTCGATGGCCGGCCGGAAGGTGCAATCAGCGGCGACGGGCGCATCGCGGGCAGCTACCTGCATGGCATGTTCCGTGACGACGGGTTCCGCGCCGCTTACCTGCGCGCGCTCGGGGCCGCGCCCGCCGAAGCCTCCTATGGCGAGACGGTCGAGCGCACGCTGGACGCGCTGGCTGACCACATGGAGGCGCATCTCGATGTTGCAGGTTTACTCGCCATCGCCCACTGACAGCTGGGCGTAGATGCCTCAGAGCCCGTCGGCAACATAACGGGTCAGCCGCCGAGTTGGCCCTTGGTCGAGGGGATCGAATCCGCTATGCGCGGGTCGATCTCCACCGCCGCGCGCAGCGCTCGCGCCAGCGCCTTGAAGCAGCTTTCCGCGATGTGATGAGCGTTCGCGCCGTAGAAGGTCTCGACATGCAGCGTCAGCCCGGCGTTCTGCGCCAGCGCCTGAAAGAACTCGCGGAACAACTCGGTGTCCATATCGCCGATCTTGGCGACCGGAAACGCGACGCGCCAGACCAGATAGGGACGCCCAGAGATGTCAAGCGCCACGCGGCTCAACGTCTCGTCCATCGGCAGTTCTGCCGCGCCGTAGCGCCGGATGCCGCGCCGCTCGCCCAGCGCCTTTGCGATAGCGTGCCCGAGCGCGATGCCGCAGTCCTCGACCGTATGGTGCGCATCGATATGCAGATCGCCCTTGGCGCGCAGCGTAATATCGATCAGCGAGTGGCGCGCAAGCTGCTCCAGCATGTGATCGAAGAACCCGACACCCGTAGCAATGTCGTATTGCCCCGTGCCATCGAGCGCGACGCGCACGCTGATCTGCGTTTCCTTCGTCTCGCGCGCCAATTCGGCCACGCGCATCTGAGAAGCCTCTGTCATCGCGGTCCTGCGCGGTGTCGAGCCATCGGTCCACCACCCTATAGCAGCTTTATTCGCAGGGCGTGAACCTGTTACAAGGCCCACGCATTGCAGACATTCCTAGCGCGGCGTATATGCCGGGGAGACCATGAGCGAGCAATCCACATCATTTCCGGGCTGGCACGCGACGACGATCGTGTCAGTGCGCAAGGACGGCAAGGTCGTCATCGCTGGCGATGGCCAGGTGTCGGTCGGCCAGACTGTGATGAAATCCAACGCGCGCAAGGTCCGCGCGCTCGGCAAGGGGGACGTTATCAGCGGCTTTGCTGGCGCGACGGCGGATGCCTTCACGTTGTTCGAGCGGCTGGAGCAGAAACTGGAGCAATACCCTGGCCAGTTGATGCGCGCGAGCGTCGAACTGGCGAAGGACTGGCGGACCGACCGCTATCTGCGCCGGCTCGAAGCGATGATGATCGTCGCGGATCGCAGCAACACGCTCGTGCTGACCGGCACGGGCGACGTGCTTGAGCCGCAGAACCACCTTGTTGGCATCGGTTCGGGCGGCAATTACGCGATGGCCGCTGCGCGCGCGCTGTATGAAGAGACTGATCTGAGCGCGGAGGAGATCGCCCGGCGCGCAATGAAAATCGCTGCGGACATCTGCATTTACACCAACGACACGGTCACGCTGGAGACGCTCGATGCCGACTAGGGCAGAGCTAGACGAGGCCGTCGCCGCAGGCGTTATCGGGCGTGCCGAGGCGGACCGGCTGGCGGCGTTTCTCGCCCGGCGCGAAACCAGGCCCGCGCATCCGGAAGACGCGGAAAGCATCCGTTTCGTGCGCGGGTTCCACGACATTTTCCTGACGATCGGCATCGTGCTGCTGCTGGTCGGTGCGGTCTATACGAGCGCGCTGTTCTCATTCTACGGTGCGTTCATCGCCGCCGTGGTTCTGTCGCTCGCGCTCGCGCTTTACTTCACCCGGCGCCGCAGGCTGAGCCTGCCAAGCATCGCGCTGTCGCTCTCCTTCGGGCTGAGCGCAGGTTATCTGTTGGGGGTCGTGTTGCCCGGCGTTGTGTTCGCCGCACGGCCAGACCTGCTGCCGCCCGCGGGTGACGAGCAGGATCGGGTCATGGGGCTATGTTTCGCGGGCGGCGCGGCGCTCGCCTCGCTGGGGCACTATTTGTATTTCCGGTTGCCGTTCACGCTGGGTCAGACCGCTGCCGCTGCTGCTGCCAC
>CAZYUT010000169.1:0-3908 GCA_964650735.1 uncultured Hyphomicrobiaceae bacterium
ACTCTTAATCAGCGGGTCCAAGGTTCGAGTCCTTGTGCGCCCACCATCTTCCCACGTCCCGCAACTCTGAAACCCGCCCGTCAGATTGCCAAACCGCTCCGCGCCCCTTGCGGGTTGACATCTCCTCGGGCTGGCCGGAGTTTTCAGCCGATGTTACTCGACAGACCTTGCCATCACTGGCCTGAAGACGCGAGGCCGTTCAGGCGCATCTGCTCACCGGAGGGCCATGGCGCTGTCCCGGCGCGGGCGATGTGGACGTCCTGATGGAGCCAGCGCAGCACCAGACCATCGCGATCCAGCTCCGCACACTCGTGATCGCCGCGGCTGGCGGGGTTGCGTTCGCGCTCATTGGCGTGCCGGGCGGCTATCTCAGCGGTGCGATCCTGGCTTGCGCAGTGGCCGCGCTGGCCGGGCTGGAGGAAAGCATTTCCACGCTGTTGCGCAACGTTGCCCTGCTCATGCTCGGCATCGTCGTCGGCTCCACGGTTACTGCCGAAACGCTGGCGGCCCTGCCCCGGTGGCCGGTTTCGCTGCTGGCGCTTGCCGTCGCGATGGCCGGGCTGATGATCGTGCTGCCGCGCTATTTCACCCGGATGCATGGCATCGACACGCCGACCGCGCGGCTGTGCGCGATCCCCGGCGCAGTGTCGCTCGTGCTGGCGCTGGCAGATGAGTTGAAGGTGGATGAGCGGCGCGTGGCGGTGCTTCAGTCGCTGCGCCTGGCGATCCTGATGATGGCGGTGCCGCTGGTCGTCAGCATGGGCGTCGATCTTGGGAACGGCGCGGAAACAGCACCGCCGCTGGTCAGCGCGCCGAAGCTGCTGGTACTGCTGGGCGTCGCCGGGGCCGGATTTCTGCTCGCACGGCGCTTGGGCTTGCCCGCCCCGGCGCTCACCGGGGCGATGCTGATTTCGGGCGCGATCTTTGCCTCCGGCGCGGTCACAGGCGGCCTGCCGGAGCCGCTTGTGGCGGCAGCGTTTGTCGTGCTCGGCGCGTCGGTGGGCGCGCGCTTCGCCGGGGTCGACCGCGCCTATCTGGGAAGTTGCCTCGGCGCGAGCGCCGGCGGCATCACTATCGCCGTCGTCATCACCGGCCTGATCGCCTGGCCCGCCGCCGCCTATCTCGATTTGCCGTTCATGCAGATGTGGCTGGCGATGGCCCCAGGCGGATTTGACGTCATGATCGCATTGGCAATCGCGCTTGGCGTCGATCCGGCGTTCGTGGCCGGACATCAGTTGATCCGCCTGCTCGGCCTGTTTGTGATCGTGCCGTTATTGTTCCGCGGAGAGCAACGGGCTTCGTGACCGCTCAGATGCCTTGCGCTGCGGCCTTGATAGCCGCGCGGATTCGCAGCGGCTCTCCCGGCAGCAGATACGCCGCGGCGCCCGAACCCTGACGCAAAGTCCAATGACAGCTATATCGCGATATTGCTGGCGGCAGGCGGGATAAGCCCGGTTGGTCATGGCTGCTTCCGCGCGTTCATGCGCCAGCCGCACATCGCGAACGACGCCATCTCGCAACTCGCAACATTGGGCCCGGTCTCATGGAATATTCGCGCGTCATCGACCCGCTCCGCAACACGTTCAGATCAGGGAAAACCCGCACGCTGGCGTGGCGCCGGCAACAGCTCGACGCGCTGCGGCGGATGCTTGTGGAGCAGGAGGCCGTCTTGACCAGGACGCTTGGGGAAGACCTTGGCAAGCCGGAGCTGGAAGCGTTCCTGAGCGACATCGGGTTCGTCATTGCCGGGATCGACCATACGCTTTCCCATCTCAAGCACTGGACAAAGCCGCGGCGCGTAAGCACACCTCTGATCCTTCAGCCAGGCTCCAGCCGGGTGATGCACGAGCCACTCGGCGTCGCGCTCATCATCGGCGCGTGGAACTATCCCGTACAGCTGAGCCTGGCGCCGCTGACCGGATGCATCGCCGCAGGCAACTGTGCGGTGATAAAGCCATCGGAGCTGGCGCCGCGCTGCGCCGAAGCGATTGCCAGACTGCTGCCGCGCTATCTCGACCCGGACGCGTTCGCGGTGGTGGAGGGCGGCGTCCCTGAGACGACCGCGCTTCTGCAAGAGCGTTTCGACAAGATCTTCTTCACCGGCAGCAGCCGCGTCGGCCGTATCGTCATGGCGGCCGCGGCACAGCACCTCACGCCTGTAACGCTGGAGCTTGGCGGCAAAAGCCCCTGCGTCGTGGACGCGGACGTCGATCTCAATGTCGCGGCGCGCCGCATCACCTACGGCAAGTTCATCAATGCCGGGCAGACCTGTATCGCGCCGGATTACGTGCTCGTGCACAAGGCCCGCGAGCAGCAGTTGCTCGATGCCATCGTCAGGGCGATCGAGACGTTCTATGGCGCCGACCCGCAGGCCAGCCGCGATTATGGACGCATCGTCGACGCGCGCCATCACGAGCGGCTCGCCGGTCTGATTGAGGGTCATACCGTGGTGACCGGCGGGCAAACGGACCGGAATCAGCTCTACATCGCCCCCACAGTGTTGCGCGACGTGCCGCCGGACGCACCGGTCATGCAGGAAGAAATTTTCGGCCCCATCCTGCCCGTGCTCGCGGTCGAGGACATTCATGAGGCGATCCAATTCATCAACGCACGCCACAAACCGCTCGCGCTTTATGTGTTCTCCAACGACGGCGGCACCATCGATCGCGTTATCGACGGCACCTCTGCGGGCGGCGTCTGCGTGAACGACACCATCCTTCACGTGGTCTCGCCGGAGCTGCCGTTCGGCGGCGTCGGCGAAAGCGGCATGGGCAAATATCACGGCTGGGCTGGTTTCGAGACCTTCAGCAACGCCAAGGCCATCTTCCGCCAGAGCACCTCGATCGACCTGGCGATGCGCTATCCGCCGTTCAGCAAGCGCGGCAAGGCCATTTTGCGCGCTGGCGCTGCGGGATTTCGGGGGCTCATAAACAGCTTGTTCGGGCGATAGTGGGCGTGAAGCGGCGACTAGGTTAAAGAATTCGCGCATAAACATTTTCGACGAAGCTCAGCGCAATTTGGAGGGCTACGGCGTGTATGACCCAGAATTCATTCCCGGATGCGACCTGCCGCTGCCCGAACTCTCCTCGCGTTTGCGCCCTGATACCTTCAACGATGCGCAGCCGGTTGAACACACCTATTTCTCGCTGATTTTCAACGCGTCGCGCGGGTTCGCCATTGTGTCCGCACACAACATTGACGGCGCGACGCTGCTGCCTGAAGGCGCGATCACGCGGAGCGACAGCTTCCGGTTCGATCCGAAAGTCCCGGCCGAATTGCAGGTCGACAACGATCGCGGCTATCTCAACAACCCGTGGGACAGGGGCCATCTGGCCCGGCGCAGATCGCTGCACTGGGGCGAGCGCGAAACCGCCGAGCTCGCCGATCGTCAATCCTTCTTCTGGACCAATATCGTGCCCCAGCATAATCGGCTTCACGCAACCGCCTGGGCGGAAATCGAGAACTGGATGCTGGAGCTGGCTGATGGCGGCGATCAGCGCGCGGCGGTGTTCACCGGCCCGGTGCTGATGCCCGACGATCCGGAGATTGTCAATGTGCCTGGCGAAGAGCCAATACGGGTGCCTGCTGGCTTCTGGAAGATCGTCGCGGTCAAACACCACGGCGCGTTGCGCGCGGCGACTTTCCTCGTCTGGCAGCGCGATTTCGACCATGCGCGGCCCGTGCGGTTCGACCCGATCACCGAGCAGGTGCGCCTCACCACTGTCGAAGTGCTTACAGGGCTGGCCTTTCCCGCGCTGCGCGAGGCCGATGTGCTGCGCTTCGGTGTGACATTCGCCGAGCCGGTCGCGCGCGAGCAAATTCGCGCTGGCAGCGCCCGGACAGTTCCGGCCGCTGTGACGTGCAAGGCTGACATCGTGATGTGAGCGCAAGCGATTTCGTCTATCTAG
>CAZYUT010000170.1:0-3856 GCA_964650735.1 uncultured Hyphomicrobiaceae bacterium
AAGGCAAGCGCGTATCCGTCGGCGCGCCGGGGTCCGGTACGGAAGTGAATGCTCGCGCCATCCTCGAAGCGAACGGCATCACCTACGACGACATCGAGGAGCAACGCCTGAACTTCAACGAGACCGCCGATGCGCTGCGCGACGGCGACATCGACGCCGGCTTCTGGAGCGTCGGCCCGCCGACCAGCTCGATCATGAACCTCGCCGCTACCCGCGACATCAAGCTCGTGCCGCTCAGCGAAGATGAAATCGCTGCGGCGCGAGAGGCGGAGCCGGTGTTCTCGGCCTACACGCTGCGCGAAGGCATTTATGACGGCGTCGAGGAGCCGGTACAGACGATCGCGGTTCCCAACGTGCTGGTGGTGAATGCGGCGATGGACGAGGAGCTCGCCTATCAGATCACCAAAAACATGTTCGAGCATGTGGATGAGCTGATCGCCGTGCATCCGGCGGCGAACGACACCACGGTGGAGTTCTCGCTGGGCGCAACGCCGATCCCGATGCATCCCGGCGCGCTGCGCTACTACGAGGAAACGGGCGCTGACATCCGGAATGAGCTTCGCCCGTGACGCTTGCGGAATAGGGTGGCTGCTTGCGGCCGCCCTTTTTCTTTCGGGGCTTGGCGCCAGAGCCGTGCAGGCTGAAAACGTGCTTCGCGTCGAGCGCCCTGACGGCAACGTGCTGGTCGAGGCTCCGGCCCCGCCTGGCGCGGGCTGGTGTCTGCGATGGCGCCATTCCGTGACTGGCGGCAAGGTTGCGGATTGCTTCAACAACGATGGCGGGCGGATGGTCCTTGTGCGGTCTTTCCTGCATGACTTCGCTGCTGGCCTCGGAACCGTCGAGGGGCGCGGCGGGCGCTTGGTGTCCGCGCCAGGCGGCGGCTACTGGATCGAAGGGATCAACGCGCCCATTCCTGGCAACGTGATTGTGTTGCGCGTCGGCTCTGCGCGCGTCGGCCACTTGCTGGAAATTGGTGGGGAAACCTACGGCTTGTCAGCTGTTGCCGCAGGAGAGCGCGCCTTCATCCGGCTGCGCGGGGACCGTTAACGCCGGAGCGCGCCAGCAGAACGCCGGACAACCTGCTCGCCGCCGAAGGGAGCCTTGACCGTGCGCCAGCAGAGCGGTTCATGCGTGGACGTCTGGCCCGGATGCCGGCCATGGCGAAGGAGCCTGCTTTGAATACCACCCCGATATCGACGCCCCAGGCCGAAATCCGCTTCCCCGGCAGCGACCAGCCGCGTGTGGTGATGCTGCTTATCGCCGCTGTCGGCATCGCGCTTTCGCTGTTCCAGCTTTATGCGGCGGGCGTCGAGCCGCTTGGGCTGTTCTACCAGCGACCGATCCATCTGGGTTTCATCCTCGTCCTCGTCTTCCTGCTGTATCCGATTTGGGGTCAGGGCCGCAGCCGGGGCGTCATCGGCTGGCTCATCGACGGCGCGCTCGTCGCGGCGGGCGCGCTCAGCGGCGGTTACATCTCTTGGAATATCAACGAGATCGTGTTGCGCGCCGGTTTCTGGAACGAAACCGATATCCTGATGGGGATCGTCGCGACATTGGTGGTCCTAGAGGCCAGCCGCCGCGCCATCGGCCTCGTGATGACGCTCATCGGCGTCGCCGCGATCCTCTACGCGCTGGCCGGTTCGCGCGGCGCACTGCCGGAGCTGGGCGCCTGGCTGCCCGGCATTCTGGAGCATCGCGGCAACTCGGTGGACCGGCTGGTTGGCCAGCTTTACCTCGGCCAAGAAGGGATCTTCGGCCTGCCGCTCGGCGTCGCCGCGACCTACATCTTCATGTTCGTGCTGTTCGGCGCGTTCCTGGAGGTCACGGGCGGCGGCCGCTTCTTCATCGATCTTGCCTACGCCGCGATCGGGCGGCGTCCCGGCGGGCCTGCCAAGGCGGCGGTGCTGGCATCGGCGGGCATGGGGTCGATCTCCGGCTCGGCGATCGCTAACGTTGTCACCACCGGCGCATTCACAATCCCGCTGATGAAACGGCTCGGCTACCGGCCCGCGCAGGCCGGCGGCATCGAGGCGGCGGCCTCGACCGGCGGACAGATCACGCCGCCGCTGATGGGCGCGGGCGCGTTCCTGATCTCGGAATATACGCGCATCCCGTATATCGACATCGTCGTCATGTCGATCTTTCCGGCGATCCTTTACCTCGGCACGGTATATCTTTTCGTGCACATCGTCGCGATGAAGGCGGGCATGAAGGGCATGTCGCGGGACCAGCTACCGCAGTTCGTCGACGTGATGGCGCGCGGCTGGCAATATCTCATCCCGCTTGGCGTGCTGATCTGGCTGCTGTCCGCCGGCCTGTCGCCGATGCGGGTTGGGTTCTGGGCGATCGTGTCGGTAATCGGGGTCGCGATGCTCCGCGGCATGATTGATCTGTTCATTCTTGAGCCGCGGGCGGGCACGCCTGTCACGGTGGCGCGGATAACCGGCGCACTACGCAATGGCGTGCAGATGATGCTCATGGCGATGGCGCTAGGAGCCCGGAATGCGGTGGCCGTCTCTGTCGCCTGCGCCGTGGCGGGGATCATCGTAGGTGTGGTCGGTCTGACGGGGCTGGGCCTCAAGTTCTCATCGATCATGGTCTCGTTCTCGGGCGGCTATCTCGTCGCTGCCCTCGCGCTTGTCCTCATCGCCAGCCTCGTGCTCGGCATGGGCCTGCCGGTGACGGCGGCGTACATCGTGCTGATCGTCCTTGTCGGCCCCGCGCTTACAGAGGATTTCGGCATCCCGCTCATCATCGCGCATCTGGTGGTGTTCTGGTATTCCCAGGACAGCAACGTAACGCCGCCAATCGCGCTTGCCGCGTTCGCGGGCGCGGCGATCGCGGGGTCGAAGCCGATGGAGACCAGCGTTCAGGCCTGGAAGTTTGCCAAGGGGCTTTATCTGATCCCGGTGTTCATGGTGTACAACCCGGAGATCATCCTTGGCGGGCCGGTCATGGCGGTGCTCTGGGCGGGGGCGATTGCGATCCTCGCGCTGGCGGCATTCGCCGCCGCGATTGAGGGCTGGCTGTTCGCGCCAATGGACCCGGTCTCGCGGCTGCTGGTGGTTCCGGCCACGGTCGCCGTTTTCCACCCGGATTATGCGGTCGAGGCTGTTGGCGCGGCGGTCCTGCTTGCGGTGCTAGCGCTGAACTGGCTAAAGGGGCGCGGCGCGGCGCGCTCCGAGCCGGCGTAATAGCCAGGCATGCGTATCGGCAGATAGCGCCCTTTACACGTCGAGGTTGGCGACCTCCAGCGCGTTCTGCTGGATGAACTCGCGCCGGCTTTCGACAACGTCGCCCATCAGCGCGGAGAAGGTCTCGTCCGCCTCGTCCAGCTCCTGCACGGTTACCTGCAGCAGCGTGCGCGTACTGGGGTCGAGCGTGGTTTCCCAAAGCTGGTCCGGGTTCATCTCGCCCAAGCCTTTGTAGCGCTGCACGGAAATGCCTTTCCGGCCCGCAGCGTACACTTCATCGAGCAGGCCGCGCGGTCCGTAAATCGGGATCTCTTGCTCCTTGCGCCTCAAGATCCCGGGGCTCCCGTAGATCTCGGCCAAATCAGTCTTCATGCCGTCCAGCTTGCGCGCGTCGGAGGAAGCCAGCAGGGCCTTGTCGATCACATGCGCCTCGCGGACGCTGCGGACCTCGCGCGTGAGCATCAAGCCGTCTTCGGTCACAGAGCCTTCCCAACCGCGTTCGGTTTCTTCCGACCAGCGGTCGAGCCGCGCGGCAATTTCGGCAGCGGCCTTCCCCGCTTCGGCCTGGTCAGCCAGCAGGCCGGCGTTGAGCGCGCCCGCGATGGCCGCCTGCTCGACGACAAAGCGCGCATAGCGGCTGTGGATGCCGTCAATCACGCCTG
>CAZYUT010000171.1:0-3795 GCA_964650735.1 uncultured Hyphomicrobiaceae bacterium
GCGAAGCGCAGCTCGGGGATGTATTTCAGTTCCACGCGCCGGGCGATCTCTCCGCGCAGAAACCTCTTGTGCCGCGACAACGCCTCCAGCGTGCGAGCCATCTGATCCTTCGCGGTCTGCACATAGACCGTGGCGTTGCGCATGTCCGGGCTTGGCGCGACCTGGGCAATTGTGATGCGCAGGCCGCTCAATTCCGGATCGGCGATGTCGCCGCGCAGAAGGATATCGGCCAACGTGTGCCGCAGCATTTCGCCGACCCGCAACTGGCGCTGGGATGGCCCGCGCGCTGATCGTTGTTTGCCCATTTCAGGAACTCCTCATCTCGTGAGGTGCGCGGGGCCGCCAAGCCGGCTCCCGCCGAAGCTGCGCCGCCTTACAGCGAGCGCTCCACCTTCTCGACGCGGTAACACTCGATGATGTCACCTTGGCGGATATCCTGATAATTCTCGAAGGACATGCCGCATTCCTGGCCGACCTGGACCTCCTTCACCTCGTCCTTGAAGCGCTTGAGGGTTGAGAGCTTGCCTTCGTGGACGACGACGTTGTCGCGGATCAGGCGTACGCCCGCGCCGCGTTCGACTTTGCCCTCGGTGACCTGACAGCCGGCGACCTTGCCGACCTTGGTGATGTTGAACACCTCCAGGATTTCTGCGTTGCCGAGGAAGGTCTCGCGCAAGGTCGGCGCCAGCAGGCCGGACATGGCCGCCTTGATGTCATCGACCAGGTCGTAGATGACATTGTAATAGCGGATTTCGATGCCTTCCTGCCGCGCGGCCTGACGGGCTTGTGTGTTGGCGCGAACATTGAAGCCGACGATCGCCGCATTCGATGCTTTGGCCAGCGTCACGTCAGATTCCGTCACACCGCCGACGCCCGCATGGACCACGCGCGCTTCGACTTCCTCCGTGCCAAGCTTCTCAAGCGCGGCGATGATTGCCTCGACCGAGCCTTGAACGTCGCCCTTGATGATAAGCGGGAACTCCTTCGCACCCTCATCGCCAAGCTGGCTCATCATCTTTTCAAGGGAGCCGCGGGAGCCGGCGCCGGCCGCCTTCACCTCGCGCAGCTTGCGCTGACGATAATCGGTGATTTCGCGCGCGCGGGCTTCGTTTTCCACCACCGCGAACTGATCGCCGGCCTCTGGCGCGCTGTCGAGGCCGAGGATCTCCACCGGCTGCGACGGGCCAGCCTCGGCCGTGTTTTCGCCGCGATCATTGATGAGCGCGCGGACCTTGCCCCAGGAGCGGCCTGCCACGACGATCTGGCCGACCTTGAGCGTGCCGCGCTGCACAAGCACTGTTGCGACCGGACCGCGGCCGCGTTCGAGCTTCGCCTCGATCACGACGCCTTCGCCGGGGCGATCCGGGTTCGCCCTTAGCTCCAGCAGTTCGGCCTGCAACTGGATCGCCTCCAGCAGCTTGTCGAGGTTCATACGCTTCAGCGCGGAGACCTCGACCTCCAGCGTTTCGCCTGACATGCTCTCGACAATCACCTCATGCTGCAACAGCTCGGTGCGCACGCGGCTCGGGTCGGCGTCTGGCTTGTCGATCTTGTTGATGGCCACGATCATTGGCACTTTGGCGGCCTTTGCGTGGTCAATGGCTTCAACGGTCTGGGGCATCACGCCGTCATCCGCTGCGACCACCAGCACCACCACGTCCGTCACTTTCGCGCCGCGCGCGCGCATCGCAGTGAAGGCGGCATGGCCCGGCGTGTCGATGAACGTTACCGGCCGGCCATCTTCGGTCTCCACCTGATACGCGCCGATGTGCTGGGTGATGCCGCCGGCCTCGCCCGCCACCACGTTCGCCTTGCGCAAGGCGTCGAGCAGCGAGGTCTTGCCGTGATCGACATGGCCCATCACCGTCACGACCGGCGCGCGCGGCGCCAGATCCTCCTCGCGGTCGGCGCCGCCCAGGAAGCCCTCTTCCACGTCGGCCTCTGAGACGCGCTTCGGCGTATGACCGAATTCCATGACGATCAGCTCGGCGAGATCGGCGTCGATCACGTCGTTGATCTTGTGCATTTGACCCTGCTTCATCAGAAACTTGATGACGTCCACCGCGCGCTCGGTCATACGGTTGGCCAGTTCCTGAATGGTGATCGCCTCGGGGATTTGCACTTCGCGCGTGATCTTCTTGCCTTCTTCGCGCAGGGCGGCGGCCTGCTTCTTCTGGCGCTCGCGCTGGCGGCGGAGTGATGCCAGGCTGCGTTCGCGATGCTCGTCATCCAGCGCGTTGGCGAGCGTCAGCTTCGAGCGGGCGCGGCGTTCCTCGCCGGCCGGGCGCTTGACGGCGGGTCGTTGTTCGGCGCGCCCTTTCTTGCCGCGGGCGTCGCCCTTGCCCTTGCGGGTCTCCTCTTCCTCGACCTCCTCGTCTGGCTTCGCCGGACGCTTGCGCGCTTCTGGCTGAGCCTCGGCCTCGGCTGCCGGCGTTTTTCCAGCCGCTTCGGCGTCCTGCGGTTGTGCCTTCGTCTCGGCCTGTGCAGGCTCGGCCTCAGCGTCCCCGGCCGGCTCCGGCGCCTTGGCTTCGGCCTCGGCGGTCTCAGCCGGTTGCGCCGCTTCCTCGGCTTTGCGCTTGGCCTCCTCCGCCGCGCGCTCGCGCTCGAGTTCCGCCTCTTCGGCCGCGCGGCGTTCGCGCTCCTGGCGCTCGACTTCTTCGCGCTTGCGCGCCTCATTTAACGCGCGCACCCGGGCGTCGCGCTCTTCCTCCGAGAGCTGGCGCAGCACGCGCTCACCCTTCTCAGAAGGCTTGGTCTCGGGCTTGGCCGCCGCGCGCGCCTGCGCTTCGCCGCGGCCCTTGGCCTCGGCCGGTTTCGGCTGGGCCGGCGCGGCGGGTTTCGTCGTCTCGGTCTGCTGGGCGGGCGGGGCTGCGCTACGCTTGCGCTTCTTCTCGACGAGCACCTGCTTCGACCGGCCGTGGCTGAAACTTTGTCGCACGCGCCCCTGTTCAACGGACTTGCCGAGGTTCAGGGTTATCGTCTTGCGCGAAGTGCGCTTGCTGCCGCTTTCGGTCTCTTTGGTATCGCTCATGCAGTATCCTGTTTCGCCGGTTCTGTGTTTCCGGCTGGTGTTTCGCCGCTCGAAGAACCGCTGTCGCGCGCGATCCGCTCTCCCGTAAAGTGACGCAGCCGTTTTGCAGCTGCAACAAAGCTTGCGGCCGCGCCACCTTCCAGCGCGGCGGCATGCTTGACATTGTCCCGCCCGAGTGCCTGGCTCAGAGCTTCAAGAGGGAACCGGAAAACCTGTTCGGCGCGCGTGCCGCCTTCATCGCCGCCCTGCGCGATGAATTTTTTGTCAAGGCGCCGACAGCCATCCGGCGCGGCCTCCTCGGCATGGACCAGCGCGGCGGCTTTGCCCTTGTCTATCGCTTGCGCGACCTTTGCAAAACCGGATATGGCCTGTCCAGCCTTATTCGCCAGCGACAGGCGGTTTAGCGCATCCCGGCGCAGGGCATCCTCAACGCGGTCTGGAAGATCCGCCGGCACCTCGACGTTCCGGCGCAACGAGCGATTGAACGCCTTTCGCTGCACGGCGTGTGCAAGGGCCGGTTTTGACGCGCTGATCCATACCCCGCGGCCCGGAAGCTTCCGCTTCAGATCGAAGCAGATAACGCCATCGGCATCGGCAACGAAGCGCAGCAACTCGGGTTCAGGGCGCACTTCGCGCGTTACTGCGCAGCGCCGCGTGACTTCCCGCCTAGATATAGCGCTTTCAGCCACCGAATTCACCCTTTGTCTCAGCCCTCCGCAGCAGTTTTTGCTTCCAATTCAGCTTCCTCGGCCGCAGCTTCGGCC
>CAZYUT010000172.1:0-3763 GCA_964650735.1 uncultured Hyphomicrobiaceae bacterium
GGTTTTGCGTCCAGAAGTGCGACAACCCAGGACTTTGACCCTATTCAGAGCCTCAGCTTTCATTGAACAGGCTCTACGGCGCGATCCGAAAAGCCTGTCCCGGCCTTGCTCCGGGATGGGGACCGGTTTTCGGGTAAACTGCACAGCAGATCAGGCGGACAGGGCCGAATCCGCGGCAATCAGACCAGATCCGGCTCTAACCTGCAGGCAAATCACGGCGGCGTATCATGACGAGGGTGGTCCAGCCCGCCCGGTCAATACGCCGCCACAGGACGAACCCTGCGGCATCGAACCTCCGCGTCACCCGCCAGCCCTGATCGCGCAAAATCCCCGACAGCACGACGACCCCGCTGGGCGCGACGACACGGCGGATGTCATTCGCCATGCCCATGAGCGGCTCTGCGAGAATGTTCGCAAGCACAAGATTGTAGGGCGCGCGTACGCGGATCGCCGGGTGGCGCAGCCCGTCCGCCCGCAAGCAGGTGACGGCGTGATCTGCGCTGTTGAGCGCGACGTTCTCCTCGGCCACCCGCACGGCGGTTTCGTCGATGTCTGTTGCGAGAACGCACGCGCCGCGCTTCGCCGCCGCGATGGCCAGCACGCCTGTCCCGGTGCCCAAATCCAGAACCTTGCCGATGGGTTTGAGCCGCGACAGCCAGTCCAGTGCGATCAGGCATCCCAGCGTCGTGCCATGATGCGCGGTGCCGAAGGCCTGGCCCGCATCGATCTGGATTCCGAGCCGACGGCCATGCACGCGGTCGCGATCATGGCTGCCGTGGATGACGAAGCTTCCAGCGCGCACGGGCGGCAGGCCCTGCTGGCTGTGCGCCACCCAGTCGATGTCCGGCATTCGCACGACGGAAAGCGGGGGGAAGCCGGCCGGGTCGCAAAACGCCTTGCGCGCAGCCGCGCGGATGATGCACAGGCCGGGCACCTCCGCGCCAATTACCTCGACAATCCAGCCGTCCTCATTGTCCTCGTAATAGCTGAGGCTCACGGCGTCGGCGGCATCGCGCGCTTCGAAATCGGCGTCGAGGACGTCACAGAAGCGTTGCGCCTCCAGCTCACCGCCCAGGCCAATCGTCAGCCGATACATCGGCCCGGCTGTCACGCGGCGTAGCCTTGCCGGGTCAGGTCGCGGTCCAGCGCGTCACTCCATAGGTCCCGGAGGAACGCCAGCGCCTCGGCAAGCGGCAGCGCGCGCAACTCGCCATCGGGCATTTCGCGCACAAGCCCATCGCGGCTGAGCCGGTTCAGCGCGTCCGCAATGTCGAACCCGACGCGCACACCGAATTCATGCTGCAGGAACTGTTCGATCGCCTGCTTCGCGTCGTCAATCTGATGGCGGTAGACTGTTTCCTTCAACAGCAGCGAATAGAGCAGGATGTCTTCCTTGATGTCCTCCTCCTCGGCACGGTCGATCAACAGCGTCAGCGCGCCGCGATTGTTTGACAGGCTCTGGAAATAAAGGTTCTGCGCCAACTGCATCATGTATCTGTTGCGGGTGTTGAAGAAGTTCATCACCTGCCGGAAGAACACTGCCCCGAGGCCTCCGAGCGCCATAATGAGCGTGATCGGGTTGGTCGCCACGCTTGCCGTCGAGGCCATAATCTTCGGCACGGCAGTAACGAGGCCGATCACCCCGCCACTGCCGCCTGTCACCCACAGTTTGATTTTGTCGATGTGCTTCAGCCGAACCTGCGTGTTCGGGAACAGCATCTCAAGGTCGATTTGCGGAATATGCTTGAACACCTTGATGTGGACGCTGCGCGCACACACGGAGGGCGGCAGATGCGCGCGCTCCTTCTTGACGCGCTTGCGCGCCCGCTTCTCGCTCAGGCCGTAGCGCTGCATAATCTCCTGCGCCCGCGCCTCCTCCGACTTGAATTTGAGCGCCAGGAACAGCCGCTGGAAGATCGGCACACGGTAGCAGCGATGTTTTAAGAACAGCCAGCGCCAGTCACGCTCCCATCGCTCCTCGACAGTCGCCCCGCGCGCATACAGCATCAGGTCTTCGAACTCGCTCAGCTCGACATGCACGGCGACGCCATAAGGCGAATTGGCGGTGAGGATCTTGTCGACCTCGTCTTGCGTGATCTCGTCGTAATTCGCGCCTTCGACCAGCTTGCGAAGCTCCACGAACAGCCGCGCCTGATGCTCGGCGAGTTGCTGCTCCGGCAAATCGGCGACGCCGCTGATATCTGCGTCCGGATCGAAGGGCAGGTAGTTTTCAGTCAGCCGGTCGAGCTTGTCGGAATAGTAGAGATTGCGCCAGCGCGTGATGTAGTCGAACAGCAGCCGCACCTGCGCCGGGTCATGCCCCGGCCAGCGATGCGGCGCGGCCAGCGCCTCCACCAGCGCGAACTGCGAGACCGGGATGAATTTCTCGTCGCCCTCAAGGTCGCGGACGGCGGCGATCTCGACGATCTTGCCGGGCTTGTCGGTTGCCTCGGCCTGCCGGCCCGCAGCCCGCACGGACCGACGCGGCTCGGGTTGGGGGGGCTCCGGCGATGGAACGGCGCTCTGGCTCATCGTCATGTCTCCCGGCTCGGCGCGGCAGCGGCATTATGCCCGCGCGGGGCGGGAATGGGAAGCTCGGCGGCAACAACGCGTATAAGACAGAAGATCGTCGGCCTGAGATGGCCAACACATCCTCGTTCTTAGAGATCGTGGAAATACACACGCCCACTGTTGATCAACCAATCGACCAACAAGCGATCTACAGGGATGTGGCTGCGTCCTTTCGATCCGCTATCTGTAAAGACGCCATCGGGATCAAGGCCAATGCCAGAAACGTGTATGTCCGCATCAGCATGCCGATCAAAGGCGAGAAGCACCGCGTACAACCCGGTCGAGGGTTTAATGCCCATGTGCTCTTGCTTGCTGATCAAACGTATTGTGGTTGAGAGAGCGCCGGTACGCGCGCGCATTAATGTCCAAGAATTGCTCCAGCCAATTTTGCTTATAACCGCGCGCGTCCGCTGGATGCTCCCAAGCTTTTTCATCGGAGTTTTGCCCAGGACTGCGCGAAGGGACTTGGAAATAGGTTGGAATGGCAAGGTTCCGATCAATATAGCTTCATCGATCCGGGCACCAATCATTCGGTCGAGATTCCTCGTAATCACATCTCGGTAATCCATTGCGTAATCGCGGGACAATACAGAAATAATCTGAGTGGATCTCGCCAAGTCCTGCACGCGCAACACTGCTGCATTCGCGCAATAACATTGAGAGAAGGACAAGGCTGGTATAGTGATTTTTGGTTTCGAGCCAACCACTAATACTGCATCCTCTGCCGCGTCTGCGGCGCGATCTGCCAGAGTTGCACGCTTATTCTGCGTTGAGACAGACATTGAAACTCTCCCAACCGTATCGACATAATGCGATCGCCGATCAAACCAGAGATATCGCCATTAAATCAAATGCTCAACTGACGGGGCGGGAATTGGCTTAGCCGAGCACATCAGTGCGGCTGCAGCAACCAAGGTCTCGAATAGCTAATCAAAACGGGAAGCAGAAAGCAGCTTGGAGACGCCACAGCATTATGCCCGCGCGGGGCGGGAATGGGAAGCAGCGCGAACCTGACGCGCTAATGGCGCTCAACGAAGGAGGCGACGACGCGCTTGCGCCCGGCTTTGTCGAAATCCACCGTCAGCTTGTTGCCGTCGATCTGCGCGACTTCGCCATAGCCGAACTTCTGATGGAAAATGCGCTCGCCCAGATCGAAGGCTGGCGTATCGGCGGTTTCCGAGGCGAGCAGCTT
>CAZYUT010000173.1:0-3757 GCA_964650735.1 uncultured Hyphomicrobiaceae bacterium
GCGAGGAGGACATCGAGGCCGGTTATATCCTCGCCTGCTGCTCGAACCCGATCGGCCGCGTGGAACTGGACGTTTAGGCCGAGGCTGCCTGCGCGGCGAAGCGGCTGACGTCGATGACGCGGTCGCAGAGGGCTTCGCGGGCCAGCGCGTCGTGGAAAATGCCCAGGATGGCCGCTCCGGCATCGCGCCGCTCGCGGATAAGCGCCACCGCGCGGTCGCGGCTTTCGACGTCGAGCGAGGCGGTCGGCTCGTCCAGCAGCAGGATCGGATGCTCGGCGGCCAGCCCGCGCGCGAGGTTCACGCGCTGTTGCTCCCCGCCGGAAAACGTCGCGGGCGGCAGGCCCCATAGCCGCTCCGGCACGTTTAGCCGGTCGAGCAGTGTCGCGGCCCGCGCCTGCGCGGCGTTCGCTTCCAGCCCGGCATCGCGCGCCGCCGCGGCAACCAGCTCGCGCGCTGGAACGCGGGGGATCGCCCTAAGGAACTGGCTGACATAGCCGAGCGTGCGCCGCCGCAACGCCAGCACCCGGCGCGGATCGGCGCGCACGACATCGACCCATTCGCCGCCGTCGCGCAGCCAAATCGCCCCGGCATCTGCGCGATAATTACCGAAAATCATCTTCAGGATCGACGATTTGCCAGCCCCCGACGGCCCGCCGAGCGCCACGCACTCGCCCGGCGCGACCACGAAGGACACGCCCCGCACCACCGGCAGCACCGCGCCGCCGCGCAAGTGCATCGTGAAGCTCTTGGCCACGCGCTCAAGCCGGATCGCCTCCGCCATCGTCTACCCCTGCAAAACCGAAGACACCAGAAGCTGCGTGTAGGGCGCGCGCGGGTCGTCCAGCACCTGGTCGGTCAGCCCCGTCTCGATCACGCGGCCCTCGCGCATCACCATCATCCGGTGCGAGAGCAGCCGCGCCACCGCGAGATCATGTGTGACGATGATTGCCGCCAGCCCGGTTTCGCTCGCCAGCCCGCGGATCAGATCGAGAAGCCGCGCCTGAACCGAGACATCCAGCCCGCCGGTCGGCTCGTCCATGAAAACCAGGCGCGGGCGCGTGACCATGTTCTTGGCGATCTGCAGGCGCTGGCGCATCCCGCCGGAAAAGGTCTCCGGCCGGTCGTCGATGCGGCCGGTGTCGATCTCGACGCGCCCCAGCCAGTCCGCCGCCGCGCCGCGGATATTGCCGTAGTGCCGCCAGCCAACCGCCATCAGCCGCTCGCCGACATTCCCGCCCGCCGACACGCGCATTCGCAGGCCCTCGCGCGGGTCCTGATGGATGAAGCCCCAGTCGGTGCGCAGCAGCATCCGCCGCTCGGCTTCACTCAGGGCCAGCAGGTCGCGGGTCTGGCCGTCGCGGCCGCGATAGGTGATCGCCCCGCGCGTCGGCGCAAGCTGGGTCGAGAGCAGGCCGAGCAGCGTCGATTTGCCGGAGCCGGATTCGCCGACGACCGCCAGCACCTCGCCCTCGAAGACCTCCAGATCGACATCGGCGCAGCCGAGCCGCGCGCCGTAGTAGCGCGTCAGCCCCTCCGCGCGCAGCAGCGGCGTCTCATCCATTCTCATATCGACCCATTCAGGCAGCCGATTTGCCTTTCTGCCATTCGCGCTTATGGCGCGAGTCAATCAGGCTGGCATGGCGGGCGTAGATGCGCCTAAGGCACTCTTTCCTTGACGTCGATTTCGCAGTACGACTAACGAAATTCGAGGCAATTTGGACCATGTCATTCTTTTTTACGCGCTTATCGCTTTCTAATTGTGCGAAAACCTTGTCAAACTCGTATTTGCCCAATGTTTCTTCGAGTTTCCCGACGTATAGCTGGACGACATCAACGTTCAGCGCGGACCGAATTGCGTCAGCAAAATCATCAAAAGAAATGTCCTGGGCCGGCGCCGCAGATACGCACGAAAGCGCAGCGTCAAGAGTTGTCAGGCTTCCCTTCGTCGCACCGGTTGCTTTGGCAAAAGCAATGACGTTCCTCAAGCTCTCGTGAACGCCTTGTACAGTCGCGGCTCCCGCCTGATTTCGAATACTCACAGCGTTTGCGGCTTTGACGAACTCCTGTGTGTCCGTATCTTGAAATTCGTTAAAGAGCTTGCTCAGGCTGTCGATGTGCGCTGCGGCCACGCTGGCTTGCAAGTGCTGGAGCGGCTCCACCGTTTTGGCCAGCGCGGAGCCAATTTTCCCAAGTTTCATTCGTATGCTCCTTATGAGAAATTCGCTTTATGGAGCGGGCAAGCGAGGCAAAGTTTTCACGCAACGCCACAAATTCCTTGGCATTGCTGGGCGACGCATAGGCGATACCCTGCCCCGACTCGCGGTTCAGCAGGCTGTTGCGCGAAATAAAGGCGTCTACTGTTACCAGTTGTGGCCTCAGTTTATGCTGGTTGAGCCGGTCCAGAAGAAAACGAATGACATCACGCTCATACAGAGTGAGCTTTGTTGAGCACATCGTCGCGACAACACCTGCCACGCGTAGGTGCGGCCATAGAGCTTTTTCCTGTTCAAGCTGCGTGACGAAACGATCCACTGCATCTGCGGATACATGGTCAAGTATAGTAGGAATCAAGACGTGCGTGCTTGCGCAAAGCGCTTGAATAAAGCCAGTTACCATCCTTGGCGGCGCGTCGATGATGATGCAGTCGTATTTCGCTTGAATGTCTGGATGGTGAAGCGCCTCGGACATCCAGTATCGAGGATCGGACGTCCCTTCATAGCAATCGAGTAGCCATTCGACCATGACTCGATTATCAGTACGCGCCAGATCATAGAATGCCGAAATAGCTTTGAGTTCGCCGCGCTTTCGTGCTGCCAAGCCAGCGGAATTCCAAGGAAAATGAATTGTTTGCGCCTCATGTAACAGGACATCGCGTGGATCGGGCGAGCCTACCAATCGCGATGCAGCCGACACCTGGTTCGTTGTGGCAGCGGTTGGCATCCAACCATCCGAGACCATCGAGGACAGCGAGCCTTGGAAGTCGAGATCGATCAGCAACACACGCTTCCCCTGACACGTATAATGAGCCGCCAGGTTCGCAGCGATCGTCGTTTTGCCAACACCGCCTTTGAGGTTTCCGACAACGATAATCGGGATACTATTCTTGATCAATGCTGAATAATTCGCTGGAAATTCGGGGCTTTTAGATAACCATATGCCGGTCCCGTTTTCGGAGACGGCGGACAGGGCTTTCGATACACGTTCACGGCAGCGCAACAAATTTCTCACATGCTGTGACGAATATCTCCAAACCATCATACTTATTCTTATGATCGCGAGGCCAATTCCCGACGCAAGCGCCGCTGACAGCGCCTTGTACCAGGTAAAATCTCCCTCCCACACCCGAAGATTGTGCAGAAAGTGTTCGAACCACTCATAAAACATACGCGATACCACCCTCGAAATGCCTGTTCCGCATTGCGTAAAAATATTAAATTAAATTAACTGCTGGCGCAACAGCGATCCCCGCGCCGCGCTTCGCAATAATCGGTGTCGGAGCAGACAAACATCCGCCCGCCCTGGTCGTCCGTCACGACCTCATCGAGATAAACACCCTCCGCCCCGCACAACGCGCATGGCTGGTCAAACCGCGTGCGCTCGAACGGGTGGTCCTCGAAATCCAGGCTCTCCACCCGCGTGAACGGCGGCAGCGCGTAAATCCGCTGCTCGCGGCCCGCGCCGAAAAGCTGCAGCGCCGGGCATTTGTCCATCTTCGGGTTGTCGAATTTCGGGATCGGCGAGGGGTCCATGACGTAGC
>CAZYUT010000174.1:0-3740 GCA_964650735.1 uncultured Hyphomicrobiaceae bacterium
TTGGCTCCTGACGCAAAACCGGGACCCACTTTTGCTGAAAGTGCTCTAGCAGAGCGCTTTTCGATCAGAACCAGGTAATCCCATCTTCGTCGTTGCCGGACTTGATCCGGCAACCCAGCTGAAACGCACGCTGGCTAAGATCATGGATGCGCGTGTCAAGCACGGGCATGACGTGGCCTGGTTCAGTCAGAACGAATGCGGCCCAATGGTGTTCCACCAGATTGAACCGCGCCGGCCCCCGTCATTGCGAACGAAGCGAAACAATCCAGACCAAAGCAACGCGCTGCTGAAGCCGAACGCGGGGCGAAGCGAATCCTCAGCGTCCGCCCCGCCGAGGTTTGGTGCTGGCGACGCCTCGCAACAGCGTGCTGCGACGTCACCGCAAATCGCGTTCGGCGCGTGCGCTTCCCGCGGAGGTCGTGAAGGCGTCGTCCGCGCCGATGTCCGGGGACGGGAATGTCGCCACCTGGCCGTTCTCTATGCCGAGCGTCAGCCGTCCAGCCTTAAGCGCCAGCGCCTGCTCGCCGAACAGCTCGCGCCGCCAGCCTTGCAGCGCGTGCACATCGGCCTCGCTATCGACGGCGATCTTGTCCAGATCATCACTCGTGGCGATGAGGCGCGGCGCAACATCGTTGCGCGCAGCCACCGCTTTGAGCAGCACACGCAGCAGATCGGCGACCGCCTGCGCCTCGGCTGAAATCGGCTCGCCGCGCTTGATCTCGGGCACATCTTCCAGATCGCGCTCCAGACCGCGCTGAACCGCCGCCAGGATATCTTGTCCGCGCGCAGACCGCGCGAAGCCTTCGCTTATCGTACGCAGCCGCGACATCTCCTCCACGGACTGCGGCGCCTGGATCGCCAGGTCGTTGATCGCATCGTCCTTGAGCAGGCGCGGGCGCGGCTGATCGACCTCCTGCGCCAGCCGCTCGCGCCAGGCCGCGATTTCCATCAAGACGGCCAGCTGGCGGCGCGTGCGGACCTTGAGCTTGACGCGCCTCCAGGCGGCCTCCGGCTTCACCCGGTAATTCGCCGGGTCGGTCAGTTCGCCCATCTCCTCCGCCAGCCAAGTCTCGCGCCCGTTCGCCCGCAGCGTTTGTCGCAGCTTCTCGTAGACGCCGCGTAGATGGGTCACGTCGGCCAGCGCATAATCGAGCTGGTTGCGGCTCAAGGGCCGGCGGCTCCAGTCGGTGAAGCGTGAGGTCTTGTCGAGCTTGGTCTTGCACAGCTTGTTGACTAGCGAGACATAGCCGGCCGATTCGCCGAACCCGCAGACCATGGCGGCGATCTGGGTGTCGAACACCGGCTTGGGGATCAGCCCGGCGAGGTGGTGGATGATCTCGATGTCCTGCCGGCCGGAGTGGAACACTTTCAGAACCTTCTCGTTGGCCATCAGGGCGAAGAATGGCTGCAGAAGCGCCTTCTGCGCGTCGAGATCGCCAGCCGCGAGCGGGTCGATGAGCGCCTCGACCTCAGGGCTGGCCACCTGGATCAGACAAAGCTTCGGCCAGTAGGTCGATTCGCGCATGAATTCGGTGTCGACGGTGATGTAATCGGCTGCGGCGAGCGCGTCGCATAGCTCGGCGAGGTCGCGAGGTTGGGTGATGATGCGCGGCGGTTGATCGGTCATGGGCCTGTTGTAGCGCAGCATGGCGGCGATGTCGTCAGACAGGTTGCAGATATCCCGAACGCGACCGGTTCGATGATGGCATGTGCCCGGCGGCTCCCTCTGGCTGGACCGGGATTGGGGTATGCCGACGCGATCCTTTCCAGCCCCGCACGGGAGGTCAAAACCCGCCAGCGGCCGCTTGACAAAGCCACGCTCGCATGTGCTTTTCGCGGCTTGAAATGTCCAAGCGAAGGATCACGGATCAGATGGCTCAGGCGAAAGCGAAATCGAACGCCAGCAACCGGAAGGGGCAGTCCAAGGGCAGGGTCAAGGCTGCCAAACAATCGCATCGCACACACATTCCCGATCTGCGCGACGGCGCCGCGCCGCACACTTACCGCACGCACACTTGCGGCCAGTTGCGCAAGGGCGATGTTGGCATGCAGGTGCGTCTGTCCGGCTGGGTGCATCGTCTGCGCGACCACGGCGGCCTGCTGTTCATCGACCTGCGCGACCATTATGGCCTGACGCAATGCGTTATTGAGCCTGAGAACGCGCATTTCAACCTGGCCGAAGATCTGCGAGCGGAGTGGGTCGTGCGCGTCGACGGCGAGGTCGTAGCGCGGACCGATGACACAGTGAACCCTGACCTGCCGACCGGCGAGGTCGAAATCCGTATCGCCGCGCTTGATGTGCTGTCCGAGGCGAAGGAGCTGCCGCTGCCGGTCTTCGGCGAGCCGGACTACCCGGAGGACACGCGGCTGCGCTACCGCTTTCTCGACCTGCGCCGCGAGACGCTTCACCGCAACATCATGAAGCGCGTGGCAGTCGTCGCCTGGCTGCGCCAGCGCATGACCAAAGACGGCTTCTTTGAGTTCCAGACGCCAATCCTGACCGCATCTTCGCCTGAAGGCGCGCGCGACTTTCTCGTGCCCTCGCGCCTGCATCCCGGCAAGTTCTATGCGCTGCCGCAGGCTCCGCAACAGTTCAAGCAGCTCGTGATGATCGCGGGCTTCGACCGCTATTTCCAGATCGCTCCGTGCTTCCGCGACGAGGACGCGCGCGCTGACCGCTCCCCCGGCGAGTTCTACCAGCTCGACATCGAGATGAGCTTCGTTGAGCAGGAGGATGTGTTCAGCGCGGTCGAGCCGGTGCTGCGCGACCTGTTCATCGAATTCGGCGAGGGGCGGCCGGTTACGGAAAAATTCCCGCGCCTGAAATACTGGGACGCGATGCGCCGCTTCGGCACCGATAAGCCGGACCTGCGCAACCCGATCGAGATGCGCGATGTCAGCGAGCATTTCCGCGGCTCGGGCTTCAAGGTGTTCGCGGGCCTGCTGGACAAGCACAAGGGCAAGCGCGACTGGTACGACAACGCCGAGGTCTGGGCGATCCCCGCTAAGGGCGGCGGCTCCCGTGCCTTTTGCGACCGCATGAACGCCTGGGCGCAGGGCGAGGGCCAGCCGGGTCTGGGTTACATCTTTTTCCGCGAGGCCGAGGGTGCAGGCCCGGTCGCCAAGAATATCGGGCCAGAGCGCACCGAGGCGATCCGCGAGGAGCTTGGCCTGAGCGACGGCGACGCCGTGTTCTTCACCGCCGGCGTGCCGAACCAGTTCGCCGATTTCGCCGGGCGCGCACGCACGAAGATCGCCGAGGAGCTGGGCCTGATAGAGACAGGGCGCTACGAATTCTGCTGGGTGGTCGATTTCCCGATGTATGAATGGGACGAGGATGCGAAGAAGGTCGAGTTCTCGCACAACCCGTTCTCCATGCCCCAGGGCGGTATCGAGGTGCTTGAAAAGATCGAGCGCGGCGAGACCGACCCGCTCGACGTGCTCGCCTGGCAGTATGACGTGGTGTGCAACGGCGTCGAGCTGTCGTCGGGTGCGATCCGGAACCACATCCCGGAGATCATGTACAAAGCCTTTGGCATCGCGGGCTACGGCCCGGAGGTCGTGGAGGAGAAGTTTGGCGGCATGCTCCGCGCGCTGCAATACGGCGCCCCGCCCCACGGCGGTATCGCGCCGGGCCTCGACCGCATGGTGATGCTGCTGTGCGACGAGCCGAACATTCGCGAGGTGACGATGTTCCCGCTGAACCAGCAGGCGGAAGACCTGATGATGGGCGCGCCGGG
>CAZYUT010000175.1:0-3624 GCA_964650735.1 uncultured Hyphomicrobiaceae bacterium
TGGACCAGACCAACCCGCTGTCGGAGATCACGCACAAGCGGCGGCTGTCGGCGCTCGGGCCGGGCGGCCTGACGCGCGAGCGCGCGGGCTTCGAGGTGCGCGACGTGCATCCGACGCATTATGGCCGCATCTGCCCGATCGAAACGCCGGAAGGCCCGAACATCGGCCTGATCAACTCGCTGGCGACCTTCGCGCGCGTCAACAAATACGGCTTCATCGAAAGCCCTTACCGCCGCGTGAAGGACGGTAAGGTCACCGAGGAGGTGGTGTATCTCTCCGCGATGGAGGAGGGGCGCTACCATATTGCCCAGGCGAACGCGGAACTGACCGACGAGGGCACCTTCGCGGAAGACCTGATCATCTGCCGCCACGCTGGCGAGGTTCAGCTTGTGCCGCCGCAAATGGTCAACCTGATCGACGTATCGCCGAAGCAGGTCGTTTCGGTTGCCGCGGCGCTCATCCCGTTCCTGGAGAACGACGACGCCAACCGCGCGCTGATGGGCTCGAACATGCAGCGTCAGGCCGTGCCGCTGCTGCGCGCGGAAGCGCCGCTGGTCGGCACCGGCATGGAATCGGTCGTCGCCCGCGACTCCGGCGCTGCGATCGCGGCGCGGCGCACCGGCATCGTCGATCAAGTGGACGCCACGCGTATCGTCGTGCGCGCGACCGAGGAGATGGATCCCTCCAAGCCGGGCGTTGACATCTACAACCTGCGGAAGTTCAAGCGCTCGAACCAGAACTCGGCGATCAACCAGCGTCCCCTGGTGCGCGCCGGCGACCGGGTCGAGGCGGGCGATATCATCGCGGACGGCCAGTCCACGGATCTGGGCGAACTGGCGATCGGCAAAAATGTGCTGGTCGCGTTCATGCCGTGGATGGGTTACAACTTCGAGGACTCGATCTTGATCTCTGAACGCATCGTCAAGGACGACGTGTTCACCTCGGTGCATATCGAGGAATTCGAGATCATGGCGCGCGACACCAAGCTGGGCCCTGAGGAAATCACCCGGGATATTCCCAACGTGTCGGAAGAAGCGCTGCGGAACCTGGACGAGGCGGGGATCGTCTATATCGGCGCGGAGGTGAAGCCAGGCGACATCCTTGTCGGCAAGATCACGCCGAAGGGCGAAAGCCCGATGACGCCGGAAGAAAAACTCCTGCGTGCGATTTTCGGCGAGAAGGCGGCTGATGTCCGCGACACTTCTCTGAAGCTGCCGCCGGGCGTGGCCGGAACGGTCGTCGAGGTGCGCGTCTTCAACCGCCACGGCGTCGAGAAGGACGAACGCGCCATGGCCATCGAGCGCGAGGAGCTTGAGCGCCTCGCCAAGGACCGCGACGACGAGATGGCGATCCTCGATCGCAACATCTATGGCCGCCTGAAGGACTTGCTCGACGGTAAGGAGGTCGCCAAAGGCCCGAAAGGTCTGCGCAAAGGCTCGACGGTCACGCCCGAAGCCCTGGGCGAATTGCCCCGCAACCAGTGGTGGGAAGTCGCTCTTATCGATGACGAAGCGATGCGCGGCGTCGAAGCCCTGCGCAAGCAGTACGAAGACGCGCGCAAGCTGCTTGAGCAGCGCTTTGTCGACAAGATCGACAAGCTCAAGCGCGGCGACGAATTGATGCCGGGCGTAATGAAGATGGTCAAAGTGTTCGTCGCGGTGAAGCGCAAGCTGCAGCCGGGCGACAAGATGGCCGGGCGTCACGGCAACAAGGGCGTCATAAGCCAGATCGTGCCCGAAGAAGACATGCCATTCCTGGAGGACGGGACGCCGGTCGATGTGGTGCTCAACCCCCTCGGCGTGCCGAGCCGCATGAATGTCGGCCAGATCCTTGAGACCCATCTGGGCTGGGCCGCGCGCGGTCTGGGCGTCATGATCGACAATGCGCTGGAACAATTCCACGCGCAAAACGATCTCAGCGAACTGAAGTCCCAGCTGCGCGAGATTTACGGCGAGGACGAAACGATCGAGTCGCTCAGTGATGAAGAGCTGGTCGAGCTCGGCCATAACCTTCGTCGCGGTGTTCCGGTGGCCACGCCGGTCTTTGACGGCGCCAAAGAGGAGCAGCTTGTGGAACTTCTGCGCAAGGCCGGGCTGGATTCCTCGGGACAGGTGACGCTGTTCGATGGACGCACGGGCGAGACTTTCGATCGCAAGGTGACAGTGGGTTACAAATACCTTCTCAAGCTGCACCACCTTGTGGACGACAAGATTCACGCCCGCTCGATCGGCCCGTACAGCCTCGTCACCCAGCAGCCGCTTGGCGGCAAGGCGCAGTTCGGCGGCCAGCGCTTCGGCGAAATGGAGGTCTGGGCGCTCGAAGCTTACGGCGCGGCCTACACGCTGCAGGAGATGCTCACCGTCAAGTCTGACGACGTGGCCGGCCGCACCAAGGTCTATGAGGCGATCGTTCGCGGTGACGACAGCTTCGAAGCCGGCATTCCGGAGAGCTTCAACGTGCTCGTGAAGGAAATCCGCGCACTCGGCCTTAACGTCGAACTGCAGCAAAGCGATGTCGCCGATGAGGGCGTCCCGGAATACTCGCTGCCGCCAGCCCAGGCCGCGGAATAAGGCGCGCGCGAGGGTGACCAGGATTGCGCATCGCGCGAGAGCGGCAGGGCGGACCACAGCCCGGCGCCAATGAAACCGGTACGCCGACGCCGCAGTGCGGGGAATGCGGCGGCACAAGGCCTAGCGTAGCGCGCGCCCCAGCGCTACCGGATTAGGAGACGACTTATGAACCAAGAGTTGACCGATATCTTTGCATCACAATCTCAATTCCCGAAGTTTGACCAGATTCGGATCTCGATCGCAAGTCCTGAGAAGATCCTCTCCTGGTCTATGGGCGAGGTGAAGAAACCGGAGACCATTAACTACCGCACCTTCAAGCCAGAGCGCGACGGACTGTTCTGCGCGCGCATTTTCGGCCCGATCAAGGATTACGAATGCCTGTGCGGCAAGTACAAGCGCATGAAGTACAAGGGCATCATTTGCGAAAAGTGCGGTGTCGAGGTCACGCTGTCCAAGGTGCGCCGGGAGCGCATGGGCCATATCGAGCTTGCCGCGCCGGTCGCGCATATCTGGTTCCTGAAGTCGCTGCCAAGCCGCATCGGCACGCTGCTGGACCTGACGCTGCGCGACCTTGAGCGGGTTCTGTATTTCGAGAACTATATCGTGATCGAGCCGGGCCTGACGCCGCTTAAAGAGTATCAAATGCTCACCGAAGAGGATTATCTGCAGGCGCAGGAAGAATACGGCGAGGACAGCTTCACGGCCGGCATCGGCGCCGAGGCGATCCGCGATATCCTCATGAAGCTCGAACTCGAGGAACTGCGTGATCAACTGCGCACGGAGATTGCGGAATCCACCTCCGAGCTGAAGCCAAAGAAGCTCGCCAAGCGGCTCAAGGTCGTCGAGGCGTTCATTCAGTCCGGCAACCGCCCGGAGTGGATGATCATGACGGTCATCCCGGTGATCCCCCCGGAACTGCGCCCGCTGGTGCCGCTCGATGGCGGCCGGTTCGCCACCTCGGACCTCAACGATCTGTATCGCCGCGTCATCAACCGCAACAACCGTCTCAAGCGGCTGATCGAACTGCGCGCGCCGGACATCATCATCCGCAACG
>CAZYUT010000176.1:0-3557 GCA_964650735.1 uncultured Hyphomicrobiaceae bacterium
TGGTTGCGGGGGCTCGCCGCCGTAGTGATCTCCAAAGTTCGGTGATTGTTCCACTGGGCCGATGGCGGCGGAGCACAGCGCTGAGAGCGGCGCCGGAATACGTTGCGGTGTAGGATGCTAGCTCCCCAAATGTGGGCAAGCAAGCTACCGCCATAGGGCGGCTAGGCTCTGAGGCCGGACCGGTACTGGGCTGTGGCACTGTAGAATCCCCCCAAGGATGCTCCCCGGCGCGCCATCCATACAATGCAAAGCCGATGCCTTGAGAGCCGAATTCCAGGGCGCATAACGGCTTTGACAGCGCCGGGCCGTCATCTTGCTGTTCACGATGCGTTCGCGTAGGGTGGGGTGCGCATAAAAAAAACCGCCGGTGCGAACCGGCGGCTTTTTGAAACCTGATCAGCATTCAATTGGAGACTGGAATGCCAACTCGCCTGCTGAACCCCCGGGCGACCAAACCAAGGGGGATCATCGATGATCGAAGATTACAGGGGCCAACCGTCGGGGCCAAACGCTGACGCCGGTTGTTCAGGGGGCGATGGCAGCGAGAACGTCGTTCACCTTAACGGCGCGGCGCGGCCAACACCGGCACCGGGGCCGGTAAAGCTTCGGGGCGCGCTACTGGGGGAACGGATGTCCGACCGCCGCCCATTCCTCGTCGATGGCCTGTTCCGCAGTGATACGATCCTGCTGGTCTACGGCAAGTCAAGGGCCGGCAAAACGCTCGCCATGGCCGATTTGTGTGCCGCTCTGGCCCTTGGGCAGCCCTATTTCGGGAAAGTTGTGAATGAGCGCTGCGGCGCGTTCTGGATCGCAGCGGAAAAGCAGGGTGAAGCACAGCCGCGCCTAATGGCGGCGTGCCGCCGGCGCGGCGTTGGCCCTATGGATCGCGTCCCGCCGATCTACATCTATCCGCCGGCCAGCCGGATCACGAACCGCGACGTTAAGGATCACTTGTTGAACGAGGTGCGGAATGCCGAAGTCCGTTTCCGCCCCTACGGCGTCCGGCTTGGGCTGATCGTCGTCGATACCGGGCTAGCCGCATTCGAGCTTAGGCAAGACGAAAAATGCAACAAAGATGCAGCCGACGTCTATGCCTACCTTACAGAGCTACAGCAGGCCACCGGCGCGGCGGTGGCGATGACACATCACGAGCCGAAGCAATCCACGAAACCGGGCGTGGACCCCAGTCCGCTCGGGGGCCATATCTGGCTTGGCGGGGCCGGCGCAGCAATACGGATCGAGGCGCCGAAAGGGCCGGACCATCCAGGCCGGACGCTCTGGCTGACCAAGCCATGCGACGGAGCAAAGCCCGGAGTGATCGCGCGCGCGACCTTCGGCAACGTCGATATAGGGAATGGCGACAGCTCGGACGTGATCCTGCCCGCGAAGGGCCGCCAGCCCGCAAACGAGAGCGAGGCGAAGGCCAGCAAGCCGAAAGCTAACGGCAAGGCCAAGAAGCCTGCGAGGGCCGCGAAGCCGGGGCGCTCAGATGAGCAGATCGAAAGGGCGGTCCTTGACGCGATCAAGGCGGGCGCCAAGGTCCGTGATCTTCCGAAGGCCGTCAATGCCGCACGAAGCCGATGCCAACGCGCTGTAGCCGCCTTGCTGGCTAGCGGTAAGTTGGTCAAGACCGAGCCATATGACCGCATCCGCGCGGCCTAGCCTAAACGACGGTGGAGATGAAACGGCGGCGCTGCCCTTAGGGGCGCGCCGCTTTTTTTTTGTCCCACGCCGCACCGAGCGCGGCCGTTCCTGACGCGTTCCTGAACCCGTTCCTAACCCCGTTCCTACGTGCTTAGAGCTATTCTAAGATCAGCCAAACCATTGATTTTACTGCATTCCTAGAGTTTTTGCGAACCATTGTCAGGAACAGCTAAGTCATTGATTTTATATGCGTTCCTCGTTCCTAGCCCCATAGAAATACATTCCTTGTTGATGCTAGAGAAGATAGGGATGACACAGCTACGCTGCGCTTGCTGTGCACCCTACTTCTCCACACGCACCGTCGTGCCACTCCGCGCCGGATCAGTGGCGTGCCATACTCACCGTCTGGGCCGGCGCGGCAGTATGCCTCAAGGTTCCGGCACGAATAGAACCCCGCAGACCTGCACCCAGGCCGGGCGCTTTGAGAGCGCCCGCCGCCCCAAGATAGAAACGCCCGAGATTGTGGTAACATGGCACCTATCGCCTCTCGCCGTCGTCGAAATCATTGCAATCTTCGCATGTGGCCCGCCCGTCGGCTGCCGCAGCCGTCGAGGTCAATAGAGCTATTGCTTCAAGATGCCCCGCGCGCGTGCGCATCCGAGCGAGAGACCAGCGCCGGCTTCGCGGGAACATGATTAAGTCGAGTGTTGAACCGTGAAGGCAGGCGCTCAGTTCGGCAATCGGGCTCAGCGTAGCACTAGGCGAAGGCGCCGCCTAACTTGCTTGCTTCCCCTTGCCTTTTGGGCTCAAGGGTAACGAGCTGCCGTCTGGCATCTTGTGCGGACTGCGACGTTCAGACTTGTCGAGCCGACAGCTATCACCCCGACAAACTGAATAATCTTGAGCGTGACATCTGCAATGCGCTCATGATCGTGACAAGGCGCGAATAAGTGCGCGTCGCTTAGGCTACTTAGGCTGGCCAAGAAACAACTCTTTCGGGTATTTCAGAACCAATTTACAACCCAAAATTCATCGCCACCGGTTAAGTTCCACTACAGAGTGTTCCCCGCAGATTTCACAACTGTAGTATCGGGGAATGTAACATGACATGTTTGGCAAGTTCGTACGGCTTGCGACCAAGGCATCAGGCCAGTGCGGCCGGCATCAGCTTCGTCACGCATAACCGATTTGAAAAAGAGGTCGCGGCACGGGCCGTGGCTTATACGACCGTCTGCTTCATGGGCCGCGGTCAGTATGATCGCCGGGATTACGAAACGTACGCAGAAGCGCTCGCCGGTGCAACGGCGCATCAGATGGCCTGTGGCAAGGGCGTTTTGTTGTACGCAGTCTGCGACCGCGGTTTCACCGCGCTTTTGGCGACCTTGCCGCGACCAACGAACTGGCGGCGGGAGGGTCGGAGATGACGGATCAGCAGGAGCCGACTCTCCAGCTTGATCGGCGCGATGCGGAGCAAATGCTGCAGGAACTTGTCGAACTGGTTGCCGCGCTTCAGCGTCTCGAAACTCGGTTACGCTTGGCACTGCGCAAGTCCAACAATCATACGCCGGGGCGAGCTCGGGAGTAGCAGGCGGCCCGTAAGACAGCCTCCCGTTACGCGCCGCCTGCGCAGAGCTTCATGCTGGTTGCAACAACGGCATCTCGGCCGCCCGGCCAACAAACCGGGTGTCCGAGAGGCCCCCAGCACAGCATCAGAACAGACCCTTTCGTCACCTCAGAACGATACCTCAAAAACCTACCCACAAAATGGGCGCCTCAAAACCGTAGAGACGACCACTGACAGGCGTTCTGTTTTTGTGGCTCGAGTTACGTATGCGTCCGTAAACGCCCGCCGTCGGCTGGCCTCGCAAGCCATGAAGGTACTGTGCGGCGATTGCGGAAATATGCGGGAGGGC
>CAZYUT010000177.1:0-3487 GCA_964650735.1 uncultured Hyphomicrobiaceae bacterium
CCTTCTGGCGCACCGGCTTGCCCGAGCAGCCGTAAGCGAAGCATTTGCGGCTCTGATAGGTTTCGGCCAGTTCGGATTCGTCCTCCCAGGCGCCGCTTTCGAGCAACTGGTTGACGTTGGAGCCGTAAGCGCCGTCGGCATTGGAGAACACCCGCAGCGCGGCCGTCTCCAGGTCGCAGCCATGTTCCGCGGCGTAGGCGAGCGCGTGCTTGCGGATGAAGTTGCTCTCCTCCGGCTCGTCGGCCTGGGCGGCGAGCAGCGCGGCTTCGGCCAGCAGGCGCGTCTGGAGCGGCAGCAGATCGCGGAAGATGCCCGACAGGGTGACGATAACGTCGATGCGCGGACGGCCAAGCTCGTCCAGCGGGATCAATTCCGCGCCAGCCAGCCGGCCATAGCTGTCGAAGCGCGGCCGCGCGCCGATCAGTGCGAGCGCCTGCGAGATCTGGCTGCCCTCGGATTTGAGGTTGTCCGTGCCCCACAGCACCATTGCCACGGTCTGCGGCAGGCCGTGCCCGTCCTTCATGTACCGGTCAATGAGCCGCTGGGCCTGCGCCGCGCCGTCCCTCACCGCGAAAACGCTGGGAATGCGGAACGGGTCGAAGCCGTGCAGGTTGCGCCCCGTCGGCAGGATTTCCGGTGAACGCAGCAGGTCGCCGCCCGGCACGGGCGGAACGAAGCAACCGTCCAGCGCATGGATGAGCGCGGGGATTTCGCTGTCCTGCATGAGCAGCCGGTTCGTGCTGGCCAGCTCGCGGGCCATCGCCAGGTTTTGTTCGCTCGCCTCAAGGCCAGCGACGGCGAGGGCATGTTCCGGCGTATCGCCGGCCGCGAGCGCATGGACAAGATCATCGCTCAGGCGGACGCCGTGGGAAGCCTCGGCAATCGAGCGGAGCAAATCGGTGCGGTCCTCGAGGCTCATCGCCATGCCAACGACGTGAAGGCCGTTCGGGATGAGCGTTTCCTCAAGCTCCGCGACATCTGCGGCCAGCTTGCGAATACGCTCTGAAGCATCGCCGTTCCACACCGGCTCGGCCGCGGCCATTTCCAGCTCGGCCGCCTGCGACTGGATAAGGACGGCAAGCTGCTCGCGCTCCTGCGCCTCCTCCGGCGGGAGGGCGCGCCAGCGCTCAATCGAGCTTTTCAGGTCCAACAGCCCGCGATAGAGCCCCGCATGCGCGACCGGCGGCGTCAGATAGCTGACCAGCGTGGCCGCCGAGCGGCGCTTTGCGATCGTACCTTCGGACGGGTTGTTCGCAGCATAGAGATAAATGTTCGGCAAATCGCCGATCAGCCGGTCCGGCCAGCACATGTTGCTGAGGCCCGACTGCTTGCCCGGCATGAACTCCAGCGCGCCATGCGTGCCGAAATGCAAGACGGCGTTGGCGTCGAAATCCTCGCGCAGATAGCGGTAGAAGGCCGAGAAGGCATGCGTCGGCGCGAAATCCTTCTCGAACAAAAGGCGCATCGGATCGCCCTCGTACCCGAAGGTGGGCTGAACGCCGATGAACACGTTGCCGAACTGCTTGCCCAGCACATGCAGCGTACGCCCGTCGGTCTGTTGACGCCCCGGGGCTGGCCCCCACTGTTCCTCGATATCTGCAAGCCAACGCTCGCGCTGAACGTGATCATCGACAGGAATGCGCGCATGGACGTTGGCATCGGAGCCGTATTGCGATGCGTTGCCGTGGATAATTTCTTCGCGCAGTGCGTCGACCGTATCTGGCACCTCTACGTCGTAGCCGGCGACCTTGAGCGCGCGCAGCGTGTTGTGCAGGCTCTCGAATACCGACAGATAAGCCGCCGTGCCGGTCGCGCCGCCGTTCGGCGGGAAGTTGAACAGGACGATCGCCAGCTTGCGCTCGTGGCGCGGCGTCTTGCGCAGGCGCACCATCCGCTCCACGCGCGAGGCGAGTTGCTCGGCGCGGGCGATGCAGACCTGCATGGCGTTGACGCCGTCCTGGGCTTCGAAGCGGCAATGGCGCTCGCAGCCTTCGCAGGGCATGCCGGAGGTGTCCGCGCGGCCACCATAGACCAGAGGCGAGGTCGCGCCGTCCAGCTCCGGGATCGCGACCATCATGGTGGTCTCGACCGGCATCAGCCCGCGGTCGGAGCCGCCCCACTGCTGGAGCGTCTGGAACTCCATCGCGTGCGCGGCGGTGTAGGGCACGTCCAGCTTGGCGAGGATAGTTTGCGCCGCATCGGCGTCGTTGTAGGCCGGGCCGCCAACCAGGGAGAACCCGGTGAGCGAAACCACCGCGTCCACGGCCGGCTTGCCATGCTTCATGAAGAACCGCTCGATCGCCGGGCGCGAATCCAGCCCACTGGCGAAGGCGGGGATGACACGGAAGCCGCGCGCCTCCAGCGCGTGGATCACGCCATCGTAATGGGCGGTGTCGCGCGAAAGGATGTAGGAGCGCATCAAGAGCACGCCGATCGTGCCGCGCTTGCCCTCGCTCTCGGGCAGCTCCTCGGCGCGCTCGGCCACGCGTCCGACCATCTTGGGATGATAGACGCCGGTTTCCGGGTAGACCAACGGCGCCTGGACGTTGATCGCGCCGCGCAGCGCCAGACGGGCGCCATCTGCATAGCGGTCGATGAGCTGGCGCACCATGTTCGCGAGGTTGTCGTCCGAACAGGCCAGCCAGTACTGCATCGTCAGGAAATAGGCCCGCACATCCTGCGCGGTGCCGGGGATGAATTTCAGGATGCGTGGCAGGCGGCGCAGCATCGCCATCTGGCCCGCGCCGGAGCTTTTCTTCTTGTCGCTTGAGCCGCGCAGGCGCTTCAGAAGCTTCACCGCGCCGGACGGCTCGCCGCCCATGGTGAATTTGCCCATGCGCGTCAGCCGCATGACCTCGCCCGCGGACATGCACGCGACCATCGCGTCGCAGTGATCGCGGCGCGCTTGCAGCGCCGGCAGAATTGCCTGGATGTGCTCGTCGAGGAACATCATCGTGACGATGATGATGTGCCCTTTGGCGATGTCCGCGCGGCAGGTGTCGAGAGCCTCTGCGCTCTCAGCCCAGTCTGAGGCGGCATGGATGCTCAGATTGAGGCCCGGGATGTCGCGGCGCAGGCTCTCGCGCGCCCGCTCAGCCGCAGGCGCAAGGTGCTTGTCCAGCGTGACGATCACCACATTGACGGGTGCGATTTCAGCGGCCGAAATGTGCTTTTGCATCGTAAAGTGTCTCGACGGTTATCTGTGACAGGCCATGTTCGGCGGCGAAGGCTTCGGCGTTGCGCTTGGCCTTGCCCCGGACGAAGAATGGAATCTTGCGCAGCTCTTTTTCCGCGTCCGGTTCCCAGACGATCGGGGCGTTGTCCTGGGCCGATGCCGGCTCGGGTTCTTCGGGTTGCGGCTGAACGCGCGGGCCGGTCTCGCCGTAAGTGGCAAGGTGGGAGGGCACCGCGTCATCGTTGAACTCGAAGTCTTCGCGGAACATGCCGAGCAGGTGTTCTTCCAGGCCCATCATCAGCGGGTGGACCC
>CAZYUT010000178.1:0-3356 GCA_964650735.1 uncultured Hyphomicrobiaceae bacterium
GGCACCGGCGGCTGCAACAGCGCGGGCTCGGACACATCCTCGACCACCAGCGACCATGGTTCATCTCCCGGCCAGTTCGGCGTCAGACCCCGGATCAACTCCCGCCAGTCGTCTTCGCCTTCGAGAAGCTCGCTTCTGCCGTCCTTGAGCAGCGCCAAGGTCGCCAACTGCACCAGAAAAGCGTGCCAGACATGGCGCTGATGCGGACGCAACGCGGGGAAGCTCGCGATCTCCCCGCGCGCCAGCCCAGCCATCACGCCTGGCAGAGTCCATGTGGTCGTCAAATCCTCGCGTCCGCGCGCGCGGATCACTGGTTCGGTGAGCGTATTGACCATCACGAGGCCCCATTCATGCAGATTCGAATAAAGTGCTAATCGGTCAGGCGCAAGCCGAAACGGTCGTAGACGAGGCGATGTCCGCAGATTTCGAGTGTAAGCTGCCCGTCCTCAGACGAAACCACGTCGGCCACCGCTTCCGGCTCCAGTGACTTGGCCAGCGCCCAATGGCCGGGAATGTTAATCTCCTCAAGCGGCTGCCCGAACGGTCCGCGCGGCGCTTCGGGAACCCGCACCACCCGGTCCGCTGCGCCAAGGCGGGTCAACACGGCTTCCTCGTCCGGGAACGCCAACTCCGCGAATGGCTGCGCCATGTCGATGCCGTGTGCGTCCGCAATCGCCCGCTGCGCGAAACCACTGCCGAGCAAGTGCTGATAGATCTCCTCCCAGCGTGGATCTTGCGACGCGAGTTCAGTCTTGAGCGCCTCGATGGTCTCGGGATGGGTCGCACGCTCGACCAGCATCCGGTTCATTTCAGGGATGCGCCACTCGCTGAACGCTTCGATCAGCCGCCAGGTCGCCTCTATGGCGAACAGGTTCTCATAAATTCCCGCGCGGCCCTCGCGCGTCTTGAAGGGGCCAAGCCCGAACTGACCGCAACACGCTATCAACGCGCGCTCTGCGGGAGCCAGAACGACTGCGCACGGCGTCTCGTAGCCTTCGGGCCGAGTGCGTCCGCGATGGCGATGCAGCCGCCCGATGCGCTGCAGAAGCACATCGACGGGGCAAAGGTCGGTTATCAGGACGTCCGCGTCGATGTCGAGGCTCTGTTCCAACGTCTGGGTGCCGACGACGACGCGTGCGCCTTGCGGCTGGTTCTTGCCGATCGCGGTTTCCACCGCCTGATCGAGGAGTTGCCGGTCGGTTCGCGTAAACCGGCCGTGATGCAGGCTGACCACGCCTGCGCAGCGGAACAGCGCGGGATGGGTTGCGCCCATGACCTGCTCGATAGCGACCTGCGTGTCCTGTGCGAGCGCCACGGTATTGCGGATTACCAACACCTTGGCTCCAGCAGCGCAGTGCTCGGCCGCCAAAGCCCCGACGGCTGCGGGCTCGCCAATATGCCGTTCAAGGGACATCGCGACTTGCTTGTCTGCGCTCGTTGAGGGTTGTGGCACCGGCTTCGTTCCGTTCCAGAACATCGGGTAGGGCAACCCTTCCGCCTCGGCCAATGCAGGCGGCGCTTGCCGCTGGCCCGGGGCCAGCAGGCGGGCTCTCGACGAACTCCCCAGCGTGGCCGACATCAGCAAGGCATGGCCGCCAGCAGTTAGATGATTGGCAAGAAGCTGGTCGGTCAACGCAGTCATGTAGCTGTCGGACGCATGCACCTCGTCGATCACAAGGAGCGAGCGCATCAGGCAGGCATGGCGCAAATGCGCATGCTTTACCTGGAGCGTAGAAAGCAACGCCTGATCAATAGTGCCCACCGCGATGGGCGCTGCCAGGAACCGCTTGGGCCGCTCCGCCGACCAGAGCCGTGCGCTGTCCGGCGCGTCCTCCTCATCGGTATGCTGGACTTCGGGGGTCGGCAGAAGATGCTTCAGCGGCACGCCGTCCACCCGCGCTTGGCCGGGAATCGCCAGTACGACCGGCGGCGCGTTGTCGCCGAACAGGCGCTCGGCCACCGCCTTCACCCGGCCATACATTTGCGTCGCCGCTACACGCGTGGGCAACGCAAAGTATAAGGCATCGACCTTGTCTGCGGCGTATAGCCGGGCGAAGCGCCACAGCGCCGCCTCGGTCTTGCCCGAGCCCGTCTCGGCCTCAATGAGAGTGATGGGTGCGTCATTCGCCTCACCGGCCGTGGACTGGATCGGCAGAGGGGTGAACTGCCTTCCCTCGCCATCGCGGAACAGCGTCCCGAATTTCGGCCGGGGCCGATGGGCCGCCGGCGGCGCAAGGCCGATCGCGCGGAGCGCCACTCCGGCCCTTTCTCTGGCGAAGTCTAGCCGGTTCTCATCATTGCCATCGGCGAATGGGAACCAATCTGTGTGAGAGCCGATCCAGTCCGCGAGTTGTAGAAGCCCGGCGATGACATGCCAGAAACGCTGCAAGGCTGGCAGCGGGTCGGATTGGCCGGCAAATGCTTGCGGGAAACATATGCGCGCCGACTCGGTCAGCCGTGTGAGTTCGGCACATGGATCATAGCTGCCGCGCGATCGCCACAAATAGCCGTGGTTCGGGACGAATTCCTCGAACTTTGACCGCGAAATCGGATTGCCGTGGTGCGAGAGGACCGCCAGAAATGCGTTTGTGAACGCGGTCTCGTCCCCGTCGAACCAGTTGGCCATCTGCTCGAAGGGAAGCGCTGCCAGCGTCCGCTCGTAGAGCGTCTCAGCGAACAAACCCGCCACCTCGCGGGTATGCCCGACGCGGCCGGGAACCGTTAGACCGCGAGCTTTCAGTTCATCGGCCGTCAATGCCTTGGCCTGAAAACCCCAATTGGCCTTGCCGAGGTCATGAAAGAAGGCAAGCGCCGCGAGACGTTCGCGATCCACCGTGTCAAGCGGGCGCTTTGCCAGGCCATCGAGGCGCGATCTCGTGGCCGGCAGGTCAACCAGCGCCTCGAAGACCGCTGCGACGTCGGCGCTGTGCCCCACAAGGCTATGCCAGCGCGGCGCCGCTGCAGCACCATCAATCTTGGCCCAAGCCTGCGCGAATCTCATGCCAAAGCGAAAACCATGTTCGCCAGGACTGCGCAAGCAATTGATAAGCAGTTTCCAAGAGCGCTCGGCGTTTCAGTCCAAGGCTCCAAGGAAGCCAATCGGCCCTGCAAGGTGGAGTGGGGGCTTCAGATAATGCTGTCCAGCGGCTCTATCGCGGTGATGCGAACGGGAGAAGCGCGAGGCGCTGTGCGGGCGCAACTTCGATATCCTCCTCGAAGCTCGCAGAGGAGGCGGCACGTGCCATACTCACTCAGGCGTCTGGTGCATGATCGAGGCTCGTGACCCAGCGTTGTGCGCCCCGGGGCAACCGTCAAGCCTCCCCTCCGGCCCTAGGGCAGCCCCGGAACCTGGCGCC
>CAZYUT010000179.1:0-3326 GCA_964650735.1 uncultured Hyphomicrobiaceae bacterium
GCGAGCCCGCAGAGACCACGGCAAGCATCGCTCAGACAGCAAGCGCCCAAGCAGCAAGCGCCCAAGCAGCAAGCCCCAAAGCAGCAAGCCCCAAAGCAGCGCGCCCGGCTGAACCTGAACCCGCAAGCCCGGTGGTCGCCGCGTCCGTGTCGGCGGACGAGAAAACGCCTGCTCAGGTGGAACCGGCCGCGCCAGCGCGAGATACGGCCGAGACGATGCCGGAGGGAGACGCCGGTCCGTGGATCGTGCCGGAAGGCACGCCCGCTGGCGCAAAGAGCGACCGCGAAGCGGAATCATCGACATGAGACGCGATGCCGCGGCATCCCGGTTTCGCGGTCAGGTTGTGAAATTCTGCCGTTGACGGCGCTTCATCTGGACGTGTCTGCACGGCATGCTGGCAGAAAAGCGCAATCGAGTGTTATTATGAGAATGGAACGCGTTGCGGTTTACGAGGCATAAACCAGCCGGCCGCGCGAGAACGTCAAGGGAGTTTCGTTTGCCTGGCCTCCTATCGCTTCCCGGTGCCCGGTCCGCCTGGGCGCTCGGCATGGCCGCCGCGATCAGTTTATGCTGGTCACCGGCCCATGCTCGCAGTTCGCAGGAATCCGACGCGCGGCTTCAGATCTCGTCCGGCTTTTCCTTGCTCGGCAGCTACCTGGCCGGGCACGTGGCCAGCCGCGACAACAACCTCGAAGCTGCGGCGCAGTACTACCGCCGCGCGCTGTTGAGCGATCCCGACAACACCGACATGCTCGGCGAGGCCTTCAAGGCCGAACTCGGCGCTGGCAACATCGAGGAAGCCGTCCGGTTGGCGCAGCGGCTCATCGCGGCTGGCGGATCGGAATACGGTTTCGCCTATCTGTTGCTCGGGACAGACGCCTTCAAGCGCGGCGAGTATGCCGAGGCTGACCGTCTGTTCCGGACCGTTGGCGACAGCCCGATCATCCAGCTCACCGACCGGCTCGCCCTGGCGTGGACGCAGTTCGCGCGCGGCAGCACGGTGCAGGCAATCAACACCTTGTCCGTGCAGCAAAGCGCCGACCGCTCGCAGTATTTCCAACATTTTCATATGGCGCTTGCCGCGGATCTTGCCGGCCGGCCGGACGATGCGCGGAAGTGGTTCGAGGAAGCGTTGGTGCGGCATTCGACCAATCGCCGCCTGATCGAGGCCTATGCCCGGCACGCGGCCGTGCGCGGCGATGATGCGCTGCTGGAGCAGATCCTCGGACCGTACCAGTCGGGTGAAAGCGAGGACGAGGGGTTGCGCGCCCTTTACGCTGAATTGAAGAGCGCTGAAAACCCGGAATTGCTGGTTGCCGACGCGCGAGAGGGGCTGGCGGAAGTCTATTTCGGCATCGGAGCGGTGCTCTCCACTGAGCAGGCGGCGGCCGTGTCCCGGTTTTACCTCCAGCTCGCACTGTATCTGCGTCCGGACTTCAATCGCGCCTTTTATCTGCTTGGCGAGATCGAGACGCGCGACGATCGTTTGGAGGCCGGGCTTGCGGCCTATCGCAATGTCGATGCATCGTCCTCTCTTTATCTCGACGCGCGCATCCGGGCGGCCTTCATCCTGAACGCGCTGGAGCGCAGCGATGAAGGCATTGGTCTGCTGACCGCGATGGTGGAGGACCAGCCGGATGAGCCACGGCTGCTGCAGGCGATCGGCAACATCCTGCGCGATCAGGAGCAGTATTCCGAGGCCGCGCGATATTACGATGAGGCAATCCAGATCCTGGGCGAGCCGGCCGAGCCCGACCATTGGCTCTACTACTACGCCCGCGGCATCTGCTATGAGCGTATGAAAGAGTGGGCCAAGGCCGAGACGGACCTGCAAAAAGCACTGGAGTTGAACCCGGATCAGGCCTCGGTAATGAACTATCTGGGCTATTCCTGGGTCGATCAGAACATGCACCTGGAAGAGGCGATGGACCTCATCCGCGAGGCGGTCCGGCGTGAGCCGAACAACGGCTATTATGTCGACAGCCTTGGCTGGGCCTACTACAAGCTCGGCGACTACAACGAAGCTGTGACGCATCTGGAGCGGGCAGTCGAGTTGCGGCCGGAGGATCCGATCCTCAACGATCATCTGGGCGATGCCTATTGGCAGGTCGGACGGACGCGCGAGGCGCGCTTTCAGTGGTCGCACGCGCTCAGCCTCGATCCCGAACCCGAAGACCGGGCGCACATCCTCGAGAAGCTCGCCAATGGCCTGCAAGACGATGTCAACAGGAAGGCCGAACTGGACGAGCCAGGCGCCGCCACCATGCAGTAGCGCGCCGCCCCCGGGAGAGTGCGAATGCAAGAAGGCGCCAGGGCCGCGCTTCAGGAGTTTGCACCCGCAAAGGTCAATCTGACGCTGGAGATTCCCGGTCGCCGGGCCGACGGCTACCACGAGGTTGTCAGCCTGATCGTCTTCGCCGATGTCGGCGACACGCTTACACTTCATCCCCACGAAACCCGAGATATTTCGCTGGATATTCAGGGGCCGTTCGCCGATGCGCTTGACGGCGACAACCTGGTCCTGAGCGCGGCGCGGTCCTTCCTCGACAGCGAGCCCGACGCGCGCGGCGGGCATTTCGTACTAGACAAGCTGCTGCCAGTGGCGGGCGGGATCGGCGGCGGGTCGGCGGACGCGGCTGCTGCCGTGCGGCTCCTGGCGCGCGCGAATGCCCGCGATCACGGCTGGCGCGCGCGGCTATGGCCCGCGCTCACGCGGCTCGGCGCGGACATTCCAGTCTGTACGGACTCGCGCGCGTCATGGGCGCGCGGGATCGGCGAGAAGGTCGCGCCCGTTGAGGCGATGCCGGAGTTGCCGGCAGTGCTGGTCAACCCCGGCGTTCCGCTGCCGACCAAAGAGGTGTTCGCCGCGCTTGGTGCGCCCCCGCTGGGCGAGTCGGGCGAGACCGGCACACCCCGGAGCTTCGCGTCGCTCGAGTCTCTGCTCGCATATCTGCGCGACCACCCGAACGACCTGGAGACGCCCGCGAGGCAGCTTGTGCCCGTCATCAGCGATGTGCTCGACGCGATCGTCGGCGCGCCCGGCTGCCTGCTCGCGCGATTGTCGGGAAGCGGACCCACCTGCTACGGGGTGTTCGGCACGCCGGCGGACGCCGCCCGGGCGGCGGACACGCTGATCCGGATGCATCCAGACTGGTGGATCGTGCCGGCCCGCCTCTCGTGAAAGCCCCGGCTCCGGCCTAAAGACCGGCTCACATCCCGGATCAAGTCCAGGACATGCTTTGCAGATCGCGCTTATGTTGCGCGCGATTTGTCCGAAAACCGGAGACCACTTTTCGGATCGCGCTCTTATCACGCGCGATTTGTCC
>CAZYUT010000180.1:0-3326 GCA_964650735.1 uncultured Hyphomicrobiaceae bacterium
GACCAGGGCGGCCTGCTGACCGATGGCATCGAACAGCATCCGCACTGCGTGCTTTTGCTCGATGAGATCGAGAAGGCGCATCCGGACTTGTTCAACGTTTTGTTGCAGGTGATGGACCACGGCAAGCTTACCGACCACAACGGCAAGCAGATCGACTTCCGGAACGTGATCCTCATCATGACGACAAATGCGGGCGCGACGGACCTCGCCAAGGCGGCGGTCGGCTTCAACCGCACGAAACGCGAAGGCGAGGACCAAGATGCGATCAAGAAGCTGTTCACGCCGGAATTCCGCAACCGTCTGGACGCCGTGATCCCGTTCTCGAACCTGGGCAAGCCGGTCATCAGCAAGGTCATCGAGAAATTCGTGTTCCAGCTCGAGGCCCAGCTTGCCGACCGCAATGTGTCCATCGAGCTCACCGAGGCCGCCAAGGATTGGCTTGCCGAGCACGGGTACGACGAGCAGTTCGGCGCCCGTCCGATGGCTCGCGTCATTCAGGAGTTCATCAAGAAGCCGCTGGCTGAGGAGCTGTTGTTCGGCAAGCTCGAAGGCGGCGGCACCGTGCGGGTCGACGCCGCAGAGAAGGATGGCCGCGTGCAGCTTGTCTTCGAGATCGTGGAAAGCCGTCCCAAGGTGGCGCGCGATCCCTCGTCCGACGACCCTGACGACGAGCCGGAAGACGAGGTCGACAGCGAGGTCGAAACCGCTCAGAGCCAGCCGGGGCCGTCGGACAGTTCCGGCAAGTCGGGCAGAGGCGACAGCCCATCCAGCCCGATCCCGAAAGTGCCGCTGGCGCCGTGATGAGATCGCCGGGGAGCTTCGCGCTCTCCGGCGCTTTCCCGCTGCTGCGCGACGCGAGCAAGCCTCAGGCATCGAAAATCAGGGCGACCAATGCGAACGCGCCCATGCCGCCGCAGGTCGCCCAGATGACCGCCCATTTCCATCGCTCCAGCCGGTCTGAAAAAGCCAACGCCCAAGGCGTGCCTGCGAACCGCGCGTAAAGCGTCACGACCAGCCATATCGGCGCGCCCACAATCATCAGCCGGAACCATGCGCTCTCCAGGCCCGCTTCGGCGAATGCGCTCCACACCGTTGTAACGCCCAACATTTTCAGCGAGCCGATCACGCACAGCGGGATCAGGAACAGGGCCGCGACATACATCATCAGCATGTCCCAGCCCCAGATGATCGCGTCCATCACGATCCCCACCCAGCGCCAGAAGTGCCGCCACACGCGCCCGCTCCGCATTGCCTGTTCCAGCCGGATCGACTATGCCTGATCGCGGCGCGGCGGCCAACGGAGCGGGGCATGGGCGAGGTCACCGAGTTCGGTTACAGGACAAACACGCTATGGATGCGGCTGGTTGTTTCTGGCGGCCTGACGGCGGCGGCGCTGCTGCTCTGGTCTCTGGCGGGCTGGGGCTTGTCCGGATTTGACGCGATCCTCGGCGCACTGGCCACGGCCTATTTCGGCACCCGCGTCATGGGCAATTTGTATGAACTGATATTTCCGCGCCCGGTCATCCGTTTTAGCGACGAGGGCATTCAGGACCGGCGGCTTGGCCCGGCGACGATCCCGTGGACGGCCATCACCGAGATCAAGCGCGTGACCGGTTCGATCGGCGACGGCACGCTTTTCCTCGAAGTCCGCGAGCCCAAGCGCTACATCGGGCCATCAAAAGGTCTACTCTGGCTGGTCTACGCGCTGCGCGCCCGCTCCGGGCAGAGCGGCTTCTTGCCGCTCACTCCGCCGAATGTGCTCGATCTCGGCGATATGGACCTGCTCGACGCAGTGGACGAACATTGCCCGCGCGAAATCCCTGTCACCGCGACCGGGCCTAAAAGCTGACGTTGTTGATGATCCAGGCCCCCGCGGCCGCGACGAGCCCGGCGATCAATACCGGCGCGAGTGTCCGCACGATCGCGCCCAAAAGCGTGGCGAACGCGGAAAGTGCATTCTGCGCGGCGTCGAACAGCTCTCTGGCGGCCCGATAGAGCAGGTAGATCACCACGCCGGCCATGATCACCAGCAGAACCTGCTCCAGGATGTGCAACTCGCTCAAGTTGCCCCACGGCACGGCCCGGATCTGCGCGATCGACCACGTCCAGACAATCTCGACAAACCGGAAAATCGCTGCGATACCGTCACGCAGAAAGGAAATCAACTGATCTACGAATTCCATGTCGGGCGTCCCCCTTGCTCTGTTGCCCGTGCGTCATGACGCCTGAATTGCGCGCAATGAGCAAGGCCGTCAGGGCCACAGTTCAGGCGGAACCGCAAAAAAAGCGGGCCGTCCGGCGAACGAACGGCCCGAGTCTAGGGAGGAAACGCCCAAGGAGGGCACGCGGCAGCGATCTCGCGATCTTGCCGCGCTGCACAAAACTGGCATTGCGGCGCACAAAATTCAAGGGGATTCGAGGTCACGCATAACTGGTATGTGGAGTAGCGCCGCATTTTGCACCGTGCAAGACGGCTGTACCGCGGCAGTTTCGCGCAACCTGATAAAGATTTCGTTTCAAAACGTAGCAATCGCAGAGACCAGAGAAACGATGCCGCAAAGTTCTGATGCCCAGGTCGCTGAACTCGTAGCCTTCGCCCACCAGATGGCGGATGCCTCACGCGCCGTCATTGCGCCGCTGTTCCGCTGCGCTCCGGCCGATGACAAAAGCGGCGGCGGGCCGTTCGACCCTGTCACCGAGGCCGATCGCGGCGCGGAGCGCAAGCTGCGCGAGATGATTCTTGCGGCTTATCCCGATCACGGCATCGTCGGCGAGGAGTACGGCGCGCACAACCCGGATGCGGCGCATTGCTGGGTGATCGACCCTATCGATGGCACACGCGCCTTCATCGCCGGGCTGCCGGTGTGGGGCACGCTCATCGGGCTGATGGCCGAGGGCCGGCCGTTGATCGGCGTGATGGATCAACCCTTTACGCGCGAACGGTTCTGGAGCGACGGCGCGAACGCGCTGTACCGCCACGGTGGCGCTGAGGCTGAGCGCATGACCACCAGCGGCTGCGCGCGGCTGGAGGATGCCATTCTCGCCTGCACGACGCCGGAGATGTTCCGCAGCGATGAAGAACGGGCCGGCTTCGCGGCGGTCGAGGCGCGGGCGCGGCTGACCCGCTTCGGCGGCGACTGCTACAACTACTGCATGCTCGCGATGGGGCTGATCGACGTGGTGGTCGAGGCCGGGCTCAAGAGCTTCGACATCGTCGCGCTGACGCCGATCATCGAAGCGGCGGGCGGGCGCGTGAGCACTTGGGAAGGCGCGCCGCCGAGCGCGGGCGGGCGGATCGTCGCGGCGGCGAACCCGGCGCTGCACGC
>CAZYUT010000181.1:0-3284 GCA_964650735.1 uncultured Hyphomicrobiaceae bacterium
ATATTTCTACAAGCATGAGAGCTGCGGCCAGTGCACGCCGTGCCGGGAGGGCACCGGCTGGATGTGGCGCGTGCTGACCCGCATGATCGAAGGCGACGCGACCAAGCGCGAAATTGATCTCCTCTGGGACGTGACGAAACAGGTTGAGGGCCACACGATCTGTGCGCTGGGCGACGCTGCGGCCTGGCCGATCCAGGGCTTGATCCGTCATTTCCGAGACGAGATCGAAGGGCGCATCGAGGCTGTGAGCCGCCGCGCCGGGGCCGCGGGGATCGCTGCGGAATAGAACTGCGCAGTTGACACGCTGAAGGGCGAGTGAATGCCAAAGCTGATCATCAACGATCGCGAGATCGAGGTCGAGGACGGGATCAACCTTTTGCAGGCCTGCGAGGAGGCCGGCGAGGAAATCCCGCGCTTCTGCTACCACGAACGCCTGTCGATCGCGGGCAACTGCCGCATGTGCCTCGTCGAGGTGGTCGGGATGCCCAAGCCCATCGCCTCGTGCCACATGAGCGTGAACGACATGCGCCCGGGCCGCGACGGCAGCCTGCCCCAGGTGCGCACCGACAGCCCCCTGGTGAAAAAGGCGCGCGAAGGCGTGATGGAGTTCCTGCTGATCAACCACCCGCTGGATTGCCCGATCTGCGACCAGGGCGGCGAGTGCGACCTGCAGGATCAGGCGATGTTCTACGGCGTGGACGGCAGCCGCTTCCACGAGAACAAGCGCGCGGTCGAGGACAAGAATATCGGTCCGCTGATCAAGACGATCATGACGCGCTGCATCCACTGCACCCGCTGCGTGCGCTTCATGACAGAGGTGGCCGGTGTGCCCGAGCTTGGCGCGATCGGCCGCGGCGAGGACATGGAGATCACGACCTATCTGGAGCACGGCATGACGTCGGAATTGTCCGGCAATGTCATCGACCTGTGCCCGGTCGGCGCGCTGACCTCCAAGCCCTACGCCTTCACCGCGCGGCCGTGGGAGCTGACCAAGACGGAAAGCATCGACGTGATGGACGCGCTTGGCGCGAATATCCGCGTCGATTCGCGCGGGCGCGAGGTCATGCGGTTGCTGCCGCGTGAGCATGCCGACGTCAACGAGGAGTGGATCTCCGACAAGACCCGCTTCGTCTGGGACGGCCTGCGCCGCCAGCGGCTCGACCGGCCATACGTGCGCAAGGACGGCACGCTGCGTGAGGTGAGCTGGGCGGAAGCGTTCAACGCGATCGCGGCGCGCCTGCGCAACACGGCGTCGAAGCGCGTCGGCGCGATCATTGGCGATCTGGCTTCGGTGGAGGACGCCTATGCGCTCAAATCGCTCATGCATGGTCTCGGTTCGCCCTATGTCGAATGCCGTCAGGACGGCGCTGCGCTCAATCCGGCGTGGGGCCGCGCCAGCTACATCTTCAACACCGGCGTCGCGGGCATCGACGAGGCCGATGCGATCCTGCTGGTCGGCGCCAATCCGCGGCTGGAAAGCGCGGTTTTGAACGCCCGCATCCTGAAAGCATATCGCTCTGGCCGCGCGAAGATCGGCGTGATCGGCGAACAGGCTGATCTCACCTACGACTACACCTATCTCGGCGCGGGGCCGGACACCCTGCGCGAAGTCGCCGAAGGCCGGCATGAATTCGCCGATGTGCTCAAGAGCGCCGAGCGGCCGATGCTGATCGTCGGCCAGGGCGCGCTGGCGCGGCCCGATGGCGAGGGCGTGCTGCGGCTGGCTGCGTTGACGGCGGTGAACACCGGCATGCTCAAGCCGGACGAAGGCTGGAACGGCTTCAACGTTCTGCACACGGCCGCCGCGAGGGTTGGCGCGCTCGACATCGGCTGCGTGCCGTCGGAGCAGGGCGTGAACCTGCAGCGCATGCTGGGCGCCGCGCAGATCCGCGAGATGGAGGTGCTCTATCTGCTCGGCGCGGACGAATTCGACGTCAGCCAGACCGGCGATGCGTTCGTGATCTATCAGGGCAGCCACGGCGATAGCGGCGCGCGGCTCGCCGATGTGATCCTGCCGGGCGCAGCCTACACCGAGAAAGACGGCACCTACGTCAATACGGAGGGGCGTGTGCAGATCGCGCCGCGCGCGGTGTTTCCGCCGGGCGAGGCGAAGGAGGATTGGGCGATCATCCGCGCATTATCAGAGCATCTTGGCCGGGCACTGCCGTTCGACACGCTTGACCAGTTGCGCAGCGCGATGTACCGCGACCACCCGCATCTGGCGGAAATCGACCACTTCGAGCCGGGCGATGCCCGTGAGATCGAGGCGCTGGTCAGTGATACAGTAGAGGTGACTTCGACACCCTTCACTTGCCCGACCGACAACTATTACCTCACCAACCCGATCGCCCGCGCCTCGCATGTGATGCAGGAGCAGGCGGCGCTGCACCAGGCGAACGCGTTGGCAAACGCGCTGGAAGTGACAGGAACCGATGGCTGACTTCTGGACTGACTACGGTTTCCCAACGGCGATCATGATCGGGCAGAGCCTGTTGCTGCTCGCCAGCGTGCTGCTGATCATCGCCTATCTGCTGCTGGCTGACCGGAAAATCTGGGCGGCGGTTCAACTGCGCAAGGGGCCGAACGTTGTCGGCCCGTTCGGCTTGTTGCAGTCCTTCGCGGATTTTCTGAAGTTTATCCTGAAAGAGCCGGTGATCCCCGCGGCGGCGGACCGGCCGGTCTTCCTGCTCGCGCCTGTCGTGATGGCGGTTCTGGCGATGTCGGCCTGGGCGGTGATTCCGGTCGATGACGGCTGGGTGGTCGCGGACATAAATGTCGGCATCCTGTTCATTTTCGCGATTTCCTCGCTCGGCGTTTATGGCGTCATCATGGGCGGCTGGGCGTCAAACTCGAAGTATCCGTTCCTCGGCGCGCTGCGCTCGGCCGCGCAGATGGTGTCTTATGAAGTCTCGATCGGCTTTGTGATCATTACCGTGCTGCTGCTCGCCGGTTCGCTTAACCTGACCGACATCGTCAACGCGCAGCGTGGGCCGTGGGGCCTGTTCAACTGGTACTGGCTGCCGCTGTTCCCGATGTTCGTGGTGTTCTTCATCTCGGCGCTGGCGGAGACCAACCGGCCGCCGTTCGACCTGCCGGAGGCGGAGTCCGAGCTGGTCGCGGGATACATGGCCGAGTATTCGTCGACGCCCTATCTGCTGTTCATGCTGGGCGAGTATGTCGCCATCACCGTGATGTGCGCGCTGACGGTGATCCTGTTCCTCGGGGGCTGGCTGCCGCCATTCGACGTGGCGCCGTTCAACTGGATCCCCGGAGTGATCTGGTTC
>CAZYUT010000182.1:0-3116 GCA_964650735.1 uncultured Hyphomicrobiaceae bacterium
GCGGTATAACCGACCGTGGCACGAAAAAACGGCTTGATTAACACGGATACTCTAGGCATCAACATGTGCGGTGCCGGCCTCGTCTCCGCCAAAGGCTGACACATAATGGATGACCTGCGGCACTGCGCGCGAAGGGAGCAGCGCTGCGAGGTCTTCCTGCAGCTTCTGATCCTCAACGGAAACGCGCTCGTGGTGACGGAGATGATCGAGCCAGGACGCCTCGAACCATGTCTCGACGAACTGTTCCGGCGCGTCGGCTCTTTGCATCAGCGTCCAGTCATATCCGCCTCCGCGGCGCCGCGCGCGTGCCAGCGCGCTGATCAGATTTAGGAAAGCCCGGCGATTTTCTTCCGCGACCGTGTAGGTCACCTGGATCATCACCGGACCGCGATCCAGTGATGGATTGCTTTCAATGAGCGGCTCAGGCCAGTGCATGGATGGCGCCAGATCCATCGCCGCGCCCTGTCCTAGCTTCGCGCGCCAGGTCACGCCGATCAGGACAGTGGCCCCGGCCGCCGCCGCGAGCAGGCTGACGTTGATGCTGGTCAAGGCCGCGACCTGCCCCCAGACCAGGCTGCCGAGCGCCATGGCCCCGAAAAACACTGTGAGGAAAAACGATAATCCCCGTGCCCGCACCCAATCGGGCAGCGCGGTTTGGGCCGAGACGTGCAGGGTGGACAGTACGGCGATCCAGGACATGCCAGCGAGCAGGGACGCACCGATCGCCAAGTTCTGCTCGCTGCTGGTTGCAAGCACGCTCAGCACCGCTGCGGTCCCCAGCGTGCCGGCCGCCACCGTACGGTCGGGCCCGAGCCTCGATTTGATCGACGGCAGGAGCACGGCTCCCAACACAGCCCCGGCCCCAACAGCTCCGAGCAGTAAGCCGTATAGCGTAGGGCCGCCAGCCAGCGTCTCCCGCGCAACCAAAGGCAGCATCGCCCAGAATGCGCTTGCGAAGACGAAAAATGCTGCGGCGCGCACGAGCGTGGCGCGGACCGGGCCGCTGTTGAGAACGTAGCGCCAGCCCGCGACAATCGCCGATCGGACACGTTCAGGCGGCAGGCGGCGTTCAGCAGCGGGCGGCGGGCGCCACCAGACCAGCGCGGCGATCACTGCGATGAAGCTCAGAGCGTTCAGCGCGAAAGGGGCCCACAGACCGAACGCCACGATCAGGAAACCCGCGAGCGCCGGCCCGATCGCGCGGCTGATGTTGATGCCAGCCGAGTTGAGGGCAATCGCCCCGGACAAGTCCGGGCGCGGCACCAATGCCGGCACGATCGCCTGCCAAGCCGGCGCCATGAATGCGGCCCCGGTGCCAAGCAAGAAGGTGAACACGATCAGGGTCAGCGGCGTCACCTGGCCAAGGGCTACGAGCGCAGCCAGGCAAGCGGCGGCCACGGCGACGAACAGATTGACGATGATCAGCATGCGCCGCCGGTCGACGATATCCGCAATCGCCCCAGCCAGAAGCGCGAACAAGAACACTGGGAGCGTTGTGGCGGTTTGAACCCCGGCGACAAGCAGCGGCGAGGAGGACAGCTCCGTCATCAGCCAGCCTGCGCCGACCTCATGCATCCAGGTGCCAACGTTCGAGATGACCGTGGCTGTCCAGAGAACTGTGAAGGCGCTGTGCCGGAATGGCGCCCAGGGCGATGGCTTCGCTTGCGGACTGGCCACCTCATGCATGGCGGCCATCGCTCGTTGAGCCGATCCAGCCGGCGTGGGCGCTGCCAGCTCCGGATCGCCGCGCATTGGCATCTCGCTGTATGGCTCGCTCTTCGTGCATCGTCAAACCGCGAAGCACGAGCAGCCGAGTGCTCCCCAGAAGGCGCGCCTGTCATCGACCGGGATCGGGTTGTTCCAGGCAATGCCGTGGTCATGCCCGTGCACGCCGCAGGCGTTGGCGCATCCGTCGTGGCAGCTGCGCGCGAACCGCGTTGTCCCCGCTCCGATCTCCGCGCGTTCAGCCGGACTGGGGACAGCGGTGACAGGGCTCCATGAGGGCGACGCGGGCGGTAGCGGCGGCGAAAGATCGGCGTAGTCACCCTCGCCGTAGACCACCTTGCCGCCCACCACGGTGAGCACCGAGTTGATCCGGCGGATGTCCTCGGGCGGGACGCTGATGAAGTCGGCAGACAATATGGCAAGGTCCGCGTATTTGCCCGGTGACAGCGTGCCCTTGACATCGCTCTCGCCGGAGAACCAGGCCGAGCCTTCGGTCCATAGCCGCAGCGCGGTTTCGCGATCCAGCACGTTCGTCTCATCATAAAGCGGCAGCCCGCCGAGCGTTTGCCCAGTGGTCAGCCAGTACAGCGCGACCCAGGGATCATATGAGGCGACGCGCGTCGCATCGGTCCCGGCGCCAACCGGGAGATCGGCGGCCAGCATCTTGTTGATCGGCGGGGTTGCTTTCGCGGCCTCCGCGCCGTAGCGATCGACGAAGTATTCGCCCTGAAACGCCATGCGGTGCTGGATCGCGATCCCGCCGCCAAGCGCCTTGATGCGATCGATATTGCGCTCGCTCACGGTCTCCGCGTGGTCGATGATGAAGCGCGTCCTGAACGGCTGGCGCTGGTTGACCCGCTCGAAGACGCTCAGGAAGCGGTCAATGCTCTCATCATAGGTCGCATGAATTCGGAACGGCCATTCGTTAGTCGCGAGCAGCTCGACGATGGGTTCCAGCTCGCTTTCCATTGTCGGCGCGAGATCAGGGCGCGGTTCGAGGAAATTCTCGAAGTCAGCCGCCGACCAGGTCAGGTTTTCGCCAGCGCCATTGTGGCGCAGAAGCGCGCTGCCCGCGCCAGGTTTCGACATCTCGATCCATCGCTCGTAGTCCGATAGTTCAGACCCGGCCTGCTGCGCGAACAGGTTATAGGCAATGCGCACGGTGAGTTGCCCGTCATCGTGCAGGCGCTGAATGACGTCGTAATCTTCAGGATAATTCTGCCCGCCGCCGCCGGCATCGATCACGGAGGTGATGCCGAGCCGGTTCATCTCGCGCATGTAATGGCGCGTCGAGTTGATCTGATCATCGATCGGAAGCTTCGGTCCCTTGGCCAGGGTGGAATAGAGAATGAGCGCTGAGGGCTTTGCGATCAGCAGACCCGTTGGCTGAC
>CAZYUT010000183.1:0-3108 GCA_964650735.1 uncultured Hyphomicrobiaceae bacterium
CTAGAGCCGTGCTCCGGTTCAATCAAAACGGGCTCGTCTCTAACGCCCGTCCAGGCTGGCGACCGGCGCTCGTTCCGTCTCGCAATTACGCTCTGCCGCGATCCGGTAATAGCGCCAGACATGATGGGCCGGGTCCTCGGGCAGGTCGGCATGACACGCGCGCAGCATCCACGCATTCAGCTCGGTCTGGCCGAGGAAGCATACACCGAGCGGCCGGTCCCAGCTGCCGCGCGCGGATAACGCATTGTCGCCCACGATCCAGCACCGGACGTGCTCGCCGCCCACCCGCCAGTGCAGGGCGTAGGCGCTGCGCTCGATGCATTCCTGCCGCGACAGCAGTTTGCGGCATTCCTTGCCTGCGCGTACCGGCATTTCGGGCGCGTCGATGCCGGCGAGGCGGATGTTGACCCCCGCGATTCTGATGTTGTCGCCGTCGATGACGGTCGCCGGACCGCTCACGTGAAGGGAGCCGTAATGCTGCCGCCACATGAGCGCCGCGCCAAGGATCGCCCCGAGCGCAACGAGCGTCGCCCACTTCAACGCGGCATCGACCTTGTCGCCCACCTGTTACCCATTGCGTTACGAACTGATCTTCTTCAAGAACTCCATAGGTAACGGGAACACGATTGTCGAGGTTTTGTTGCCGGCGATGTCCTGAAGCGCCTCGAAGTAGCGCAGCTGCATCGCATTTCCTTCGGCGGACATGATCTCGGCCGCCTCGACCAGTTTCTGCGCCGCCTGCTGCTCCCCCTCGGCGTTGATGATGCGCGCGCGGCGATAGCGTTCCGCCTCGGCCTGGCGGGCGATGGCGCGGACCATGCTTTCGTCGATATCCACATGCTTGATCTCGACATTGGAGACCTTGATGCCCCAGGCGTCGGTCTGATCGTCAAGGATCTGCTGGATGTCGGCGTTCAGCTTGTCGCGCTCGGCGAGCATCTCGTCGAGTTCATGCTTGCCCAGTACCGAGCGCAGGGTCGTCTGCGCAAGCTGGCTGGTCGCCTTCATGAAGTTCTCGACATTGATGATCGCCTTCTGCGCATCGACGATACGGAAGTAGATCACCGCGTTCACCTTCACCGAGACGTTATCGCGCGAGATCACATCCTGTGACGGAACGTCCTCGGTGAAAATCCGCATGTCGGTCTTCACCATTTGCTGGATGACCGGGATGATGATGACCAGGCCGGGCCCTGCGACGCGCGTGTAGCGGCCAAGAGTGAACACCACGCCGCGCTCGTATTCACGCAGGACTTTGATGGCGGAGCTGAGCACAAAGAGAATCAGGCCCGCGAGGACCAGAATGGCGACGGCGTCGATCTGTAGAAATTCCATTGGGGGCTCCCTTGATGAGCAATCTGAGAGATTAACGAATATCCGTTAGCCCGCGGGGCGCACGCTCCTGTGCGCGCCAACGACCAATGTCAGTCCGTCGATCTGCTGAACCTGCACCTTGTCGCCCGGCTTCACGTCGATATCGCCGCGGGCATGCCAGCGGTCGCCCTGCGCACGGACGTAGCCCTGGCCGTTCGACCATTCCAGCACTTCGGCGAGTTCGCCGACATAAGGGTTCGGCCCGGCGGTCACCTTGCGCGTTTGCGAGCGCCAGGCGTAGCCCAGCAAGACCACGAGCAACAAGCCGCTGGCGATCGCCGTGCCCGCGATCACGCCAGTCGAGAGCTGGTATTCCGGCACGTCCGTGTCGATCAAAAAGAACGAACCGATGACGAAGGCCGCCAGTCCGCCAAAGCCCAATATGCCGAAGGACGGCGTGAGGGCTTCCGCCACCATGAAGGCGAGGCCCAGCAGCACCAGCGTCAGCCCGGCATAGTCCAGCGGCAGCTGGTTAAGCGAATACAGACCGATCACGAGGCAGATCACGCCGATGACGCCAGGGCCGATCGTGCCAGGGTTGGCGAACTCGAAGATCAGGCCATAAATGCCGATCAGCATGAAGATGAAGGCGACGTTCGGGTTCGCCAGAACACCGAGGATCTTGGTGAGCGTGCTCGGCTCGAAGGTTTCGAGCTGGATGCCTTCGGTGTCGAGCGTGCGTTCCGCCCCGCCGATGTCAACCGTGCGGCCGTTCACCTTCTGCATCAGGTCGGTCGTGCTGCTGGCGATGATCTCGATCACGTTTTCGTCGAGCGCATCGCTCGCCGAGATGCTGGCGGCTTCCCGGACGGCTCTCTCCGCCCATTCGGCGTTGCGCCCGCGCAGTTCGGCGAGGCTGCGGATGAAGGCCACGGCGTCGTTCACAGCCTTGGCGCTCGCCGCGTCCTCGGGCTGGCTCTGGCGTTCAGCCTGGTTTTCGTTGTCAGAGCCTTCTCCGTCAGCCGCCTCGCCGTCAGCGCCCTCTCCGGACTGGTCCTGGTCGCCGCCATCGTCATTTTGCGGCTCAGAGCCTGGCAAACCAGGGGCGCCGCCCATCTGGACGGGCGTGGCCGCGCCGATATTCGTGCCGGGCGCCATCGCGGCGATGTGCGTGGCGTACATGATGTAGGTGCCAGCGCTGGCCGCGCGCGCGCCTGAGGGCGCTACGTAGCCGACGACGGGCACAGGCGCGCCGATGATTGCGCGGATGATGTCGCGGGTGCTCGTGACGAGGCCGCCCGGCGTGTCGATGCGCAGGACCGCCAGCGTCGCCCCGCGGTTCTCGGCTTCTTCCAGCCCGTTTTCGATCAGCCGGGTCGTGGCGGGGCCGATCGCGCCGTCGATTTCGATGATGAGGCCGCGCTTGATCGAGAAGGGTTCGGCGTTATCCTGCGCGCGCGTGTCCAGCATCGACGCGATGAACAGCGCCGCGCCAAGCGCCAGGCAAGTGAGCGCCATCACGCGGAGGGCCGTGCGAGGCATGCGCATGTGTTACTCCCGATCCTGCGGGCGGCGGTTTTCAGGAATTATACGGTTAGCCGCACAGCCCGGAGTGTATGGGAGGGCATGAAATTAAGCAACGCGCGCGGACGGGCCTATTTACCGCACCCGCGAGGTGACGCCGCTTCAGGCAACGCGTGCAGGCCCTCGCCTAGAGCCTGTTCAAGGAAATCCGAATCGCTGACCAGGCTCTGAGTTCTTGTTTTGTCGCACTTTGGTCGCTTCGCGCCCGCC
>CAZYUT010000184.1:0-3027 GCA_964650735.1 uncultured Hyphomicrobiaceae bacterium
AAAAGCCTGTCCCGGACTTGTTCCGGGATGGGAATCGGTTTTCGGCAAGAATTGCGAAGCAAATCAGAATGATAGCGTCGCGTCCGAGAGGCGCCGCGCCATCATATCTCCTGGGGCGTGACGGTTACCCGGCCCTCTTCCGGTTCGACGATCAGGTGGTCGCCGCTCTTGATGAGCTGCGTCACGTCGCCATCGGCGAAGCGGTCGCACATGCTCAAGCCCGCCAGCGCTGCTCCTTGCGCAAGGATCGTGTTGGCGCGGTTGAACAGGATCGCCGCCGGAGCCATGCCGCGCGCGTTCATCTCGTGCAGCATCCAGGCCGAGGCGACGCCGCCCTTTGCCGTGTTCATCACCAGGATCCGGCCGACGTAACTCTGCCCCGCTAGTTGGTGGTCCGGACGCGAGAACACGCCTTTGATCCGGTCGAGGTCATAGCGCGCCGAGAAATTGTCACTGGACACAAGCGCGATGCCCTCGACGCGGCCGCCGATGCCCGGGTGGCATTTATAGACGGTCATCAGACGATCCTCCCCGCGCAGGCGGATTCGACGCACGCTTCCATGCTAGCAAGCGCTGGCGCATAGCCATAGCCACTGAGGATGTTCACGATTTTCGTGGAGTTGCTCAGCAGCCGCCGCCAGCCGTTCGCCTCGCCGATCTCGCGGGCGTACTGATTATAGAAGCAGGTGCCTTGCAGCACCCTCGCGCCGGACGCCTCGATCGTCGCGACGTAGCCGAGCCGCAGCGCGTCGGCATAGACCGACGGCGATGTGCAGACGATAACCGCGGTCTGTGGATGCCGCTGGCGGCCTTCGAGCAGGCCTGCGAGCGTCTGCATCTCCAACAGTGAGAGCTGCGGCGCGGCAAACACCACCACGTCCACCTTGTCGCCACGCCCGCTAAAGCGCGATGTCAGCGCGCGGATGTCATCCGCCGTGATCTCCTCGCGCGGAAGACGATCGCCGCCCACTGCCGCGAGGTCCGGCGCTTCCGGCGTGATGCCCACGATGTGGAACAGCGGCGTCGAGCCATAACTCGCCATCGCCGCGCCGAAATGCTTGATCTCGTCGGAGGTCGGCACTGTCTCCAAGCCCTCGATCACCGGCACTTCCCAATAAGATCCCGATGCGCGCCCGATCACCGCGCCCAGAACGCCCCAGCCGGTCAGGCCCTGCGGCTGCTCGCGCACGCGAAAACGGCGCGTCGCCCGGCGCTTGTCGTCCAGATGCAGGCCGTAGCGCGGCGTGCGCCCGGTCAGCCCGGCGGCGAGGGCGGATGGCCCGCCCTCGAAATTAGAACGCGCGCCCAGCACGCTGTTGGAGTAAATCACCACCCCGGTATCGCCGAAGGCAACGTGATCGCCCATCACAGGCGGCATGATCGTCTGATAGTTGATGCACGTGTTGGTCATGGCGATGCTCATCGCCGCGCAGGCCGCGATCGTGCGGCGCTCCAGATCAGCCATCTCCTCGGTCTGGCCGAGCGGTCGGTAATAGTCGAGATCGACGCCGCGCGGGTCGGTCAGCATCGGCACGCGCACGCGCGCATCCGCCCCCGCCGCCGCCAGCCCCTCCAGAAACGCCACGCCAGCTTCGCCCAGCGATTCCGGGTCGGCCATCATGTGCGCCTGGCTGACCTCGACAAAATCGGGCGCGTCGAACATTCGCGCGACCTGCATCATGTGCTGCATGGCCCATTTCCGCGGCGCGCCCATTTCGCCGGCCAGCATCGCCTGTTCCTCTTCGGTGAGCTTGAGATGCTGTTCCTTGTTGAGGCCCGCCGCGCGCCAGCCGCGCAGAGCCTGTATGAGGCTGGGCAACGCATTTCCCCCCGATGACGGCCTAGGGCCGCTTTCGCTTGCTTTTGGATTGATGGGACGTAAGGTCCGGACAAAACGATAAACAATAGGGACGGCGATGACCACCGTTAACAACCCGAACACCGACGGCACCGGCTGCGTCGTTATTGCCGCGCCGATCCCGCCGGAAGAGCTTGGCACCGCTGTTCTCACGCCGGATGGCGCGTTCGAGGCCGGCTCGTATCAGTCGTTCACGCTGGTCTACACCGCCGGCAAGTTCGGCATCGACGATTCGGGCGCGCTGCGCATCTCGTTCCGCTTCGCCGCCGACATGACCCCGCCGCAGTTCTCCGATCCGGCGGCCCCAGGGTACACCACCGTCGAAGCCTCCAACAACGCGGTGCTGGAATACCGCTTTAGCCCGAAGGGCAACACCAGGCCGTGGGACAAGACGCTCGAGATCAAGGTCGTTAACGGCTACCTGACCGAGGGCGACACGATCACTGTGCGCTTTGGCGTCACCGATGGCGGCTCGCCGGGCATGCGGCTCCAGACGTTCTGCGAGGACAGCTTTGAGTTCAAGGTGCTGGTCGATCCAATCGCCACCTACACCTTCCAGCCGCTGCCCGTTCAGCCGGCGATAAAGCTGGTGCCGGGCGCGCCGGAGCGGTTGGTCGCCACGCTGCCGACGCTGCGCCGCGCAGGCCAGCCGTTTGCGCTAAAGATCAAAGGCGAGGATCGCTGGGGCAACCCGTCGGACCGCTGCGACGCGCGCTTCACGTTGCGCGCGTCCATGCCGGTCGATGGGCTGCCTGATCAGGTCGCGCTCGCGCCCGGCGTCTTCGCTGCCGTGCTGGATGATCTCCGCGTCAAACAGACCGGCGATCTGACCATCGACCTGGTGGATGCGGACGGGCAGGTCGCCGCGACCTCAAACCCCCTGCGGGTCGTGGAAGATGCGCCGCTTCTGCACTTCTGGGGCGATCTGCACGGCCAGAGCGAGGAGACGATCGGCACGGGCAGCGCGCGGGAATACTTCGCCTTCGCGCGCGACCGCGCCTTCGTCGATGTCGCCGCGCATCAGGGCAACGACTTCCAGATCACGAACGACTTTTACGCCGATCTCGACCGCCTCTGCGCCGAGTTCAACAAGGATGGCCAGTTCGTCGCGATCCCCGGCTATGAATGGTCGGGCAACACCAGCATGGGCGGCGACCGCAACGTGTTCT
>CAZYUT010000185.1:0-3025 GCA_964650735.1 uncultured Hyphomicrobiaceae bacterium
GCGAGACCGGCGCGGACATCATCCTCGGCAACACCTATCACCTGATGCTGCGCCCCGGCGCAGAGCGCGTCGCGCGGCTCGGGGGCCTGCATCGGTTCATGAACTGGTCCGGCCCGATCCTAACCGACAGCGGGGGTTTTCAGGTCATGTCGCTGGCCAAGCTGCGCAAGCTGAGCGAGGACGGCGTCACCTTCCAGTCGCATATTGACGGCAGCACGCACCTCCTCACGCCAGAGCGCGCGGTGGAAATCCAGTGCCTGCTCGGCAGCGATATCCAGATGCAGCTTGACGAGTGCCCGCCCTACCCTTGCACCCGCGAGGAGGCGGCCTCCGCCGTTGAACTGTCGCTGCGCTGGGCCGAACGCGCGAGGGCTGCTTTCGCCAGGCGCGCCGCGCCCGGTCAGGCGCTGTTCGGCATCGTACAGGGCGGCGTCCATGCCGATTTGCGCCAAAGGTCCGCGGGGGCGCTGGTCGCTATGGATTTTCCAGGCTACGCGGTCGGCGGGCTAGCGGTTGGCGAAGGCCCGGACCTGATGCTGGACACGTTGGCGACGACCACCCCGCACCTGCCCGCCGACAAGCCCCGCTACCTGATGGGCGTCGGCACGCCGCTGGATATCATTGAGGCGGTGGCGCGCGGTGTGGACATGTTTGACTGCGTGATGCCGACCCGCTCCGGCCGCCACGGCCAGGCCTTCACCTGGGCCGGCAAGCTGAACCTCAAGAACGCCGCCCACGCCGACGACCCCGCCCCGCTCGACCCCCAGAGCGACTGCCCGGCTGCGCGCGACTATTCCCGCGCCTATCTCCACCACCTGGTCAAGGCCGGCGAATACCTCGCGCCGATGCTGCTGAGCTGGGCGAATGTGGCGTTCTATCAAGCGCTTATGCACGAAATCCGCGCGGCAATCCGCGAGGGACGGCTGGACGGCCTGCGCGCACGCCTCCGGGCCGCCTACGCGCAAGAGACGGATTGATCCACCGGCGCGCTTGCGCGTGTTGCTGAAATTCGGGCTTAATGGCAGCAGGGGGAAGCGAGCGCCGCCGACGGCGCGATGGGCGCGGCCGCGCGGGCGCGACTGCGAGGTCGACCCGGCGGGAATGCAGGAGCGCACGATCACCTGGCGGCGGCCGGTGGAATGGTCATGGTACGTGACGCCGAAAGCCGGCGGCGAGGCCAAGCGGCTGGAGCTCGAACTCTACGCCCATATCGTCAATTCGCAGGGCGAGACGCAGCCGCCGGTGCTCATCAAGACGCTGGATGCAACCATTGACGTGGACGTGCGCACGCTGGATTGGCTGATCGAGCAAGCGCGGACCTTCGAGCCGATCTATGCAATCGGGGCCGCAATCATCGGCTTTTTCACCGCGCTATTCACCCTATGGTTCCGCCGCAAGCCAGCGCATCCAGGCGACGGCCCGCCGTCTGGCATCACGAGCTCGCAGGCCCCGCCGCCCCAGCCGCAGCGCCGCGTCAGCGACACGAGCGCTGGCGAGGCCGCCGCGGAGGCGGCTCGCAGGGGCGAGGATACCAGCGTCGACGGGCGCGCCTAAGCCTGCCCGCGCAATATTTGCTCAACGAACGCCGGGACGGTCTCAGTCGCCCTGCCCTGCACGGCGTGGTGGAACCACGACGCACCTTCCGAGCGCTCAAGGTTCAGCTCCAGCGTCCAGGCGCCTGCCTCCCGCGCGATCTCGACGAAGCCGGCCGCCGGATACACCGTCCCGCTCGTGCCGATCGACACAAACAAGTCAGTCTGCGCCAGCAGCCCAAAGATCTCGTCCATCCGGTACGGCATCTCGCCGAACCACACGACGTCCGGGCGCATCCGCCCGATCGTGGCGCAGGCTGGGCAGGTCGACCCCGGGGTGATGTCCGCCATTCCCCATTGTTCACGATGGCCGCATTCCGCGCAAAGCGCTTTGGCAATCTCACCGTGCATGTGAATGAGATTGCGCGTCCCAGCCATCTCGTGCAGCGGGTCGATGTTCTGTGTCACGACCCAGACGTCAGCAATATGCTCTCGCTCCAGCCGCGCGAGCGCTTCATGCGCGGCGTTGGGCTTGACGTCCTCATTGGCGCGGCGGCGCTGGTTGTAGAAGTCGAGCACAAAGGCCGGGTTGCGCGCAAAGGCCTCCGGCGTCGCCACTTCGCTGAGGTCGTATCTTTCCCAGATGCCGCCGCGATCGCGGAACGTATGCAAGCCTGATTCCGCCGACAGGCCAGCGCCCGTCAGGATCGTCATGCGGCTTTCGGTCAGGATGCGATCGGGCGGGAGCGGAATGTCAGACATGGTCTGAACCTCCAAAGTTGCGCAGGCCTGAACCTGCGCGACAAGCGAGCACAACCACCCTGCCGCGCCGCAACCGATCAGCCTAGATGCTGTCGTCCGTGGTCTGTGGCGGCGAGACTGCCACGGTCGCCCACGCTCCGGCGTCCTCACCCGAATCGATCTTCTGAACGGTCCAGCGGAACTTGTAGACCTCCCCGGCCGCATCCTCGATGGTCACACCGAACACGGCGCGGCTATCGCTCTGTGCAACCTCCTCGATCGTGTGGGCGCGATGATTGAGCATCATGCGGTACATCGGACCTTCCAGCATCTGCGTGAACCTGGGCAGCGGGCCAGTCAGCATCTTGTTCCGCGGATGCGCTAGCGCATAAGTCTGCTTGATGCCGGCATCCTGGCGCGGCTCGTCATTGTTCTTCAGCGCCTCAAGCTGGATCGAGACGACGTCTTTCGCGCTCAGGGCCGGATCGAGCTGCTGGATGTCGAGCGCCTGGGCGGGCGCGGCGAAAGTGCATGCGAGAATTGCGAACGCGGCGAGAATACGCATGATCAATACTCCTCAAGCTTGCGGTATCTTTGAGGGTACGCGCAAAAGCCGCAGCGGTTCAACGCAGGCGCTAGAACGAGAAGCCTTGCCGGCGCTCGAAACCCGGCAGTAGCGGCGCGCCGCCGGAGAATTCGAGCTGGCCGCTGACCCAGCCTTCGGATTTCTCGTAGCTATAGGCATAGCCGAA
>CAZYUT010000186.1:0-3019 GCA_964650735.1 uncultured Hyphomicrobiaceae bacterium
CCGCCTTTGGCTCCTGACGCAAAACCGGTGCCCACTTTTTCTGAAAGTGCTCTAGCTGCAGCAAACTATGCGTTTCTGGTCAGAGTTTGTTCTGCAACAAGTTTATGTGCCACATAGTTTGATCGCTGTCCTGCCAAGTAAATTCGTAGCGATAAACTCCATCTTCCCTGATCTCGCCCCGCCGTTCAGCCCCGCGTGCGCATTCCAGCACTGCAACTTTGGTCTGCACGGTTTCTTTGCCCAGTGAGGACCGGCAAATCTCTCGAAGTGCGGTTATGGCGTGGCTGCAATAACCGGAAATGCTGCGGTTGCCCTCGTAGTCTGCATCGCCAAATGAGTTCCAATCTACGCGCACCAGGATTTCTTTGCCGCAAACGCGGTTTATATCTGATGCTTCCTCAGACAGTCGTGTTTCCGTGGTCTGTTGCACCTGCTTTATCTTGAGCGATTGGGCGCTGACCACGCTCGATAGCGCCACAATCACCGCCCCCCACAACATGCAAACTCGAAACATGGATTCCCCCTTGCGTTATCTCGCAACTTACCCTTCGATCATCTCCCGGTTGATGTCAACAGCAACTGGTTAGGCGGCATAGCTATGGATTTGCACCGGCGTGGGAGGTGCCATTCTTGTTTTGTTCTGAATAGAAGCATCCGCGAAATCGACCGGCTTTTTCGGGCCAGGTCTGGCCGCTCGGCCAATGATCACCGGGCGGCTTCCGCCAGCTTGGCGGCGCGGCGTGCCGATTCGCGCAGGTCCGCCACGAAGCGGGCGAATTCGGTCTGTTTTGCCGACTCATCCCGCAGCCGCAACAGGTAGGACGGGTGAACTGTGACGCGCGCGAGCGCGCCATCCTCAAGCGGATATTCATTGCCGCGCGCCTTCATGACCGGCACATCGCGGCCGATCACGCCGCGCGCCGCCGAACCGCCGAGCGCAAGGATCAGCTTCGGCCGCACCTGCGCGCGCTCCAGGTCCAGCCACCAGCGGCAATGGTCGATCTCCTGCGCGCTTGGGCGCTGGTGCAGCCGGCGCTTGCCGCGCACGGTGTATTTGAAGTGCTTGACCGCATTGGTGAGATAGACGCCCGCGCGGTCCAGCCCGGCTTCGGCCATCGCCTGATCGAGCAGTTGCCCGGCAGGGCCGACGAAAACGCGCCCGGCTAAATCCTCCTGATCGCCCGGCTGCTCGCCCACCATCATCAGCGCGGCATCGCGCGGGCCTTCGCCGAAGATCGCCTGCGTCGCGCCCTTATAGAGTGGGCAGCGCTGGCAGTGCCGGATGGCTTCGCGCGCCTCTTCGAGGGTGTGTGGCGCATCGCTGGGCGGCGCATCGATGGCGACCCGCCAGTGCCCGGCGCGCGGGTTTGGTTCGCGCACGCCTTCGGCCTGCATCGCTTGGGTTCGCTGGCGCGCCTCGGCGATGAGTGAGGGGATCAGTGCGGTCTCCGGCATGTTGCGCCAATACTTCTTCGGCATTTCCGCCGTCATCGCGCCGATCTTCAGCCGCGCGGGGTTGAAGATGCTGGCGAAATAGGCGCGCCACTGGTCCTCAACGGCGTCCTCGCCCGGCACGGCGTCGCGGCTCGCGCCGGGGCCGAAGCTCAGTTCGCCGTCCTGCCAGCGCACGCTTTCCTCCGGTGTAAAGATCGCCCAGTCCATCGCCGCGAACCGGCGCATGAAGAAGGGCGCGGCCAGCGACACGATACGGTGCGTCGGCTCGAACCACGCGGCATACACCTCGCGCCCGTCCCGTTCGCCGACCAGCCGGAAGCGCACGAAGGCATGCATCTTGTGAATGTCGCGGCGGATCGCCTTGTCGCGTTCATTGAGCCAGGCGATGTCCGCGTCGGCGGCGTTGGTGAGCAGATTGGGCTCGGTCTGCAGCCGCCAGAGGATGCGATAGAGCCTGGCGAAACGCTCTGGGTCGCGGTGGCAGATGACGCGTCGGGCGAGGTCGATGAAACGGCGCGGCGCGCGTACCTTGCCGGCTGGCTGGCTGTCGGGCGGATCGGCGGCGAACAGGCTCGCGCCGCGTTCCGGCGTGGTCCAGACGACGCTCTCCGGCGCTATTCCCTCTGCGCAGAGCCGCCGCGCGTGGCCGCGCCATGCCTCGAAGTCGGTTTCCGCGGGCAGGGCGATCTCGACGATCATGCAAACAGCGGCAACTGCTCGGGCGGCGGGGCGAAGCGCGCGCGCAGATTGGCCGAATCCGTTAGCCCGCCCGGCGTCCAGTCGGGCGTCTCGATGAACGGCAGCAGCTTGTCGATCGCGCGGGTGATGCGGCGCAGGTCGCCCAGGCGCAGGCTGGCGTGGCGGCGGCTGGCGATGATCCTGTCCGCGCTTCGGGTGCCGATGCCGGGAACGCGCAGGAGCATCTCCCGGTCAGCCGTGTTGATGTTGACCGGGAACAGCGCGCGGTGGCGCAGCGCCCAGGCCAGCTTCGGATCGACCGCGAGGTCCAGCATCCCGTCCGCAACGCCGTCAAAGATTTCGCCGCGCTCGAAGCCGTAAAAGCGGAACAGCCAGTCGGCCTGGTAGAGCCGGTGCTCGCGGATCAGCGGCGGCTTGACTGGCGGCAGGTCGCTAGAGGCGTCGGGGATTGGGCTGTAGGCCGAATAATAGACGCGGCGCAGGCCGTAGCCCGCGTAAAGCTCGCTGCTCGTCGCGATGATATCGGCGTCGCTCGCGCCGTCCGCGCCGATAATCATCTGCGTGGACTGACCAGCGGGCGCGAAGGGTGCGGGTTTGGCACGGCGGGCGGCCTTGCGCTCGGCTTTTGATTCGTCGATGCGCAGCTTCATGTCGGCCATCGCGCCGCGAATCGCGGGGGCGGACTTCTCCGGCGCGAAGCTGCGCAGACTCGTCTCCTTCGGCAGCTCGATGTTGATCGACAGCCGATCCGCATAGCGCCCGGCACGCTCCAGCAGCAGCGGGTCGGCGTCGGGGATCGTCTTCAGATGGATGTAGCCCTTGAAGCCGTGATCCTCGCGTAGCGCCCGCGCGACCTCGACAAGCT
>CAZYUT010000187.1:0-3009 GCA_964650735.1 uncultured Hyphomicrobiaceae bacterium
GTCGGCGGCTCAGCGCGCAAGGGCGCGCTGGGGAGGTCCCAGCTTAGCGGCTTGCGACCCAGCGCGCCCAAAGGGCGTGCTGTAAGCGCGACTGCGCGCCGCGCGTTGCGCGAACCCGGCCCACGGATGTGGGCCGGACAGAAGAAAGAGCTTCACGAATGGCAACACTCGTTCTCGGCGCGGCCGGCGCGGCGGCCGGCTCGGCCCTGCTGCCGGGCGGGCTTGGCGTGCTCGGCGCAACGCTTGGCGGTGCAGCCATCGGGCGCGCGGTGGGCACGGTCGCGGGCGCTTTCATCGACCAGGCGCTGTTCGGCGCATCGGGTCAGCAGCAAGCACTGTCCGGCCCGCGCCTGTCCGACACGCAAGTCACCGCGTCGACCGCAGGCGCGCCGATCCCGCGGCTTTATGGCCGCGCGCGTCTCGGCGCGCAGGTGATCTGGGCCACCAATCTCGAGGAGGTTGTCGAGACGGTGAGCAGCGGCGGCTCGAGCGGCGGGGGCGGCGGCAAGGGCATCGGCGGGGGCGGCTCGTCGAGCTCGTCGAAGCAGTACACCTATTTCGCCAACTTCGCGATCGGGCTGTGTGAAGGCGAGATCAGCCATATAGGGCGGGTGTGGGCCAACGGCGACGAGATCGACCTGAGCAAGTTCACGCACCGGGTTTACAAGGGCACCGAGACGCAGACCGCCGACAGCCTGATCGAGGCCAAGGAGGGCAACGGCAACGCGCCTGCTTATCGCGGGCTGGCCTATATCGTGTTTGAGCGCATGGCGCTGGAGGACTTCGGCAACCGCATTCCGCAACTGAATGTCGAGGTGTTCCGGCCCGTCGATGATCTGGAAAAGCAGATCAAGGCGGTGTGCATCATCCCGGCGGCCAGCGAGTTCGTTTACGAGCCGACCGAGACGATCATTCGCGACGATGGCGGCGGGTTCTGGCAGCAGATCAACCAGAACACCAACCAGGGCGGCACCGACTGGACCGTCTCGATTGACGGGCTGACCGACACGATGGAGAACGCGGGCGCGGTCAGCGTGTTCGTGACGTGGTTTGGCGATGACCTGCGCTGCGCGAACTGCGACATCAAGCCCAAGGTGGACAACGACGACAAGGACACCGAGCCTTATTCGTGGAAGGTGCAGGGCATCACGCGCGGGTCTGCCGAGATCGTGAGCGACAAGCCGTCTGGCGGCGTGGCCTATGGCGGGACGCCTGCGGATCGCAGCGTTCGCGACGCGCTCGTTGATCTGCAGGATCGTGGCCTCAAGGCGGTGCTCACGCCGTTCCTGCTGATGGACATTCCCGCGAACAACGGGCTGACCGATCCTTATGACAGCACCGCGAGCGACCAGCCGGTCTATCCCTGGCGCGGGCGGATCACTTGCGATCCGGCGCCCGGCGAGGCCAGCACGGTGGATCAGACCGCCACGGCGCGCACGCAGATCGAGAGCTTCGAAGGCTCCTGCGCGGTCTCGGACTTCACCGTTACCAGCGACAACGAGGTCACATATAGCGGGCCTTCCGAGTGGAGCTATCGCCGGTTCATCCTGCACTATGCGCACTTGTGCAAGGCGGCCGAAAACATCTCAGGCACGCCGGTGGATGCCTTCGTGATCGGCACCGAGCAGCCGTTCCTGACATGGGTGCGCGACCAGAACGATGCCTTCCCGTTCGTGGACGCGCTGGTTGATCTGGCCGCGGACGTGAAGTCGGTGCTGCCGAACACGAAAGTCACCTACGCGGCGGACTGGACCGAGGTTGCGCCCTATCAGACCAGCCGGTTCGGCGGGCCATCGGGCGAGGTGTTTTTCCATCTGGACCCGTTGTGGTCATCCTCGGACATCGACGCCATCGGCATCGACAATTATTGGCCGCTGTCCGATTGGCGCGACGGCGACAGCCACACCGACAAGCTGGCCGGCACCGACACGATCTACGACCCGGACTATCTGCGCGGCAACATCACCGGCGGCGAGGGCTATGACTGGTTCTACGCCAGCCAGGCCGACCGTGACAGTCAGACCCGCACCGATATCACCGACACCACGTTCAACAAGCCGTGGGTCTATCGCTTCAAGGACATCAAGTCGTGGTGGGAAAACGACCACTATGACCGGCCCGGCGCGGTGGAGAATACCTCATCGACGGGATGGGTGCCGGAAAGCAAACCGTTCTGGATGATGGAGCTGGGCTGTCCTGCGCTCGACAAGGGGTCGAACCAGCCCAACGTGTTCTTTGATCCGAAGTCGAGCGAAAGCCAGAAACCCTATTACTCCTCGGGCAAGCGCGACGACCTGATGCAGCGCCGGCACATCTCCGCGTTCCTGAGCTTTTGGGACCCGAACGATGATGACTTCGTGGCCGCGAACAACCCGTCCTCGAGCCAGTATTCCGGGCGCATGGTCGATCTCGATTATGTGTTCATCTACACCTGGGACGCGCGCCCCTATCCCGCGTTCCCCAACCTTGGCGATGTCTGGTCGGATGCGGACAACTGGCGCTTCGGGCACTGGATCACGGGCCGGGCCGCGACCGCGCCGATCACGCAGGCGATCCTGAAAATCCTCGATGACTACGGCGTGACCAGCGTGAGCGCGCCGCCAGTGTCGGGCGATCTGTCCGGCTATGTGATCGACAGGGTGATGTCGCCGCGCGCCGCGCTCGAGCCGTTGGAGACGGTGTTTTTCTTCGATGCGGTCGAGAGTGACGGTAAAATCGCCCTGCGCGCCCGTGGGCAGGCGCAAAGCCTTGGCAGTGTTACCCTACAGGACGTGATCGAAACCGGCCCTGACGACCCGCGTGTGAGCGTTACACGGGCACAGGAGACCGAGTTGCCCGGACGGGCGCGGGTGAGCTACTTCAACGCCGATGGCGACTATGAGAGCGCCAGCGTCGAAACGCTGCGGCTGACGGGCGGCTCGACGCGCGTGTCGAGCGTGTCGATTGCGGGCACGGCGCGCCAGTCGGTGATGTACGCCCAGGCCGAAAAGCTCCTGCGCGAGCAATGGG
>CAZYUT010000188.1:0-3009 GCA_964650735.1 uncultured Hyphomicrobiaceae bacterium
CTAGAGCGCGATCCGAAAAGCATGTCCCAGGCTCGATCCGGGATGGGAACCGGTTTTTGGAGAAATCGCGCGTCAAATCGAAAAGATGGAGCCTCATCCCTTACAATCATAAAGGATGCGGCTAGAGGCGAAGCCACAGAGAATCAAAAGCCGCCGAACCGGCTTGCAAGCGCGATGACGACGATGAGGGCAATCATCGGCCCAACGATCGCGGCCACGAAGATGTCGCCATAGGCGTCCTTGTGGTCGAGCTTGCAGATGCTGAGCACGGTGATGACCGCGCCGTTATGCGGCAGGACGTCGAGCGTACCCGAGGCGATTGAGGTCACGCGGTGCATCGCCTCCAGCGAGATATTCTGGGCCTCGGCAAGCTGCACATAGGTCGGGCCGAGCGTCTCCAGCGCGATGCTCATGCCGCCGGACGCGGAGCCGGTGATCGCGCTTAGCAAATTGACCGCCACCGCCAGCGAGACAAGCGGGTTCAGATCACCGAGCGCCAGTAGCGCATCGCTGATCAGCTCGAAGGCCGGCAGCGCTGCGATCACTGCGCCGAAGCCGACGAGGCTTGCCGTGGCCGCAATCGGCAGGACAGAGGCGTTTGCGCCTTCATCGAGGCTGGCCTGGAGGCTGGTTAGCCGCGACCAGTTCAGCGCGACGATCAGCAGGATCGCCGCCACCAGCGCGACGATGATCGCCCAGACGCCGCGCACCGCGTCGATGTCGGTGGCCCCGAATTTTGGCTGCGCAAGATAGGCCGTGTCCATGGCCGGAACGACGAACTGGATGAACAGCAGGTTGACCAGCACGACCGCCACGACCGGCGCTATTGCAACCGCGAACGAGGGCGGCGCGGCCTCTGTTGGCGGACCGAGCGGCAGCTCGCGGATGTCATAGCCGTTGCGCACCGCGCCCTCGCGCATCATCAGATCGCTCTCGGTCACAGCATCGTCGTGTTCGCCGTAGCCTTCGCCCCTGGCCAGCGCGCGGGCGCGCTGCCTGTTCAGCCACCACATGCCAAACCCGAGCATGATGAGCGCGGCAATGATACCGAGGCCAGGCGCGGCGAACGCGGTCGTGCCGAAGAACGGCATCGGGATCGCGTTCTGAATGGCCGGGCTGCCAGGAAGCGCGGACATGGTGAAGCTGAAAGAGCCGAGCGCCAAACTGGCCGGAATGAGCCGCTTGGGGATGTTCGCATCGCGGAATAGCGACGCCGCAATCGGATAGATTGCGAAGGCGACCACGAAAAGCGACACGCCTCCGTAGGTCAACACGGCGCAGCACAACACCACCGCGAGAATCGCCTGTTCCGGGCCGAGCCAGCGGATGACCGTGTCCGCGATCGCCGCGGCCGAGCCGCTGTCATCCATCAGCTTGCCGAAGATCGCGCCGAGCAGAAACAGCGGGAAGAAGGCGATGATGAAGTCGCCCATGTTCGACATGAAGATCTGCGTATACGCAGCAAGCGGCGGCAGGCCACCCGTAATCACCGCCGCCAGCACAGCGATTGCTGGCGCCAGGATCAGGAGCGTGATCCCGCGATAAGCGAGGTACATTAGGAGGACGAGAGCCAGAAAGACGATGACGACGTCGATCATTTCGGCTGATCGGCCTCTCTGGGTGGGCGCTTACCGCCGCGCAGATGCGCCGGGCGCAGGCTTTCCTCAAACACGTAACACGGCTGGAACGTGGTGCGCGCACCGAGATCGTTGGCATGGTTGGCAAGCCAGCCCTCTGCGGTGCGCCGGCCCAGCTTGTGCAGATGCTCGAAGAAGACCCATTCGGCGTTCAGCTTGCTAGACGCGCCTAGCTGACGCATCTCTTCTTCGGCGTCGATGCAGTGAAGGTTGATTGCGCGATACGCTTCCCGCTCCAGGTTCTCCTCGCGGATGATCTCGGCCAAAAAGCCGAGCGCGCGCAACTCCTCTATCAGGCTGCCGTTGAAGACAATCTCGTTAAGCCGGTCTTCTATCTCGAAAGCGGTGAGAGGGAGTTCTGGCCGCTCGAACGGGTTGATCCAGATGATCATCAGATCGCGCGCATCCGTCTCGTCGACCAGCGGAAACAGCGGTGGGTTACCCATATAGCCGCCATCCCAATAGGCCTCACCGTCGATTTCGACCGCATGCGACAAGTAGGGCAAGCAAGCCGACGCCAGGACCGCTTCCGCGCTGATGTCGGGCTGGCGAAACACCTTGCGCCGTCCTGTGCGAACATTCGTCGCCGCGATGAATAGTTTGGTCGCGCTGTCATTAATCGCGTCGAAGTCGAACACGTCGCGGACGACGTCGCGCAGCGGGTTCACGGAAAACGGGTTGAGAACGTAGGGCGAAAAGCGGCTTAGGACATTCCGGTAGAAATGGAAGCTTGGCGAGTACTCCAGCGACCAGCGGCCCATCATGCGGTCGAACGGCGAACGCTGAATCGGGCTGAAGAACCCGGCCCGCGCGACCGCAGTCCAGTAGGCCCGTAGCTTCACGCGCGCAGCTTCCGGTCCGCCTACGGCAAGGCCCTCGACAAGCGCGCAAGCATTCATCGCCCCCGCGCTGGTGCCGCTGACGGCCTCGACGTGGATCCAATCCTCCTCGAGCAGCCGGTCGAGCACGCCCCAGGTGAAGGCGCCGTGAGAGCCGCCGCCCTGCAGCGCGAGATCAATGGCGACGACGTTGCGGGCGGTCATAGGCCGTATCCGGTACTGCAGGCACCGACGCGATGCTCCTAAATGAATAAGCCGTGCGCGCCCATGAGGCCATCACAGCTTTCTGGGCTCGTTAGCAAACGGCGAACGGGAAACGCTGATTTCTAAGGCGCGTTCAGGAAAATCGGAATCAGCGAACGCGCTTTAAGTTGTCGTGTGATCGCATTTTGGTCGCTTCGCGCTCACCTTTGGTTTCGAACGCAAAACCGGTTCCCATCCCGGATCAAGTTCGGGACAGGCATTTGCTGAAAATGCTCTAGGGGGCGGCTGAGTGCCCCGAGGCTTCAAGCACCAGCAATAGCGCGGCGATC
>CAZYUT010000189.1:0-2975 GCA_964650735.1 uncultured Hyphomicrobiaceae bacterium
TGGGCCGACCTATATCCGGAGATCATCGCGTAGCGGCGACGTCATCGCCAGGCCGCTAGGCCGAAGCGATCCAGCAGCTAAGCACAGTGCTCGCGGCTGGATTGCGTCGCTGCGCTCGCAATGACAACGGGCGGTGCGAGGGACAACCGTCATCGCGAAGCCCGAAGGGCTGAAGCGATCCAGCGGCCAGGTTCGGCGCTCGCGGCTAGATTGCTTCCCCCGGCCGGTGGCCGGGGTCGCAATGATGGAGCGCGCGTCCCAAGACTCCCCAAACGCGGGCGCGCGCACTATCCTTTAAAGAGTGAATGCTATCGTGCGCGGCGTCTCATTATAGCTCGCGGGCGCGCGCGAGGCATCGGTTTGGTTTCAGGAGGGCAGAGCGTGGCGGTCTGGGTTGCCCTGGGCGTGTTGTGCGCGGCGGCGGTCGCGCTGATCGTGTCGCATGACGCCGGATCGATCGCCGGCTTCAGCAACGAGGCGTTCGCGCGGCTGGTCGCCGGGCTGGCGCTGGTGGTGTTCATCGGCAGCGCGCTGCTGGGCGCATATCGCGGACGCATCGGCACCGCGGCGCGAGACATTGCGGCATGGCTGCTTCTGATGCTGTTTCTGGTGGGCGTGTACGCCTATCGCGCCGAGCTGCTGGTGGTGGCCGAGCGGGTGGCCGGCGAGCTGATGCCGCGCGGATCGCAGGTGGCGCTCACGCAGCCTGGCGCGCCGCAAGCCGTCCAGGTGCGCCGCGGCTGGGACGGGCACTTCACCGCACGGGTCACGGTGCGCGGCTCCGAGATCGACATGATCGTCGACACAGGCGCGTCCGCGCTGGTGCTCCGCGCCGAGGATGCGCGCCGCGCCGGGATCGATATTTCGGGCATCTCCTATGATGTGCCTGTGCAGACGGCGAACGGGCGATCCTACGCCGCGCGCCTGCGCATCGGCGAGGTTGCGCTGGGGCCACTAACCCGTCGCAATGTCGAGGCGCTGATCACACCGCCCGGCGCGCTGTCGAAAAGCCTGCTTGGTATGAGTTTCTTAAGCCGTTTACGGTCCTATGAGTTCTCGGGAGACGTCCTTACGCTGCGGGGGTAGATGCAGCGGCGTTTTCCATCGGGTGCAGGAGTTTGGGGGACAAAACGGCCATGGCGCGCTTTTTCAGCGTGTACGGCGCCGCGCCCGCGCTTGCGGGGATCGTGGCGGCGCTGATCAGCTATCATTATTTCGAGCCGGCGCATCAGAGCCTGTCTGTGGCGCAGGCGCGCAGCGAACCATCGTGGGACACGCGGGTGGTCCCGTCAGCGTCACCCATCCACACCGCGTCGATCGAGCGGCCAGAGCGCAGCGTAACGCTTCAGGCCAACCCGCTGGGCCATTTCAGTGTGACAGCGGATATCAACGGGATGCCGGTGGAGCTGATGGCCGACACGGGCGCGACTTATGTGGCGCTGACATTCAAGACCGCGCTGAGCCTGGGCCTGCAGCCGTCCGACCTGCCGTTCACGAAACAGACCGATACGGCCAACGGGGTTACGGCCGTCGCGCCGATCATGCTCGATGAGGTGCGAATCGGCGATATCGTCGTGCGCCGCGTCGAGGCGGTGGTGACCGCGCCGGGCCGACTCAGGCAGAATCTCCTTGGCATGAGTTTCATCAATCGGCTAAGCCGCTTTGACATGCGCGGCCGGCGGCTGACGCTGTCGCAGTAACCGCCTTGCATCAGATGTCAATCTATCGAAACCACGGTTTGACCGTTTCGAGATCGCCGATCGTCATTGCCGGACTTGATCCGGCAATCCAGAAGGTCGCTCTTTACGTGGCTAATGGATCACCGGGTCAAGCCCGGTGATGACAAAGGTGGGTTACACCGGACCGGATGGCGCTACAATACGCCCCCTGCAAAACAGGATCGCCATGACGACGAAGCCGCGCACCGACCTGACGCCAAACACCGCCGACTTCGAGCAACTCCCCTACATCAAACCTTCCGGCTTTCGCGAATATGACGCGCGTTGGCGGTATCCAGAAGACATCAACCTGCCCGGCTTCCACGCCATAGGCGCGAGCCTTGCGACGCTGATGCGCCAGCGGGGCGTGCCCGCGCGAATCGTCGTCGGGCATGATTACCGCGCCTATTCCTGCGCGGTGAAACATGCGCTGATCGCCGGGCTGCTGTCCGGCGGCGCGGAAGTGCATGACATCGGGCTGGCGCTGTCGCCGATGGCCTATTTCGCGCAGTTCGCACTGGAGGTCGAGGGCGTGGCGATGGTCACGGCCAGCCACAACCCGAACGGCTGGACCGGCATCAAGATGGGCATGCAAGCCCCGCTGACCTTCGGGCCGGACGAGATGGGCGCGCTCCGGCAGATAGTGCTTGAGGGCGAATATGAACTGCCCGGCGGCGGGCGTTATATCCGCGTGCCAGACATGGCGCAGCGCTATATTGCCGATCTGGCCGACCGGCCCAAGCTGACGCGGCGGCTGAAAGTGGTCGCGGCCTGCGGCAACGGCACGGCGGGACATTTCGCGCCACGCGTATTCGAGGCGGCGGGCTGCGAGGTCGTGCCGCTCGACTGCGAGCTTGACTACACCTTCCCGCGCTACAACCCGAACCCCGAGGACATGGGCATGCTCCATGCGATTCGCGACGCGGTGCTGGCGCACGGCGCAGATGTGGGGCTGGGCTTCGATGGGGATGGCGACCGCTGCGGCTTCGTCGACAACGAGGGCAATGAGATTTTCGCCGACCGCATGGGCCTGATGCTCGCGCGCGACATTTCACACGAGCACGCGAACGCGAAATTCGTGGCGGACGTGAAATCGACGGGTCTGTTCCTGACCGATCCGGTGCTGGCCGAAAACGGCGCGACGACCGATTATTGGAAGACCGGCCACTCCTATATCAAGCGCTACAGCCACGAGGCCGGGGCGATCGTCGGCTTCGAGAAATCCGGGCACTTCTTCTTCAACCCGCCGCTGGGCCG
>CAZYUT010000190.1:0-2950 GCA_964650735.1 uncultured Hyphomicrobiaceae bacterium
AGATGTCGCACAGCACGATGATCGGCGGGCGCACCCAGCGGCGGCGGCGGAAGGCGGGGCGCAGATAGTCCGGCCCGCGTGCCGACATATCACGCAGCATTCGCCGCATATCGAGCCGGCCGCGCGTTGACACCTGCGCGAAGCGCCGGCTGCGCAGCCGCTCGAACGGCAGCGTCATCGCCGCGATCCGCTGGCGCGCCTCGCGCAGCTCTGCCGCGCTCATCTGCTCGAAATCCTTTTGCTGGAAGCGCGCCTGCCCGCTCCACGAGCCGGTGGCGTGGACCTCGATCTGCTCCTCGGCGCGCGGCGCATCGCTCCCGCGATTGGCGAACAGCGCCTCGGCCATGCGCCGGGACAGCGCCTTGTCGTCCTGTGCCTGGCCCGAGCGCGCGGTCGGCAGCATCAGCGACATGAGCTGGTCAAGGAAGCCGGGGTCGCGCCAGAACATGACGAAGGCCTGGTTGAACAACTCGTGCTCGGCGCGCCGCGCGACGAAGACCGAATGCAGCGTCCAGTAGAAGCGCTTGGGGTCGTCGATACCCACGGCCAGCACGGCCTGCGTCGCAAGCGTGGTCTTGTCCGGCCCGGCGGGCAAACCGGCAGCACGCAGCAGCCGCGCGAACATGGCGATGTTGTCAGCGATGCGCCCGCCGTCCGCTTCGGAGGCGACGATGTTCGCCTGAATATCCGCCGCACTGCCGGAGCTCATGTCGCCTGCCCCCCGCCAGAACGCGCGTCGGCCTTGATTTTGTCCAGCACGCGCGCGGCTTCGCTGCCTTCGATGCGGCCGATATCGTCCTGGTATTTCAGCAGCGTGCCGAGCGTCGTGTCCACCGCGTCGGGGTCGAGCGCGACATGATTGAGGGCGGTCAGCGCCTGCGCCCAGTTGATCGTCTCGGCGATGCCCGGGTTCTTGTAGAGGTCCATCGCCCGGATTTCGTGGATGAAGGCGACGACCTGCCGGGTCAGTTCCGCGCCCGCTTCGGGCACCTTGAGCCGCAGGATCGCCAGTTCGCGCTCAACGCTCGGATACTCGACCCAGTGATAGAAGCAGCGCCGGCGCAGCGCGTCGTGCACTTCGCGCGTGCGGTTCGAGGTCAGAATCGTCAGCGGCGGCTTGTCCGCCTTGATCGTGCCGAGTTCGGGGATCGTGACCTGATAATCCGACAGCAGCTCCAGCAGGAACGCCTCGAACGGCTCATCGGCGCGGTCCAGCTCGTCGATGAGCAGCACCGGGGCCTCGCCCTCGGCGGACAACTCCAGCGCCTGCAAAAGTGGACGTTTCAGCAGATAGTCGGGCGCGTAAATGTCGCGCTCGACCGTCTCGGCGCTCGCCGCTTCGCCCGCCGCTTCCGCCGCGCGGATGTGCAGGAGCTGGCGCGAATAGTTCCAGTCATAGACCGCCGAGGCGAGGTCGAGACCCTGATAGCACTGCAAGCGGACCAGCGGACGCCCGAGGGCCTCCGCCAGCACCTTGGCGAGTTCGGTCTTGCCGACGCCGGCCTCGCCTTCCAGGAGCAGCGGCCGCTCCAGCTGGAGCGCAAGGAAGGTGACGGTGGCCAGAGCCTCGTCGGCGATATAGCCGTGATCGCGCAGCAGCGTCTTCACGGCTGCCACGCTGTCGGGGCCTGTGGGCGCGGCGCTATCCAAGGGTGGCCCGTCTCCTTATCCGGCGCTCTCGACCGCGCGTTCGGCCATCACCGGGATCAGGGCGGCCCGGTATTCGGCGCTGGCGTGCAGATCGCTCAGCAGGCCATCGCCCGACATCTTGAGGCCGCGCACCGCATCGGCCGACCAGTTGCTCTTGAGCGTCTGTTCCAGCTCCGGCGAACGGAATACGCCGTTCGCGCCTGCGCCCGTGACCGCCGCGCGCACGGATGTCGAGAACATTCCGGAAAACTGCGCAACGAACACGCCGACCAGCGCATAGCGCGAGGCGCGCTGCTCAAACTTGGCGTAGCCTGCCTTGCTCGGGATCGGGAAGCTGACCTCGGTGATGATCTCGCCCGGCTCCAGCGCGGTCGAGAATAGGCCGGTGAAGAACGCGTCGGCGTCAATCTTCCGCTTGTTCGTCACCACCGTCGCGCCGAGGCCGAGAACCGCGGCCGGATAGTCTGCCGCCGGATCGTTGTTGGCGATGGACCCGGCGATGGTTCCAGCGTGGCGGACCTGAGGATCGCCGATGCCGCCGGCCAGCTGCGCCAGCGCGGGGATCGAGCGCTGCACCTCGGCGTTGCTCGCCACCTGAGCATGGGTCGCCATCGCGCCGATGACGATGTTGGAGCCGGACTTCTCGATCTTGCGCAGATCGCCGATCCCGCGCAGATCGACCACCTCCGACGGCGCTGCAAGCCGCTGCTTCAGCGTCGGGATCAGCGTCTGGCCGCCCGCCAGCAGGCTGGCCTCCGGCTTCTGCGAGAGGATCTGCGCCGCCTCGGCGACCGAATTCGGGCGATGATAGTCGAATGCGTGCATGGTGAGCCTCCCTCGCCTTATTCCGCTGCCCGCGCGGGCGCACCCGCCTGGATCGCGCGCCAGACCTTCTCCGGGGTCGCGGGCATGTTGATGTGATCGACGCCGTAATCGCGCAGCGCATCGCAGATCGCGTTGATGACCGCCGGCGGCGCGCCGATTGCCCCGGCTTCGCCGCAGCCCTTCACGCCCAGGGGGTTGTGCGTGCACGGCGTGTTGGTGGTCGTGACCTTGAAAGAAGGCACGTCGTCCGCGCGGGGCATCACGTAATCCATCAGCGAGCCGGTCATCAACTGGCCGTTCTCGTCATAGACTGCCTGCTCCAGCATCGCCTGGCCGATGCCCTGCGCCAGACCGCCATGCACCTGCCCTTCAACGATCATCGGGTTGACGATGTTGCCGAAGTCGTCCGCCGCGACGAAGGACACGATCTTGGTCTCGCCGGTGCGCGGCTCGATCTCGACCTCGCAGATATAGG
>CAZYUT010000191.1:0-2896 GCA_964650735.1 uncultured Hyphomicrobiaceae bacterium
GCGGGGGCGAGTTTCGCGCGGTCATCACCAGCCCATCCGCCCCAAAGGCCGCCGCGCTGCGCAGGATCGCGCCAACATTCTGCGGATCAGTGATCTGGTCGAGCACGACGACGAGGTTGTGCGCGTCGAAGCTGGCGATATCGCGCGGCGGCAGCGGGTCGGTTTGGACGACGACGCCCTGATGCACGGCGCTTGCCCCAACCTGCGCGGCGAGATCGTCGGGGCGGATGATTTGCGGCGTGACGCTACGCGCGGCAAGGACATCGGCGATCCGTTCGGCGGCATTGGTGGTCGCAAAAACACCGCGAATCGTGCGCTCAGGGTTCGCGATGGCGGCACGCGCGGCATGCAGACCATAGATCACGACGCCCGCGCGGCCGCTGCCCGGTGGTTTGGAACCACGACGCACGGCAGGCGGCTTGTTTGGGGAGCGCGATTTTGGCTGTCGGCTCATGGGCAAGGCACCCGCGGCTGCTGTTGACAGAACGGCCACAGCCTCCCATAACACACGAAATCACGCCCGAGCTATGCGTGACGGTTTCCCGCCAAGGCCATCTGTGCCGGAAGGCCCCCGGGATTACGGAGGGGTGCCCGAGTGGCTAAAGGGGGCGGACTGTAAATCCGCTGGCTATGCCTACGTTGGTTCGAATCCAACCCCCTCCACCAGTTTTCCTTTTCCGCGAAATTCAATGCGCGATGCCGGCCGCGTCGAGGATCGCAGGTATCTGCTGCTTCAACTTGAAGAAGCCTTTGGTGGCGTGGGGCCAGGCTGCTGCGTCCCACGGGCGCAGCGCCTCGATGAGTGAGATGCCCGCATCTTCCAGCGCCGACCGCGCCACCGCCAGCCGCTCAGCCGCCGGTCCGACAGGCGCGTAGGCGGTCATTACCGTATCCAGCTCGTGCGCCTGCGCCCAGTGCAAAAGCGTCTCGCTCCAATCCTCCGCGTCCGTTTGGCTGCTCTCCACGCCGAAATGGGCGCTGGCCCGCGCCAGCGCATCCGCCACTGCGCCATCTGTAAATCTGCACGCTGCCGCTGGCGTGGGCAGAGGCGAGCGCGCTTGTGTGGCCGTGAGGCCGATTGCCGCGACCGGCCGCGCGGGCCAGGCGATCGTCTCCGGCGCGCAATCTTCCTCGGTCACGAAAAGTCCCGCTCGCTGCGGCGTGCCCGCGTCATTCGGTTGTGGCGGCGGCACGAGCGGATGATCGTCATCCTCACTCAGCGGTGGAGCCGAGCGCGCGAGCTGTCCGGCCGGGTTGAAGCGCCCATCAGTAAACTTCGCGATATTGTCCGGGCGCGCCATATAGGTTTTGCCCTTCGTATGCAGCCCGCCGACCCAGCGCCAGCCGAGCGTATTCGATGCCGGATCGCCGTCCAGCAGATGCCGCAGGAAGAAGTCAGCACCGAGCTGCCAGGGCAGGCGCAAGGTGAAGATCCAGATGCTGGCGAACCACATCCGCGCGTGATTGTGCAGATAGCCGGTCTCGACCAACTCGCGCGCCCAGGCGTCGAAACAGTCAATGCCCGTGCGCCCCTCGACCGCCTCCGCGTAGCCCGTGCGCAGACCCGGCTCGACCTCCAGCCGCTCGGCCAGTGCGGCCACATCCCGGCGATACGCCCGCCAGATGCTCGGGCGCTGCTCCAGGAAGCCCTTGAAGTAGGTCCGCCAGCATACCTCCTGCACAAACTTCTCCGCAGCCGAGAGGCTGTGCCGCTGAAGCGTCTGCGCGACGACCTCTTGCTCCAGCACCAGCCGGTGCCGCAGCCAGGGCGACAGGCCGGACACGTGCCGATGCGCTCCTGGTCCAAGGTCGAAATTGCGCGATTTCGCGTAGTCGCGGCCAGCGCGCGGCGCAAAGTCGTCGAGGCGGCTGAGGCCGGCTTCGCGCGTCGGTTCAAGATGTGCGGCCATGTCTTCGATCCATCTGGATTTTTCAGCGTACACAATTACGCGCTGCCTCATGCGCGGATCGTTTATCTCGGCGCGTGAAAATCGCTTCATACTGCCGCAGACAAGAAGGCGACAAACCATGGAATTTTTCCAATCAATCGATATCGCCGCGCTGTTCGCCGCCGCCGTTCTCGGATCGATGCTGTTCTTCGCCGCCGTCGTCGCGCCGCTCGTGTTCGCGCATTTCCCCGAGGCCGATGCCGGGGCGTTCATCCGGCGTTTGTTTCCGCGCTATTATGATGTGCTTGCGGTTGTAACGGCGGCAGGTTCGCTGTTCGCGCTTGGCTCGGTTGTTGGCGGGCTTATGAGCGCGGTGATGGTGCTGTTCGTGTTCTCGCGGTTCTGGCTGATGCCCAGGATCAACGACGCGCGGGACGCCGGACGCGAGTCGCGCTTCGCGCTGCTCCATCGCGCGAGCGTCATCATCAACTTTCTCCAGATGCTCGCGCTCATCGGCGTGATGGTGCTTGCGTTCAGCTAAGAAGGGATCGGGGTATGAAGGTCGTCATCTTCGGCGCAAGCAAGGGGATCGGGCTGGAAACCGTGCGCCGCGCGCTCGAAGCCGGCTATCACGTGCGCGCCTTCGCCCGCAGCGCCTCGGCGATCCCCGACGTCCATGCCAACCTCGAAAAGGTCGATGGCGATGCGCTCGACCCGCGGGCGGTGCGCGCCTCAATCGCGCCCGGTGATGTGGTCATCCAGGCGCTCGGCATCTCGCTCTCGCCGCAAAACGTCATCCGCCCGGTCACGTTGTTCTCCGACGCGACGCGCATCCTCGTTGACGCGATGAAAGAGGCAGGCGCTACGCGGCTGATCTGCGTGACCGGATTCGGCGCGGGCGACAGCGCCGGGCGCGGCGGCTTTTTTTACCAGGCCTTCGGGCGGCAAGGGCTTCTGAAGCGCGCCTATGACGACAAGGACATTCAGGAGTGGATGATCCGCCGCAG
>CAZYUT010000192.1:0-2800 GCA_964650735.1 uncultured Hyphomicrobiaceae bacterium
ATGCGCGCCATGGGCACGAACCACGGCGGCACGGCGCACGGCGTGTTCACCGACCGCGCTGGCGCGCTGACCAACGACTTCTTCGTGAACCTGACCGACATGAAGTGGAAGTGGGTGCCGAAGGACACCAACCTCTACGAGATCGTCGACCGGAGCACCGGCGACGTGAAGTGGACGGCGACGCGCGTCGACCTCGTGTTCGGCTCGAACTCGGTGCTGCGCAGCTATGCCGAAGTTTACGCCCAAGACGATGCGCAAGAGAAGTTCGTACACGACTTCGTGGCGGCCTGGACCAAGGTGATGAACGCAGACCGCTTCGACCTCGCCGCGTAAGGCCAGAAACAACGCTCAACATGATTGGGGTGCGGCGTCTCTATAGGGGGCCGCACCCTTTGTTCGCCGCGTCGAGATTTTGGCCGTCCTCCGCCTGTAGCCGAGTGATCGGTGTGGTTGGCGGGCGGGGCTGTCACGACAATCTAAACGAATGTGTCGAGCGTGAAGCGCAGCTTGTCCACCACCTCATCGATATGCGCGCGCTCGGCAACGAAGGCCGGCGCGACGATTCCGACATCGCCGGTGAACTTCACATGGCAGCCATTCCAGAACAGCGCTTTTTGCATCGCCTGACCGCGCCGGCCCGGCACGCCGTCATGGCGCACTTCGACGCCTGACATCATCCCGATCGTGCGGATGTCCATCACGAGCGGATGATCGCGCAGGCTCATGACCGCATCCGCGAAATAGGGCGCCAACGCCGCCGCGCGCTCGAACAGCCCCTCGCGTTCATAAATGTCGAGGGCCGCCAAGCCTGCCGCGCAGGCCGCAGGATGAGCGGAATAGGTGTAGCCGTGAAAAAACTCGATCGCATTCTCCGGGCTGGCCTCCGTGACGGTCTCGTAAATGTCGTCGCGCACGGCCACCGCGCCCATCGGGATCGAGCCGTTGGTCAGCGCCTTGGCCATCGTGGTGATGTCCGGCGTGACGCCAAAACGCTGGCTGGCGAACGGGGTGCCCATGCGGCCAAAGCCGGTGATGACCTCGTCGAAAACGAGCAGGATACCGTGGGCATCGCAGATCTCACGCAGCCGCTCCAGATAGCCAGCCGGCGGCACCAGCGTACCGGTTGACCCGGCGACCGGCTCGACGAACACCGCGGCGATGGTCGAGCCCCCATAGGTCTCGCAGTGGCGCTGGAGATCGTCGGCGAGTTCCACGCCGTCCTGCTGGGGCTGGCCGTCGCAGAACAGTTCCCTGCCCGTCCAGGTGTGCCGCATCATCACGACATTCGGCATGGTCACCGGAAAGCTCTCGCGGTTCTTGACCATGCCCGACAGGCTCACCCCGCCGATGTTCACACCGTGATAGGCCCGTTCGCGGCTGACGAAACGAAGCCGCTGAGCCTCGCCGCGCGCGCGATGATAGGCCATGACGATCTTTAGGGCAGTGTCGACCGCCTCGGACCCGGAGTTGACGAAGAACACATGGTTGAGCGGATCAGGCAAAAGCGCCGCCACGCGCCGGGCCAGCTCGAACGCCGCCGGGTGGCCCATTTGGAATGGCGGCGAATAGGAGTTCGTCGTCAACTGCTTGTAGACGGCATCGGCGATTTCCTGCCGCGCGTGGCCGGCGGGCGAGCAGAACAGTCCGGAGGAGCCGTCGATCACCCGGCCACCGCGATGGTCGGTGTAATAGACGCCCTCGGCGGAGACGACGAGCCGTGGCTTCTCCTTAAAGTCACGGTTGCCGGTGAACGGCATCCAGTGCTCTTCGAGGGAATTCGCGCGCTCTGGAAAGTTCGCTGAGGGGTTTTCCATGATACCGCTCCTACAAGCTTGTCTATCGCGGAAGGGTACCGCAGGTCACACCACTAGCCAACCATCTCAGGGGAAACACGCGGCGGCTGCGCGTTCGATAACACGTGCGCGGCACAGACCCACCCGACACGACCAACCACCGGAGAATGTTGTGTGATCTCGCCGCCACAGTCTGCACACCGCTTCAATTTCACGTCGTTTTTCGGGTCCTTATCTGATCCGGCGGTGCTAGGTAACCAGTATTTTGGACGACCGATGACCAGTTACGCGCCCACCTGTCTGTGGCCATGGGCAGCCGCACCCTGACTTCGAAAGGAGTTTCTCATGCGCATGCATGCTGCTGCTGCTTTGGCCGCTACCGCTTTGGTTGTTGCGGCCCCTGCGAGCGCTACGGACCTGATCTCCAAGCTCTGGCCTGCGACGGATGCCGAATTAGGCGCTCCCGATTGGTCCGGATTCTCAGCTTCGCCGCGCGTGACTTACAACCAATTCGGTGTTACGGGCAACGCGACATCGGGCTTCGATGAACTCGAAGGTTTCCTGATTGGTGGACATCTCTCCTATGACTGGCATTACGATTATTTTCTTGTCGGTGTGGAGTCCTCAGGGCTAATCGGCTTTGCCGAAGAGGACGGTCGAGGCGCCGTCAGCAACTTTGAGCTCGCACTCGAGTCTTTCGGTCTGGTCGCCGTCCGAGCCGGATTTACCCACGGCCGGTTTATGGTTTTTGGCAAGGGTGGTGCAGCATTTGCCAGCGTCGAAGCCTCTGGTCCTCCAGATGAAACGGAAAACCTGAGCGGCTGGGTCGTGGGAGGTGGGGTTGAATACGCATGGAACCACGGAACTTTCCTGCGCTTCGAATACAACCGCGTAGAACTCGAGGAAGAGCGATTCGATAACCTCCCGGCAGGCAGCAACGAAATCGGACTGGAGGCAGATATCTTCAGCGTCGGGCTGGTTCGCAAACTGAAGTGGTAGCGCCCGGA
>CAZYUT010000193.1:0-2791 GCA_964650735.1 uncultured Hyphomicrobiaceae bacterium
AGGGGCGGATGTCGTCCTCGCGGCCCTCGATCACCTTGCGGACAATGTGCGGGTCGGCCATGTGCGCGCGGGTCATGCCGACGAGGTCGAGCTTGCCCTCGGCGATGGCATGGCGCGCGGTGGCGATGTCGGGGATGCGCGCGGCGTGGAAGACCGGCATGCCGGTCGCCTCACGCACGGCCCCGGCGAAGTCGAGATGCGGCGCGCTGCGCATCCCCTGCACCGGGATCACGTCCGTCAAGCCCGGATCGGTGTCGATATGCCCGCGGATGACGTTGAGGAAATCGACCATGCCGGTGTCGCGCAGGCGGCGGGAAATTTCCAGCCCTTCCTCGGCGGTAATGCCGTCCGGCGCCACCTCATCGGCGGTGTAGCGGAAGCCGACGATGAAATCCGGCCCGACGCGCTCGCGCACGGCGCGCAGCACCTCCATCGAGAAGCGCAGGCGGTTGTCGAGATCGCCGCCATAGGGCGGGTCAAGCTCGTTGATGCGCGGCGACCAGAAGCTGTCCATCAGATGGCCGTAGGCCTGCAACTCGATCCCGTCCAAGCCCGCTTCCTTCATGCGCTCGGCGGCGTCGGCGTAGTCACCGACGATCCGCGCGATGTCCCAGTCCTCGATCTTCTTGGGGAAGGCGCGGTGCGCCGGCTCGCGCGCGTGCGAGGGCGAGACGACCGGCAGCCAGTCGCCGTTGCTCCAATGCGTGCGCCGGCCGAGATGGGTGAGCTGGATCATCACCGCGCAGCCGTGCTCGTGGCAGGCATCGGCCAGCTCGCGCATCCACGGCACGACCTCGTCTTTCCAAGCGGCGATGTTGTTGAAGGCAGGCGGGCTGTCGCGCGAAACGGAGGCCGAGCCGGCGGTCATCGTCATTGCGATTCCAGCCCGCGCCCGCTCCTCATGATAGGCGCGATAGCGTTCCTTCGGCACGCCGTCGTCGGCATAGGCGGGCTCATGCGCAGTGATCATCACGCGGTTCTTCAGCCGCAGATGCTTGAGCTGATACGGCTGGAGCAGCGCGTCCGTCGTCATGCCATTGCTCCCTTCGCATCCGCCGCCGCTGGCGCACGCAAGCCTGACGCCCCCATATCAGGCCATGAACCTTATGTCCCGAGCAGACTGTAGGAGAGGAGCCGCGCCAGCTTCCGTTCCCGACTCGACATAAATGTCGACAAAAACGACATAGGTGTCAATTCGTTTGCCGGCCTTCGCGGATACTGTTATTCCCTGATTGATGAACAAGGTAGCGGTCCAGACCCAGCGGGGCACCCGCGACATCTGGCTCGACGCGGCCTATGAAGCTCTTATCGAGGGCGGCGTCGAGGCTGTGCGCGTCATGCCGCTGGCCGAGTCGCTCAATGTCTCCCGCACAAGCTTTTATTGGCATTTCGAGGACCGCGAGGCGCTGCTCAACGCGCTGATTACCTATTGGCGCGACAAGAATACCGGCAACCTGACCCGCCAGACCCGCCTGTTCGCCGACACGATCTGCGAGGCGGTCCTGAACCTTTTCGATTGCTGGGTCGAGCCTGAACTATTCGACGCGCGGCTCGAATTCGCTATGCGCAATTGGTCGCAGACATCCCCGGAGCTGAAGCGGATTTTCCGCCGGACCGATCGTGAGCGCATTCAGTCGATCCGCGATATGTTCGCCCGGTTCGGCTTCGACCCGCATCAGGCCGATATCCGCGCCAGCACGATCTACCTCACGCAGGTGGGCTACATCTCGATCAAGGCAGACGAAGCTCTGTCGGAGCGCATTCGCCGCATGCCTGCCTATGTCGAGACCTATACAGGCCGCGAACCGTCGCAGAGTGAGATCGACCGCTTTATGGCGCGTCATCGATGCCGCCTTAATGGCGGCTGAGGCGGGCGGAAAAAAGAAAACAAGGAGAAAGCCTTGAGACTTGGCTTCATTGGCACGGGCGCGATTTCTGCTGCGGTCATCCACGGTCTGTCGAAAGCATGGGGCGACGGCAACGCGATCGTCGTTTCGCCGCGCTCACAAGAGGTGTCGGAAGACCTTTCGCAGCGCTATGGCTGGGTGCGCCGCGCGGCCTCGAACCAGGAGGTGGTGGACGCCAGCGACATCCTCTTTCTCGGCGTCATGCCGCAGCAGGCGGCGGAGGTGCTGGGCGCGCTCAAGCTGCGCGAGGGGCAGGTGGTGGCGAGTTTCTGCGCGGGCGTCGGGGCGTCCGCCCTGCAGGAGATGGCCGGGCTCAAGGTGCAGGTCTGCCGCGTGACGCCGCTGCCAACGATCGCGCTGCTTGAGGGGCCGGTCATGCTGTATCCCGCGCTTGGGCAAGTGCGCCAGCTGATTGCGCCGCTGGGCGTGCTGATCGAGCCGGAAAGCGACGATGCAATGGCGGCGCTGAGCACCGCGAGCGGGCTGATGTCGAGCTTTTTCCGGCTGTCGCAGGAGGCGGTCGGCTGGCTAGAGGCGCGGGGTCTGCCGCGCACCCAGGCACGCGACTACGTGATGGCGATGTTCGCCGCGCTGTCGAAGACTGCGCTGCGTCACGATCCGGCAGCGCTTGAGGCCCTACCCGGCGCGCATGAGACGCTGGGCGGGTTGAATGAGGCCTGCCGCGAATATCTGGAGAGCGAGCGCTGGTTCGAGATTTTCGCCCGCGGCATGGACGCGATCGAGGCCCGCGCCCGCAGCCTTTCTGACTAAAGCGCGATCCGAAAAGTGGGAACCGGTTTTCGGAAAAATCGCGCGTGGAATAAAGAAACTAGAGCCGTGCTCCGGTTCAATCAAAACGGGCTCGTCTCTAACGCCCGTCCAGG
>CAZYUT010000194.1:0-2783 GCA_964650735.1 uncultured Hyphomicrobiaceae bacterium
CTAGAAACAATATCTTGGAGGGGCATCTTTGACGCATTCATTTGCTGTCTGATTTGCTGCTCGCTGAAGCGAATGAACGGGTCGATGCATTTGTCGGCTGCCGGCATGGCCCGTGCAACGGAGAAGGCCTTGGCGATACTGGTTCTGATCTCCGGCATGGTCCCAGAGGAATGGGACGATGCGATCGCGCAGCTCGCGAAACGGCGCGTGGTGCGGGTGTGGCCTTATCTGGATGATCCCGCCGAGATCGAATATGCGATCGTCTGGAAGCCGCCCCGCAGCGCCCTGAAAGGATTTGCGAACCTCAAGGCGATCTTTTCGATGGGCGCCGGGGTGGATCATCTGGTCGGCGACCCCGATCTGCCCGACGTGCCAATCGTGCGCTTCGTTGCCGATGACCTGACGGAGCAAATGAGCGAGTACGTGCTGCATCATGTGTTGCTGCATCACCGCCGGCATCTTGATTACGCCGCGCAACAGGCGCGAAAGGCGTGGAAGCCGCTGCCGCAGCCGACAGCGCGTGAGGTGCGGGTGGGGGTCATGGGCTGTGGCGTGCTCGGCTCGGCGGCGGCCGCCAAGCTGGCGGCGATCGGGTTCCAGACGCGCGGCTGGAGCCGAACGCGCAAGGACATCCCCGGCGTGACCACCTATTCCGGCTCCGACGAGTTCTTAAGCTTTCTGGGGGCCAGCGATATTCTTGTCTGCCTGTTGCCGCTGACGCCGCGGACGCGCGGCCTGCTGGGCGGCAAGCTGATCGCGGCGATGGCCTCTGATGGCGCGCTGCCCGGGCGCGTTATCATCAATGCCGGACGCGGCGGCCTGCAGAACGAAGCGGAAATTCTCGCCGCGCTTGAGGATGGCACGCTCTGGGCTGCCTCGCTCGACGTGTTCGAGACCGAGCCGCTGCCCGGCAGGAGCCCACTATGGACGCATCCGCGCGTGGTCGTGACGCCGCATAACGCCGCGATCTCCCGGCCAGGGCCGCTGTTCGATTACGTGCTCAGGCAAATCGAAGCGTTTGAGCGCGGCCAGGGGCTTGATAATGTGGTGGATGTTCAGCGCGGCTACTGACCGGCGCTGGCGTCGGGCAGTTGCAGGACCGTCGGCTCTTCCACCAGACGCTTGACGCGCGTTGGCTTGCCCCAGCTCTCGGCGATCCGCTCCAGCGCGTGGCGCAGCGGCTCCATAACCGTTTCCATCTGGTGCCCGCTGGCGTGGACAATCCAGTCGTTCGACTGGGCGATCGCGACATGCCCTTTCCAGAAGATCAGGTCGCCGCGCTCCAGCCCGCCCTTGAGCGTGCCGTCATCCTCGACGATGCCTTCGACCGCCTCGCCAACCTCGGCCTCTTGCATGTCGGTGTCGCGCGGGCATTCGATACCGGCGGCATTCAGCGCAAGCTGCACGAGGCCCGAGCAGTCCAGGCCCAAGCTTGTCTTGCCGCCCCACAGATAGGGCGTGCCGACCAGGCGCTCAGCCGCGCGCACATAGTCCTTCAGCTTATCGCCCGCGCCGACGCAGTGCTCGGCGAAGACGTAACCACCGCGCGCGAGGTTCAGAAATCGGCCCTCGCGTCCGTCGGCGGCCACCCTTGCGCCGAAGGTGAGCATGTCGATCGGCGGCGTCTTGATATCGGGCGCGGGGTAGATATGGGTCGCGCGCACGCGCACGGCGTGAGTCGGCGTGAACACGTTTGAGGACAGATGGTCGGCGGGGATGTAGCCGACGTAACCGTCGCGCTGCAGTTGGCCCCAAACCCAACCCTGCTTTGAATCGTAAACTGTCACCGCCTCGCCATGCAGCGCTTCGGTCATTAGTGGGGCGTGGAACTTCGGCGCGCTGCGCAGCGGCGCGCGCAAGGCGATCACTTGCTGCGTCACCCCGTCGACGTAGCGCGGCGCCTCGACCGTCTCGCTTAGGGCGGAGGCGGCCATGTCCGGGCGGTACGCGTTGCGGCGCGGGTCGAGGCGTTGGCTGTTCACGGCGGATAAGCCCCGCTCAGAAGCTGGAAAGCCGCCCGGGCGCCCTGAGGTTCGCCGCCGGCGGGCTTGGCGGGCACGGCGCGCGGCGTCCACGCATAGATATCCATATGAACAAAGCGCGGCGTGTTCTTGACAAAGCGCTTGAGGAACAGCGCCGCGGTGATCGAGCCGGCGAACGGGCCGTTATAGATGTGGTTCACATCGGCGACGCGGCTCTTCAGAAGCTGGTCGTAAGGCTGCCAAAACGGCATGCGCCAGAGCGGGTCTGCGACCGCCATCGCGGTCTCATGCAGGTCGCGCGCCAGGGCTTCATCATCAGTGTAGAACGCTGGCAGGTCCGCCCCGAGGGCCACCCGCGCCGCGCCGGTCAGCGTCGCGAAGGTCATCAGATGGTCTGGCTGTTCCTCATCCGCCAGACAGAGCGCATCGGCCAGCACCAGCCGCCCTTCGGCATCGGTGTTGGCGATCTCGACCGTCGTGCCGTTGCGCGCGCGCAGGATGTCGCCGGGGCGGAAAGCGGAGGCGGAGATGTTGTTGTCCGCCGCGGGGATCAGCAGGCGCAGGCGCACCGGCAACTTTGCGGTCATGATCATCGCCGCGAGCGACATCGCTGAGGCCGCGCCGCCCATGTCCTTCTTCATCAGCCCCATGGCGCTGGCTGGCTTGATGTTCAGGCCGCCGGTGTCGAAGCAGATGCCTTTACCGACGATCGTCACTTTCGGCGCGGCCTTGTCGCCCCATTGCATGTCGATCAGGCGCGGCGCCCGGTCGCTGGCGCGGCCCACGGCATGGATCATCGGG
>CAZYUT010000195.1:0-2765 GCA_964650735.1 uncultured Hyphomicrobiaceae bacterium
CCCGTGACCGACATCTTTCCGCGGCCCGGCATCATGGCGCCCTCGATCGTCAGCAACTCGCCGCCGACCTCGGTCCACGCCAGCGCCGTGACCACGCCGACTTGATCCTCGGATTCGGCCTCGCCAAAGCGGTATTTGGCAACCCCCAGGTAATCCTGCAGGTCGGCCTTGGTGACATGCACCTGCTGCTTCTCGCCAGCCTCGATCTCCTTCACCGCCTTGCGGGCCAGCTTCGCGAGCTCGCGCTCCAGGTTGCGGACACCGGCTTCGCGGGTGTAGCGGCGGATGACCTCAAGGAGCGCCTCGTCATCCACGCTCCACTCCTCTGGCTTGAGCGCATGCGCCTCGATCTGGCCGGGGATAAGATGGCGCTTGGCGATCTCCAGCTTTTCATCCTCGGTGTAGCCCGCGATGCGGATGATCTCCATGCGGTCCATCAGCGCCGGCGGGATGCTCAGGGTGTTCGCCGTGGTGATGAACATCACCTTCGAGAGATCATAGTCGACCTCCAGATAGTGGTCGTTGAAGGTGTGGTTCTGCTCCGGATCCAGCACCTCGAGCAGCGCCGACGCCGGATCGCCGCGGAAATCCGCGCCCATCTTGTCGATCTCGTCCAGCAGGAACAGCGGGTTGGCCTGCTTCGCCTTGCGCATGGACTGGATCACCTTGCCGGGCATCGAGCCGATGTAAGTCCGGCGGTGACCGCGGATCTCGGCCTCGTCGCGAACCCCGCCCAGCGACATGCGCACAAACTCGCGCCCCGTCGCCTTGGCGATCGACTTGCCGAGCGAGGTCTTGCCGACGCCAGGCGGCCCGACCAGGCAGAGGATCGGCCCCTTCATCGCGTCAGTACGCTTCTGCACGGCAAGATACTCGACGATCCGCTCCTTGACCTTCTCAAGGCCGTAATGGTCGTGGTCGAGGATCTTCTGGGCTTCGTCCAGATCAGTCTTCACCTCCGCAACGTCGCCCCACGGAATCGACAACAGCCAATCCAGATAATTGCGCACGACGGTGGCCTCGGCCGACATCGGGCTCATCTGCTTGAGCTTCTTCAACTCGGCCAGAGCCTTCTCGCGCGCTTCGTTGGTGAGCTGGGTCTTTTCGATCTTTTCCTCGATCTCCGCGATGTCATCGCGCTCGTCGGAATCGCCCAGCTCCTTCTGGATCGCCTTCATCTGCTCGTTGAGGTAATATTCGCGCTGGGTCTTCTCCATCTGGCGCTTCACGCGCGAACGGATCTTCTTCTCGACCTGCAAGACGGAGATTTCCCCTTCCATCAGTGCAAGGATGCTCTCCAGACGCGCGGCCACCGAGGTCGTTTCGAGAATGCTCTGCTTATCCGTGATCTTGATCGCGAGATGTGCCGCGACAGTATCCGCCAGTTTCGAGTAATCCTCGATCTGGCTCAATGTGCCGAGGACTTCTGGCGAAATCTTCTTGTTGAGCTTGACGTAATTCTCAAACTGGCTGATGACGGTGCGAGCTAGCGCCTCCACCTCGTCGTCCGGACCCTTCTCTTCCTCGACCCGCGCGACTTCGGCCTCAAAGTAATTGTCGTTTTCCGTGTAGCGGACGATGCGCGCCCGCTCCGCGCCCTCGACCAGCACCTTGACCGTGCCGTCAGGCAGTTTCAGGAGCTGCAGCACCGAGGCGAGCGTTCCCATCTCGTAGATGCCATCGGTCGCCGGCTCGTCCTCGCCGGCATCCTTCTGCGCGACCAGCAAGATCTGCTTGTCCGCGCTCATCACCTCCTCAAGGGCGGCGATCGACTTTTCGCGGCCGACGAACAGCGGCACAATCATGTAAGGGAACACCACAATGTCGCGCAGCGGCAGGACCGGATACGTCCCGCCGTCGCCGCTGCTTGCGTGGGTCATCTCGTTGGCTTGATCTGTCATCTGCGTCTCCTCGGCATCGAACCGGCCCCGTCTGTGCGGCGGCCAAGCGGCTTGGAACCCATGAGCCCGCCCCTGATGCCCCGGTTGGTGTGATTGCCATCTGTCGCAGGCCGCCGCCTTGGGCGCCCGGCCCGGACGCATTCTTTGTTGTTCAACTGCCGTAAGTGGCGAGAGCTCGACAGAGAATCAAGTTGCAGGGCTGGTTCACGAAACGCGTGCGGAATACCGCTAGGCACTGCTTTCGACTTCGTCCGCCCGCTCGGAGTAGATGCGTAGAGGCTTAGCCTTTCCTTCGACGACTTCAGGGCTGATGACGACCTCTTCCACACCTTTCAACCCTGGCAGCTCGAACATGCTGTCGAGCAGGATGGCCTCCAGGATGGAACGCAGGCCGCGCGCGCCAGTCTTGCGATCGATGGCCTTGCGCGCGATCGACCGCAGCGCCTCGTCAGAGAAGGTGAGCTTCACATCCTCCATCTCGAACAGCCGCTGGTACTGCTTGACCAGCGCATTCTTGGGCTCCAGCAGGATCTGCATCAGCGCGCCTTCGTCGAGGTCCTCCAGCGTGGCAAGGACCGGCACGCGGCCGATGAACTCCGGGATCAGGCCGAACTTCAACAGGTCTTCCGGCTCGACCTTGCGCAACAAATCGCCGGTCTTGCGCTCATCCTCCGCCTCGACGGAAGCGCCGAAACCGATTGCGGTGGTCCGGCCGCGCTGCGCGATGATTTTGTCGAGGCCGGAAAACGCGCCGCCGCAGATGAACAGGATGTTGGTGGTGTCCACCTGCAGGAATTCCTGCTGCGGATGCTTGCGCCCGCCCTGCGGCGGGACAGACGCAACGGTGCCTTCCATCAGCTTCAA
>CAZYUT010000196.1:0-2747 GCA_964650735.1 uncultured Hyphomicrobiaceae bacterium
CTGCGCATCGTCATGGCCACCGGCGACAACAAGGAGACCGCGCAGGCGGTCGCCAGCGCGCTGGGCATCGACGAGGTGCACGCCGAACTCATGCCGCAGGACAAGACCGAACTCATCAACCAGCTCCGCGAGGAAGGCGCTGCCGTGGCGATGGCCGGCGACGGCATCAACGATGCGCCCGCGCTGGCCGCCGCCGATGTCGGCATCGCGATGGGCACCGGGGCCGATGTCAGCATCGAAAGTGCCGGGCTGACGCTGCTGCGCGGTGACTTGAACGCGATCGTCCGGGCGGTGCATCTTGCGCGCGCGACCATGCGCAACATCCGCCAGAACCTGGTGTTCGCCTTCGGCTACAACGCGCTGGGCGTGCCGGTCGCCGCCGGGGTGCTCTATCCGGTGTTCGGCATCCTGCTATCACCGATGATCGCGGCCGCGGCGATGAGCCTGTCGTCGGTCTCGGTCATCACCAATGCGCTGCGGCTTCGCGGCGTGGAGTTGACCGGAGCAAGCGGAGGCGGCTAGACCTTCTCCCGGCGCGCAAGCGGGAGAGGGGCATGGCACGCATCAATCGCAGGCAATTCGGGCTGGGGCTGGCGGCGGCCGGTCTAGCGACCAGTGGGCTGACTGGCTGCGGTGTCAGCGACGCCTATGGCGCGGCGGCGCAGCGGACGTGGCGGCACACCGACACCGGCGATCTAACGCCGGAACAGAAGCGCCGGGAACTGGTGCGCTACGCGACGCTGGCAGCCAACAGCCACAACACCCAGCCCTGGACATTCGCCGTCGCGGATGACCGCATCGAAATCCGCCCGGACTTCTCGCGCGCCACCCCCGCCGTCGACCCGGACAGTCATCATCTGTTCGCCAGCCTTGGCTGCGCCGCGCAAAACATGGTCGAGGCCGCGCCGGCCTTGGGCCTGCGCGCAACGCCTGAGGCAATGTCGCGCAACGGCGAATCGACCGTATCCGTGGCGCTCGACAGCGGACCGGCGCGAACGACGCCTGAGTATCGGGTCATCACCGCGCGCCAGTGCACGCGCTCGGAATACGACGGCAGCGCGATCTCCACGTCCGAGCTTCGTCAATTACAAGCGGCTGCCGAGATGCCCGGCGTCGATGCGATCCTGCTCAACGCGGCTGAGGCGATTGCCGAAGTCGCCGAGTTCGTTGCGGCTGGCAGCGACGCGCAGGTGCGCGATCCCGCATTCGTGGCGGAACTGAAGGCGTGGATCCGGTTCAGTTCGGCCCAAGCGCTGGAAACGCGCGACGGGCTGTTTGCGGCATGTTCCGGCAACCCCACCATGCCATCGTGGCTCGGTCCCACGGTTTTCGATTTCGTCTTCACCGAAGAAGCAGAGCGCGAGAAATACATCAAGCAGGTCAGATCGTCTTCCGCGGTGGTGATCTTTACGGCAAAACAGAACGACGTGGCGCATTGGGTCGAGGTTGGCCGCGCGTATCAGCGCTTCGCCCTTGTCGCCACGGCGCTCGGCCTTAAGCACGCTTTCGTCAATCAGCCGGTGGAGGTGCCAAAAGTGCGAGAACAATTCGCCACGCATCTGGGGATCGGCGGCCGCCGGCCCGATCTGGTCGTGCGCGTTGGCCGCGCGCCGGCAATGCCGCGTTCGCTGCGCCGCCCGTTGGATGATGTGCTGGCCTGAGTTCAGTCAGGTGGCGAAGCGGAAATGCATCACGTCGCCGTCATGGACGACGTATTCCTTGCCCTCCAGCCGCATCTTGCCGGCTTCCTTGGCGCGGGCCTCGCCGCCGCAGCCGACGAAATCCTCGTATGAGATTGTCTCGGCGCGGATGAAGCCCTTTTCGAAATCGGTGTGGATCACGCCCGCGGCCTTCGGCGCGGTGGTGCCTTGCGGCACGGTCCAGGCACGCGCTTCCTTCGGGCCGACCGTGAAATAGGTGATGAGGCCCAGCAGGTCATAGCCTGCGCGGATCAGCCGGTTCAGCCCCGGCTCTTCCAGACCCAGTTCTGCCAGATATTCGGCCTGCTCCTGATCGTCAAGCTGCGCCAGTTCCGCCTCGATCTTGGCGGAGATCACGACGGCGACGGCGCCTTCCTTCGCGGCATACGCCTCGACGTTGCGGGACAGGGCATTGCCAGCCGCAGCCGAGGCTTCATCGACATTACACACGTAAAGCACAGGTTTTGCCGTCAAGAGCTGCAACATGCGAAAGCCGGGCGTCTCCTCCTCGGTGATCTCCGCGGCGCGCGCGGGGCGGCCGTCGGCCAGCACCGCCGCGACCTTGTCGATCAGCGCCAGCGTCGCCTTCGCCTCCTTGCCCTCCGCCCCTTGCGCCTTCGCCTTCTTCTCCAGCGCGGGGCGGCGGCGCTCCAGGCTCTCCAGGTCGGCGATCATCAGTTCGGTCTCGACCGTCTCCGCGTCCGCAATCGGATCGACGCGCCCCTCGACATGGGTAACATCGTCATCCTCGAAACAGCGCAGGACATAAGCGATCGCGTCCATCTCGCGGATGTTGGCCAGAAACTGGTTGCCAAGCCCCTCGCCTTTCGACGCGCCGCGCACTAACCCGGCGATATCCACGAAACTCAGCCGCGTCGGGATGATCTGTGCTGATTTGCCGAGGCGCGCGAGTTCATCGAGGCGCGGGTCAGGCACCGGCACCTCGCCGACATTCGGCTCGATCGTGCAGAACGGATAGTTGGCAGCCTCTGCGGCGGCGGTGCGCGTCAGCGCGTTGAACAAGGTGGACTTGCCGACATTCGGCAG
>CAZYUT010000197.1:0-2740 GCA_964650735.1 uncultured Hyphomicrobiaceae bacterium
GAGCAGCAGGCGAGGATATAACCGGCCTCGATGTCCTCCTCGCTGATTCCGCCGTTGTGAACCATCAGCACATCGCCCGCGCGCTTCTTGATCTTGCAGGTGCCGCAGACGCCAAAGGTGCAGCCCGACGGGATCACCAGCCCGGAACTGCGCGCCACCTGCAGGATCGTGTCGGTTTCCAGGCAGGTAGCCGTGCGCCCGGATGCGGCGAACACGATCTCGGCTTTGGCCTGCTCTTGCGGGACAACGTCGTCGATCTCGGGCGCATCCTCCTCGCTCTTGACCGGCGCATGGAAGCTCTCCTGCTTGTAAGTCTCCATGTCATAGCCCAGAGAATACAGCATCTCGCGGACCGACTGCATGAACGACTCCGGCCCGCAGCAATAGACCTCGCGCTCAAGATAATCCGGCGCCATCAGGCCGAGCATGAGCTGGTTGAAGCGGCCGCGATAACCAGTCCAGACGTCATACGGGTCTTCCTGACTGACGACATAATGCAGCTTCAGCCCCGGCATCCGCTCGGCCATGTGCTCGAGCCGGCGGCGGAAAATCAATTGCGAGGGCCGCTTCGCGCAGACAATCAGCGTCACGTCCGGTTGTTCGCCGCGGTCGAACAGGTAGCCGGTCATCGACATCATCGGCGTCACGCCCGAACCGGCCGCGATGAAGAGATACTTCCCGTCCGGCTGCTGCGGCAGCGTGAAGATGCCCGCCGGGCCATAGGCGCGAATTCGGTCGCCCGGCCCCAGATTGTCGATCATCCAGCGTGTGCCGATACTGTCGCCTTGCGCCTTCACCGTCACCGAGATCGACAACGAGCGTGACGGGCTGGAGGAGATCGTATAGGTCCGGTGCAACGGCCCGCCCGGCACGGGAAGCTCCAGCGTGATGAACTGCCCCGCCTTGTAGCGGAACCACCGGCCCGAGGGCGCGCGGAAAGCGAAGGTGCGGACATTGGGCGCTTCGGGAATGACCATCACGCATTCCAGCGGCTCGCTGTCGTCCCAAGGCGGCGTGTCCTCGTGCGGCAGGGGGATCATCGGCATCGCACTACTCCGCGGCGATTACGTTCCGTCCGGTAAGGCGGCCGCGAAGCGTCGCCTCGTACCAGTCGACGAACTGGATCACCCCGCTCTCCTGCACCCGCGAATACGGCCCCGGCTCATAGGCTGGCGAATTCACGCCAAGCTGGTTTTCCTCAACGACGCGGCGGTCCTCGTCATTCGTGGCGGTCCAGACTTCGGTGAGGCGCTGGAGGTCGTAGTCAACGCCTTCTTTCGCGTCCTCATGCACCAGCCAGGTCGTTGTCAGCTCGGTCTCGGTGGCGCTCACCGGCAGTACGCGGAAGGTCAAAGCGTGGTCGGACAGGAAGTGGTTCCACGTGTTTGGGTAGTGGAAGAACAGGACCGTTCCCGCGCGCTTGATCGGCATGCCCTCCAGTAGCTTGTCCACCGCCAGCTTGCCGTCCATCGTGTAGCTTTCCGAGTCGCCAACCAGCGGCACCCGTACAAAGCGCCATTGGTTCGACGGGTCGATGGTGAAGCGCGAGGGCAGTCCGGCCGCCTCGCAGCGCTGATGATGCGCCGTAATCCCAGGGTCTTCCATCGCGTCGCCTTCACCGGAACCGGCGATATTCGGGTTATCGTCGAAGGTGCGGCAAAGCGAAGGGTGAGAGCCGGAGCAGTGATAGCACTCCCGGTTGTTCTCGATGACCAGCTTCCAGTTGCCCTTCTCGACGATCCGGCTCTGATGAGCGACCTTCGTCTTATCGAGACGATGCGGGCCGACGAAGCGCTGGGCCTGCTCGGCAAGCGGCTCGAAGGGCGGGGCGACCGGCGCGAGACAGATGAACAGGATGCCGGCGGCCTGGCGGCAATGCACGGGCTTCAGGCCGTAATGCGAATAATCGAAGTCCGGGCCCATGTCGCGTGCGAAGATCAGGCGGCCGTCCAGCTCATAGGTCCATTGGTGGTATGGGCAGACGAGCTTGGGCGAGTTGCCGCGCTCCACCTGGCAGATGCGCGAGCCGCGATGCCGGCAGCTGTTGTGGAAGGCCCGGACCTCGCCGTCGGCCCCGCGCACGATGATGATGGAATATGCCCCGATCTGCAGCGTGACGAAGCTGCCCGCCCTGGGCACTTCTGCCACCGAGCCGGCCAGCAGCCATTCACGGTAGAAGATGTGGCGCATGTCCGCGTCGAATACGCCGGGATCGGTGTAGAACGCCTGGGGCAGCGAATGGTCCGCCTTCCGCGTCATCAGTTCGGCAAGCACTTCGGCATCACGCAGCATCGTCTTTCCCTGTCATGACCGCGAGATTGTTGAGAAATGTTTCAGATATCTTTGACCAGCCGGAGCGCATCATAGATCGCGGCATGCGTGCTCCGCGACGATACGGCATCCCCGATCCGGTAGAGCTGGAAGCCATCTGCGCCATTGACCGGCTGCGGCCGGCCCGCGATAAGCGCCTCATAATCCACCGCGCCGCCATTACTCGATTTTGGCTTCAGAGCAAAGTACAGATCGTCCAGCGGCACGGTTCCGTGATTGACGACGATTTGATCGAAGTCGCGCGTCTTGTCCAGCGCCATGTAATCGCTGCCGATATGCGCCCTGAGCATGTTGCCCGCACGGGTCACGCGGCGCAGCCGGTAAGTCACGGTGAAGGTGACATCCTTGTCCTGGAGCGCGCGCATGTAAGGCACCAGATTCATTCCCATCACGTCCACCGCGAAGCTGC
>CAZYUT010000198.1:0-2737 GCA_964650735.1 uncultured Hyphomicrobiaceae bacterium
AGAATCAAAAGCGCCGCCTCGGCGGGCGGCGGACGGGCAGGCTGTCAGACCTGGAAGCGGTGGAGTTCGGCGCCATATTCGCGGAGCCATCGCCGCGCGGCGTTCATCTCCGGCATGGTGTCGCGTACCAGCCGCCAGAAGCGCGGGCCGTGGTTCATCTCGCGCAGATGCGCCACCTCATGCGCGGCGACGTAATCCAGCACAAAGGCCGGCGCGAAAATCAGCCGCCAGGAAAATGACAGCGACCCGGAACACGAGCATGAGCCCCAGCGCGTTGACTGATCGCGCACGCTGATCCGCTTCGGCGCGACGTCGAGCGCGTCCGCATGATGCGCCACCCGCTCCGACAGATCCGCGCGGGCCTGAGCCTTCAGCCAGTCGGCCAGACGCCGCGGCGCATGGTCAGGCGCGCCGCTCACGCGAAGGCGCGGCAGCGCGGCCTCCGCCACCTCGCGGTCGGCCCAATAGCCGCGCCAGACGCCCTCGCTCTCGGGCATCACGACGCTCTCCGCCCGGACGGGGCCAATGAATTCGATCCTGTGCGCCATGCCGCGCAGCGGAATGACCGCGCCGCAAGCGATCGGCACCGGCTTCGGCAGCTTGCGCGTCTGGTCCTGGAGCCAGTCCAGATGCCGCGCCACGAAGTCGCCGGCATCCTCCAGCCGCGCCCGGCGCGGCAGCGTCAGGATCGCGGCGCGGCGCGTGTGGCTCACCTTCAGCGACAGCCGCGTGGCCCGCGGCGAGCGCCGCACCTCCAGCGGACAATCAAGCCCGTTAATCTTCACTTGATGGGTCGCAGCCGTGCCGCCCCCAGCGCCTGCGTGAAGCATATCCATCGGTTTTCCCCCGTTTGAAAACCCTGATCGCCGTAAAGTTTGCACTCGTTTTTTCACGCTAACGCAGCCCTGACGTCCCCTGAACCCGTGATGGTTCGTCATCAGGAACAAACTTGAAGTTTACCACAGCTTAATCGCAGGTACAGACTTTTTTAACTGTAGGCAACGCATCCTGCAACCACTGGTTAACCTGCGGCCGCGCTGGCCTTCGGCGGCTCCTCGCCATCCTGTCCGACTCCCTGCGCAAGCGGATCGACCGTCGAAACGGTCTGGCCCACCCGCACCGCATCCAGAAACTCGCCGCGATCCTCAGCCGGACGGGCTTCGCGCTGGCCGATGCGATACAGCGTGAACGCCACCAGGATCGCGTGCAGCGCGGCGGTGGTGTAGAACAGCCCTGCGAGGCCTGCCGCGACGATCACGTTCGAGGCGATCAACGGCCCCACCACCGCCCCCGCGCCCCAGATCAGCAGCAACCCGCTGGCGGCCTCCACGAAGCCGTCTTGCTCCACCGAGTCGTTCATATGCGCGACGCAGAGCGTGTAAAGGGGAAAGGATAGAAAGCCGAAGGCCCCTGTCAGAAGCAGCGCCAGCATGAGCGACTCTATGCCGAATGCGCTCAAAGAGACGCCCGCCAGCGACGCCAGGAACGCCGCCGCCGCGATCACCAGCCGTCGGTCCATCCGGTCGGAAATCAACCCGAGCGGCCACTGCCCGATTGCGCCGAGCAGGATCAACACACTCATGAAGACGGCGATATTCTGGGTGGTCGCGCCGCCAGCCGCGAAGAAGACGGGCGCCAGCGCCCAAACCGACCCATTCGCCGCGCCGACGATGAAACTGCCCACCAGGCCCACGGGGGAGATCCGGTAGAGGTGCCCGAGCCGGATGTGAATGTATTCGATCGCCGGGGGTTGCTCGGAGCGCGACAGCGCTACGGGCACCGCCGCGACCGAGACGAGGATCGCCGTGATTAGAAACAGCGGATAGTCGCTCGGATTGCCGGCGACCAGCAGTAATTGGCCAACTCCGAGCGTCCCGAAGCTGACGACGGCATAGACGGCGAAAACAAAACCGCGCGTCGCATTCGTGGATCGCGAATTCAGCCAGCTCTCGATGACCATGTAAAGAATCGCGAAGCAGACCCCGGTTGCCGCGCGCACCACAAACCACACCCCAGGCTCAAGAATGAGTGGATGAACCAGGACCAATGCCGAAGCGAGCGCGACCATCGCTGTGAAGGTGCGGATGTGGCCGGAATTGCGCACCAGCCACGGGCCGAAATAGCACCCTGCCGCGAACCCGAAAAAATACGCCGAGCCAAGTACGCCAAGTTCCAGCTGCGTGAACGCCTCGACCTGCGCGCGGACCGGCAAGAGCGTGCCCTGCAGACCGTTGCCAAGCTGCAGCAGCGCGACGCCGAGCAACAGCGCCGAGATGGGAGCGACATTTGCCAGCATGATGTGTCCACGCGTTTTGCGCTCTGCCTCGCCGGGAAAGCGGAGGAGGCGCGCCAATTCCGGCTTCTCGCAGGCCGCCGCCAATCGTCAAATGAATCGACGAGCGATCAGCCCTCACTCCCGCTCTCGTCCGGAACCTCGTTCTCGGCCTCGCGCCGGGCGCGTGCCTGGGCCTTACGCTTGCGCAGATTGGCGCGCAAGGCGGCTGCGAGCCGGTCGCGGCGATCGCTGCGGGCCGGCGGCTTGTTGCTGAGTTTGTCGGTCATCTCGAAAAACCCGATCACGTCTGAGCACAGACTACCGCGCGGCGCCGACAGGCGAAACCCGCGCGAATCTGTTTTCCCCCCTTGCCCAAGCGGCCCTCGTGACTTATTCAACATCAAGATGCTGCTGTAGCTCAGGGGTAGAGCACTCCCTTGGTAAGGGAGAGGTCGTGAGTTC
>CAZYUT010000199.1:0-2655 GCA_964650735.1 uncultured Hyphomicrobiaceae bacterium
CGATCACGACCGTAAGCGCAAGCGGGGCCAGTTCGAACAGCGGCGACATCCGCGCGACGAGGAAAACACCCGCCGTCACCATGGTCGCGGCGTGGATGAGCGCGGAAACGGGCGTCGGGCCTTCCATCGCATCCGGAAGCCAGGTGTGCAGCAGGAACTGCGCGGACTTGCCCATCGCGCCCATGAACAGCAGCAGGCAGGCGACGGTCAGCAGGTCGAAATCCTGGCCGAGGAAGTTGATCGTCTCACCCGCCATGCCCGGCGCGGCGGCGAAGATGGCGTCGAGGCTGATCGTGCCGAACGTCGCGAAAATCGCGAAGATGCCGAGCAGAAAGCCGAAATCGCCGACGCGGTTGACCACGAAGGCCTTGATCGCCGCCGAATTGGCCGATGGCTTGTGATACCAGAAGCCGATCAGCAGATAGGACGCCAGCCCGACGCCCTCCCAGCCGAAGAAGAGCTGCAAGAGGTTGTCCGCCGTGACCAGCGTCAGCATCGCGAAGGTGAACAGCGAGAGATAGGCGAAGAAGCGCGGCTGGCCAGGGTCATGCGCCATGTAGCCGATGGAGTAGATATGGACGAGGCTGGAAACGGTCGTGACCACGACCAGCATCACGGCCGTCAGCGTGTCGATGCGCAGGCTCCACTGCGCGACCATGTCGCCGGAGACGATCCAGTCGAACAGCATGATGCGCGCTGTCTCGCCGTCGAAGCCCACCGAAAAGAAGGCGATCCACGACAGAATGGCGCTGATGACGAGCAGGATGCTGGCGGTCCAGCCGGAAGCGGCATTGCCGATATAGCGGCCGAACAGGCCGACGAAGAGTGCGCTGATCGCGGGCAGCAGCACGATGGCGGTGTACATCTTGTCCGTCCCCCGTTGTGCGCGTCAGCCCTTGAGCACGTTGATCTCGTCCACCGCGATGGTGCCGCGGTTGCGGTAATAGACCACGACGATCGCCAGCCCAATAGCAGCCTCAGCCGCCGCAACCGTGAGCACGAACAGCGTGAAGACCTGGCCGACGAGGTCGTTCAGGAAGGCCGAAAACGCCACGAGATTGATGTTCACCGCAAGCAGCATCAGCTCGATCGACATCAGGATGACGATGACGTTCTTGCGGTTGATGAAGATGCCGAAGACGCCGAGCGTGAACAGGATCGAGGCGACAGTGAGGTAGTGGGCCAGACCGATTTCCATCATTCATGCTCCCGTGCGCCTCATGCCGATGCAGCGATGGCTTATCGCGCATGCGCTCAGGCCGCAAGACGTTCGAGGTATCACAGACCCTGGCCGGGCTCGACGTGACGGACTTCGATGGCTTCGCTTGGCCGGCGGCCGACCTGAGCAGCGATGTCCTGCCGCTTGACCCCTTCGCGCTGGCGCAGGGTCAGAACGATGGCGCCGATCATTGCGACCAGCAGGATCACCCCGGCAAGTTCGAAAAAGTAGACGTAGTCAGTGTAAAGAACCGCGCCCAGGGCCTCGGTGTTTGTTATTTCCCCGCCCGGTATCGGCGTCGCACGTTGCGCCAGACTCTGCTCGGAGATCGTCCACGCGCCGATGACGAGGCTCAACTCCACCAACAAGATGACGCCGACCGCCGCGCCGATGGGCAGGTATTTGACGAAACCGGCGCGCATCTCGGCGAAGTCGACGTCGAGCATCATCACGACGAACAGGAACAGCACCATCACCGCGCCGACATAGACAACCACGAGGATCATCGCCAGGAACTCCGCGCCCAGCAGGACGAACAGGCCGGCGGAGTTGAAGAAAGCCAGGATCAGGAACAGGACGCCATGGACGGGGTTGCGCACCGTGATCACCATCAGCGCCGAGGCGATGGTGATGAACGCGAAAATATAAAAGAAGGCCCCCGCCACCATGCTAGCGTCCTGTGCGATTCACGATCCGCAGCGAGGGTTAACGGTAGGGCGCATCGAGCGCAAGGTTTTTGGCGATCTCGCGCTCCCAGCGGTCACCGTTGGCGAGCAGCTTTTCCTTGTCGTATAGAAGCTCTTCGCGGGTTTCCGTGGCGAACTCGAAATTCGGCCCTTCCACGATCGCATCGACAGGGCAGGATTCTTCGCAATAGCCGCAGTATATGCACTTGACCATGTCGATATCATAGCGCGTCGTACGGCGCGTGCCGTCGGCGCGGCGCGGGCCGGCCTCGATGGTGATGGCCTGGGCCGGGCAGATCGCCTCGCACAGCTTGCAGGCGATGCAGCGCTCCACGCCGTTCGGATAGCGGCGCAGCGCATGTTCGCCCCGGAAGCGCGGGCTGAGCGGGCCTTTCTCGAACGGATAGTCGACCGTCGCCTTCGGCTTGACCAGATATTTCAGGCCAAGCCAGAAGGCAGCGAAGAATTCCGCGAGGATCGCGCCGCGAAGCGCCTGAATAATTCGGCTCACCGGCCCCTCCTTACTGCGCCGCCGCGCTGGTGTATTGCAGCACTCCGGCCACGACCACCACCATAAACAGCGATAGCGGCAGGAACACCTTCCAGCCCAGCCGCATGAGCTGGTCATACCGGTAGCGCGGCACGATTGCCTTCACCATCGCGAACATGAAGAACACGAGGACGACCTTCAGCGTGAACCAGATCACTCCGGGGATCCAGTTGAACGGCGCCACGTCGAATGGCGGCAGC
>CAZYUT010000200.1:0-2651 GCA_964650735.1 uncultured Hyphomicrobiaceae bacterium
TATTGCAGGCCCAGCGACACGGCGATGGCGAAGCTGTTCATCAGCGAGCGGAAGGCTGCCCCCTCCTTGTGCATATCGACGAAAATCTCGCCGAGCTCGCCGTTTTCGTATTCGCCGGTGCGCAAGTAGACCTTGTGGCCGCCGACGACGGCTTTTTGCGTGTAGCCCTTGCGCCGTGACGGCATCTTTTCGCGGGTCGCGCGCATCCGCACCCTCTCAACGACGCGCTCAACGATTTTCTCGGCGACCACTTCGGCCTTGGTCTGCGCCGACTGCATGGCGGGGGCTTCCGCTTCTTCCGCCTCGTCCTCGTCGTCCAGTGTCTGGGTGCTCAGCGGCTGCGACAGCTTCGAGCCATCGCGATAGAGCGCGTTCGCCTTCAGGCCCAACCGCCAGGACTGGAGATAAGCGTTCTTGCAGTCCTCGACGGTCGCATTGCCGGGCATATTGATCGTCTTGGAGATCGCCCCGGAGATGAAGGGCTGCGCCGCGGCCATCATCTGGATGTGGCTTTCCGCCGAGAGGAACCGCGTGCCTTTTCGCCCGCACGGGTTCGCGCAGTCAAACACGGGCAGATGTTCCGATTTGAGGCCCGGCGCGCCTTCCAGCGTCATCGCCCCGCAGACATACAGGTTGGCCGCCTCGATTTCGCGGCGCGAGAAGCCAAGCTCCGCCAGCATGTCGAAATCCGGCGCATCGAGCCGCTCGGCCGACAGCCGCAGCACCTTGGTGCAGAAGTCTTCGCCCAACGTGAACTTGTTGAACGCGAACTTGATGTCGAACGCGCTGGCGAGCCCGGCCTCGATCGCGGCGATCTTCTCCGGCGTGAAGCCCTTGGCCCGCAGCGTCTCGTGGTTGATGTGCGGCGCGCCCTTCAGCGTACCATTACCCACCGCATAGGTGATGATCGCGTCGATCGCCGGCTTGTCATAGCCCAGCTTGGCGAGCGCCTCGGGCACCGTGCGGTTGATGATCTTGAAGTAGCCGCCGCCCGCCAGCTTCTTGAACTTCACCAGGGCGAAATCCGGCTCGATGCCGGTGGTATCGCAGTCCATGACGAGGCCGATCGTCCCCGTCGGCGCAATGACGGTCGCCTGCGCATTGCGATAGCCGTGCTGCTCGCCGAGCGCCAACGCCTGATCCCATACCTCGCGCGCAGCTTCCGCAATGCGTGGCTGAGGACACGCAGCGGCATTCAGCGGCACGGGCGGCGTGTTCAGGCGCTCATACCCGCTGATCTCTCCATGCGCCGCACGACGGTGATTGCGCATCACCCGCAGCATGTGCCGCGCATTCTTCTCATAACCTGAGAATGCGCCAAGCTCCGCCGCCATCTCCGCGCTCGTGGCGTAGGATGTGCCGGTCATCAGCGCCGAAATCGCCCCAGCCAGTGCGCGCCCCTCCTCCGAGTCGTATGGCAGGCCAGCGGCCATCAGCAGCCCGCCGAGATTGGCGAAGCCAAGGCCGAGCGTGCGGTATTCGTAGGACAACTGGGCGATCTCGGGCGACGGGAACTGCGCCATCGTCACGGAAACTTCCAGCACCACCGTCCACAGACGGCAGGCGTGGGTGAAGGCATCGACGTCGAACTGGCCCGCCTTGTCGCGGAACGCCATCAGGTTCAGCGACGCGAGATTACAGGCCGTGTCATCGAGGAACATGTATTCTGAGCACGGGTTCGATGCCCGGATCGGCCCCGAGGCCGGGCAGGTATGCCAGTCGTTGATGGTCGTGTGGAACTGGATGCCTGGATCGGCGGAGGCCCAGGCCGCGTAGCCAATCTGGTCCCACAGGTCGGCGGCGTCGATCTCGCGCACGGTCTCGCCGGTGATCCGGCCCTTGAGCGACCAGCTGTCGCCCGCCTCCACCGCGCGCAGGAACTCATCGTGGACGCGCACCGAGTTGTTGGAGTTCTGCCCGGCGACGGTGCGATAGGCTTCGCTGTCCCAGTCAGTGTCGTAGACCTCGAACTCGATCTTCTTGTAGCCCTGCCGCGCAAACTGGATCACGCGCTGGATGTAATTCTCCGGCAAGTGCGCGGCGCGCGCCGCCTTGATCTCGCGTTTCAACGCCGGGTTGCGCGCCGGGTCGAAGCAGTCATCGCCCGTGCCCTCGCAATTCACCATCGCGCGCATCACCGCGCTCAGATGCTTCGCGCACGCTTTCGAGCCAGCCACCAGTGCGGCGACCTTCTGCTCCTCCACGACCTTCCAGTTAATGAACGCTTCGATGTCGGGGTGGTCCACATCGACGATGACCATCTTCGCCGCACGCCGCGTGGTGCCGCCAGACTTGATCGCGCCAGCGGCCCGGTCGCCGATCTTGAGGAAGCTCATCAGGCCGGAGGACTTGCCGCCGCCGGACAGCGCCTCACCCTCGCCGCGCAGGTGGGAAAAGTTGGAGCCGGTGCCAGAACCGTATTTGAACAGGCGGCCCTCGCGGACCCACAGGTCCATGATCCCACGATCGTTGACGAGGTCATCCTCGACCGACTGGATGAAGCAGGCATGGGGCTGCGGATGTTCGTAGGCCGAGGTGGCGCGGGTCAGTTCGCCGGTGTTCGGATCAACGTAGAAATGCCCCTGGCTCGGCCCGTCGATGCCATAGGCCCAGTGCAGGCCGGTGTTGAACCACTGCGGGCTGTTCGGCGC
>CAZYUT010000201.1:0-2643 GCA_964650735.1 uncultured Hyphomicrobiaceae bacterium
ACGACATGATCTCGATGACCCAGCGCATCAACGATTTCCTCACGGGCCTGTTCCTTGGCGTCGGCATCCGGCTGGTCGACTTCAAGCTTGAATTCGGGCGCCAGTACGATAACGACATGATGCGCTTGATCGTAGCGGACGAGATCAGCCCGGACGGCTGCCGCCTGTGGGACATCCACAGCCAGGACAGGTTGGACAAGGATCGCTTCCGTCATGACCTCGGCGATCTGATCGAGGCGTATCAGGAAGTCGCGCGGCGCCTCGGTATTCTTGTGGAAAACGATAAGGGCAAGCATCAGGGGCCGATACTCGTCCGGTCGAGTTGAGTACCACAGACGCAAGCCGACCGCGGGAGGTGCGCATGGCCATGACAGCGCGGATCTGGGTCACGTTGAAGCCTGGCGTGCTCGATCCTCAGGGCAAGGCGATCGCCGGCGCGCTGGATTCGCTCGGCTTTTCCGGCGTGCAGGATGTGCGCCAGGGCAAATACCTTGAAGTGAAGCTGGATGCGCCCGACGAGGCGCAGGCCCGCCAGGATGTCGCGCGCATGTGCGATGAGCTCCTGGCCAATACGGTGATCGAGACCTATCGCTTTGAGCTGGAGCCCGCATGAACGCCAGCGTGATCGTCTTTCCCGGCTCGAACTGTGACCGCGATGTGGCGCGCGCGCTGGAAGCCGCGTCTGGCTGCGCGCCGCGCCTGATCTGGCATGGCGAGACGGAGCTTCCCGCCAGCGACTTGATCGTGCTGCCCGGCGGCTTCTCCTACGGCGATTATCTGCGCGCCGGGGCGATGGCTGCGCATTCGCCGATCATGGGGGCGGTGGTTAAGCGTGCGCGTGCGGGCGTGCCGGTGCTGGGGATCTGCAACGGCTTCCAGATCCTGACCGAAACGGGGCTGCTGCCCGGCGCGCTGATGCGCAATTCATCCCTGAGATTCGTCTGCCGCGACGTACATCTGCGCGTCGAGTCGAACGCCACGCTCTACACCCGCCCCTACAGCGCGGGGCAGGTTGTGCGCTTCCCGGTCGCGCACCACGATGGCAACTATTTCGCGGACACCGACACACTGCGGATGCTGAATGGCGAAGGCCGCATCGTCTTCCGCTATTGCGACGCTGAGGGCAATGTCACGCCGGAGGCCAACCCTAACGGCTCGCAGCACAACATTGCCGGCATCTGCAGCGCCAATGGCCGCATCCTTGGCCTGATGCCGCACCCGGAGCGGCTGGCCGACCCGTGGCTCGGCGGCATCGATGGCTTCCTGATGTTCCGCGCGCTAGCCGAAACTTTCGCAGACCTGGCTGGCGCAGACCACGCGATTCACGTATAGAGGCAACTCCCAAAGAGGCGGGCCAATGAGCTTTGATGAACAAGTTGACAAGCTAAAAGAGGAACTGCGGACCAAACAGCTCGAGCCAGCCCAGCGCGCCGAGGCTGCCGCCACCCTCGTCAGCAAGCTGCAAAACGCGATCAATAGCCGCCGGCTGGAATTCGCGCTCAACGAGCAGCCCGGAAGTTACAGCCTGACCGTGAAACATACCGGCAGCAAGGAAGATCTGGCGGCGATCATGGTCAACGAGGACGGCAGCATAACCTTCCGTGCGATCGCGACCGATGAGGACGCCATGGACGAAGATGAGGACGACGATCTGGGATATTTCCCGGCCTATGTCGAGTATTTCGACGAGGCGGAATTTCTCGAAGACATCCCCGAGGTCCTGAAACTTGGCGTGGCTGAGTACGAGCTGGATCAGGAAGACGACGGCGCCTGACAGCGCGCCGCCGCTGCGCATTGCGGTCCATCCGGCGCGGGCGGGCTGCATTGTTGCGCGCCATCCCTTCTTTTCAACGGTCCGCCGATGACCGCCGTTTCCCCAGATATCACGCCGGAACTGATCGCCGAACACGGCCTCAAGCCGGATGAGGCGGCGCGGATGGTCGAAATTCTCGGCCGCCAGCCGACGCCGACCGAACTCGGCATCTTCTCGGTGATGTGGTCGGAGCACTGCTCCTACAAGTCGTCGCGCGTCTGGCTCAAGACGCTTCCGACCGAAGGCCCCCAGGTGATCCAGGGGCCGGGCGAGAACGCCGGGGTGGTCGATATCGGCGACGGCGATGCGGTCGTCTTCAAGATGGAGAGCCACAACCACCCGTCCTTTATCGAACCATATCAGGGCGCGGCGACGGGCGTGGGCGGCATCATGCGCGATGTGTTCACCATGGGCGCGCGGCCGGTGGCGAACCTGAATGCGCTGCGGTTCGGCGCGCCCGAGCACCCGAAGACGCGGCACCTGCTATCCGGTGTGGTGGCGGGCATCGGAGGCTATGGCAACTGCACCGGCGTCCCCACCGTCGGCGGCGAGGTGAATTTCGACGCACGCTACAACAACAACATTCTCGTCAACGCCATGTGCGTCGGCGTCGCCCGCGCCGACAAGATCTTCTATTCCGCCGCGCGCGGGGCCGGACATTCCGTGGTCTATGTCGGCTCGAAGACTGGGCGCGACGGCATCCACGGCGCGACGATGGCCTCTGCCGAATTCGACGACGACAGCGCCGAGAAGCGCCCGACCGTGCAGGTCGGCGACCCATTCACCGAGAAGCTGCTGATCGAGGCGTGTCTTGAACTTATGGAAGGCGA
>CAZYUT010000202.1:0-2630 GCA_964650735.1 uncultured Hyphomicrobiaceae bacterium
TCAAGCTGGATGCGCAGCCCGCGCCCGTTTTCGCCAAGGATGCGCCAGGAGCACACTAGGCAATGCAAGAGGCACTGGAGAAAACGACCGGGACAGAAGAAGCCCGCCACCTGCGCGTGGATGTCTGGCGCGGCGGCAAGGACGGCGCGTTCGCGACCTACACCGTACCGTGGCGCGAGAACCAGACCGTGCTGGATGTCGTTACCGAGATTCAGCGCCACCACGAACCCGCGCTCGCTTATCGCTTCGCCTGCCGGGTCGGCGTTTGTGGCTCTTGCGCAATGACCGTGAACGGCGTGCCGCGCTGGACCTGCCGCACACATGTGCGCCGCGTCGCGGGCGACGGGCATATCACCATCGAGCCGCTGCGCAACATGCCGGTCATCAAAGACCTCGCCTGCGACATGACCACATTCTTCGACAAGTGGCAGAGCGCGGGCGGCCACTTCGAGGGTAGCAAGACCCGCAACGACGCCCCGGCGGCCGTCGATCCGGCCAGCAAGAAGCGGCGCAACGCTGATCGCGGCATTGAATGCATCAATTGCGGAATTTGCTATGCAGCCTGTGACGTGGTGTCATGGAATGATGACTATCTCGGCCCCGCCGCGCTCAACCGCGCCTGGACGCTTGTGAACGACGAGCGCCACGCCGCAAAGCGCGAGACGCTGCGCAAGGTCACCGAAGCCGGCGGCTGCGGCGCGTGCCACACGCAGGGAAGCTGTATGAAGCACTGCCCCGTCGGCATCAGCCCCACCGAAAGCATCTCGGGCCTGCGCCGCATGACGCTGCTCGACTTCCTGGGGGTGAGGTGATGGAGCGCAACCTTTACATCGCGCAGCGCCTGTCCGCCATGCTGCTCGCGCCGCTGGTGCTCGTGCATCTGCTGCTGATCATCTACGCGGTGCGCCAGGGCCTCAGCGCCGACGCGATCCTTGGGCGCACGCAAGGGAGCATCGGCTGGGCAGTGTTTTACGGCGCGTTCGTGATCGCCGCTGCGGTTCATGCGCCGATCGGCCTGCGCAACGTGCTCGCCGAGTGGACGCCGCTGCCCCGCCGCGCGATCGACTGGTCGATGCTGCTGTTCGGCGTCGTGCTCCTCGCGATGGGCGCGCGTGCCGTGGTCGCCGTGATCGGAGGGCCGCTATGAGAAGCTCGCCGCGCCGCCACCGCAGCTATTGGGCCTTCATTGGGCATCGCCTATCCGGCGTCGCGCTGGCGCTGTTCCTGCCGATGCACTTCCTTGTGCTCGGCCTCGCGCTGGAAGGCGCGGCGGAGTTGGACCGCTTCCTGGTGCTCGCCGAGATGCCGCTGTTCAAGGCCGCCGAATGGGGCCTCGTCGTGCTGCTGAGCATTCACCTGTTCTTCGGCCTGCGCTTGCTGGCGCTGGAACTGCTGCCGTGGCGCGATGGCGCGCGCGAGGGCTGGATCACGGCGGGCATCGGCGCCGCGATCGTTGCGGGCGGCGCATTCCTTTTGGGAGCTTTTTGATGTTTATCGAACAAATCGATTCGCGTTGTACCCGTCATTGCGAGCGCAGCGACGCAATCCAGCTCCGGAACGCTGGCCCGCTAGATTGCTTCGGCCCTTGCGGGCCTCGCAATGACATGGTTCCAGCCGGTCGGGAAATAATCTGATGCATGTCGAACGCCACCGCACGGACATCCTCATCATCGGCGCGGGCGGAGCGGGCCTGTTCGCGGCGCTGCATGCCAAGCAGGCGAACCCCGATCTCGATGTGACGATCGCAGTCAAGGGGCTGATGGGCAAATGCGGCTGCACACGCATGGTGCAAGGCGGCTACAACGTCGCACTGGCGGCGGGCGACTCCATCGAGCGGCATTTCATGGACACCATCGAGGGCGGCAAGTGGCTGCCCCGGCAAGATCTCGCCTGGACCCTGTGCGTGACCGCTGTAGAGCGCGTCCGCGAGCTGGAAAACGAGGTCGGCTGTTTCTTCGACCGCAATCCGGACGGCTCGCTGCATCAAAAGGCGTTCGCGGGGCAGACCTTCGACCGGACGGTTCACAAGGGCGACCTGACCGGCATCGAGATCATCAACCGGCTGATGGAGCAGGTCCGCGCGCGCGGCGTCAGCGCGATGGAGGAACACCGCGCCATCGACATCATCCCGGCGAAAGACGGCTCCGGCGCGGCCGGCGCGCTGCTGATCGACATGCGCTCCGGGCTATACCGCTTCGTGCAGGCCAAGGCCGTGCTGCTGGCCAGCGGCGGCGGGCCGACGATGTATCTGTATCACACGCCCTCGGGCGACAAGTCCTGCGACGGGCTGGCTATGGCGCTGCGCTCAGGGCTGGCTTTACGCGACATGGAGATGGTGCAGTTCCACCCGACCGGGCTACTCGGCGGGCCGGACACGCGCATGACCGGCACGGTGCTGGAAGAGGGCCTGCGCGGCGCGGGCGGCTACCTGCTCAACGGGCGCGGCGAGCGCTTCATGCACAAATACGACGAGCGCGGCGAACGCGCGACCCGCGATATCGTCTCCCGCGCGATCTACAGCGAAATGCGCGACGGCCGCACCACGCCAATGGGCGGCGTCTATATCGAGATGGCGCATCTCGGCCCGGAGAAGGTCGCAAAGGCGTTCCCCGGCATGGTCAAGCGCTGCG
>CAZYUT010000203.1:0-2627 GCA_964650735.1 uncultured Hyphomicrobiaceae bacterium
CAGATGCTCGTTCAGGCGCGGCATGATCTCGACGAAGTTGCACGGACGGTGCCGGAAATCGAGCTGGTACTGCAGGATGCCGTCCCAGGCGTCCTTGCACGCGCCGGGCGAGCCGGGCAGGCAGAAAATGTAGGTGCCGCCCGCAACGCCAGCGAGCGCGCGCGACTGAATGGTCGAGGTGCCGACCTTCTCGAAGGAAAGCATGTGCATCAGCACGGAGAAACCATCGATCTCCTTCTCGAACAGCGGGCGCACAGCTTCAGGCGTCACGTCGCGGCCGGTCAGGCCGGTGCCGCCGGTGGTGATGATCACGTCGACGCCCGGATCGGCGATCCAGCCGCGCAGCGCCTCGCGGATTTGCGCCGGTTCGTCGCGGACGATTGCGCGCTCGGCCAGTTCGTGCCCCGCGCCGCTGACGCGCTCGGCCAACAGCGCGCCGGACTTGTCATCCGCCATTTCGCGGCTGTCGGAGACTGTCAGCACCGCGATGCGGACAGGCTTGAACGGTTTGGTCTCGTCGATCCCAGGCATTTGCGTTTCCTTTCGCGTTTCTCGGCATTTCGGCGCGGATCGCGCCCCCCCGTCAAGCGCTCGGCGGCGCGCCGCCCCACGGCCCGCGGCTGTCGGTGTTTCGCGGATCAGAGCCAGCCGCGCCATCTGATTGCCGATCGGGCCCGCGCCGCTGCCCCGCATCCGGCACGCGCCAGCGCCGGCGCCGGCCCGTCATGGCGCGATACGGTTTGCCGCGCCGCGCGTCGTAGACCGTGCCCTTGCGCCCGATACCTCCGAGCCAGAGCAGCGGCAGCAACACCATCCCTGCGATGAAGCCGCCGATATGCGCCCACCACGCGATCCCGCCGCCCATGCTCGGCTGGAACATCTCGACAGCGCCCTGGAGCACCTGCAGCCCGAACCAGATGACGACGAAGGACAGCGCGGGCAGTTCGAAGAACAGCGGGATGAAGACGATCGGGAACAGCATGAGGAGGCGCGCCCGTGGGAAGGTCGCCGCATAAGCGCCCATCACGCCCGCCACCGCGCCGGATGCGCCCAGGACCGGCACTGGCGAGTTGAGGTTGAAGTAAAAATGCGCGAGGTTCGCAGCGATCCCGCAGAGAATGTAGAAGATAAAGAATGCAACCGACCCATAACGGCTCTCCACCGAACTACCGAAGATGTAAAGCGTCCACATGTTTAGAAGAATGTGAAGAAACCCGCCATGCATGAAGAAACTGCTGATGAAGGGGAAGTAATCGTTCGGCGACAATCCCTGATACTGCGCCCATGTCGGATTGGAATATCGCAGCGGCACCAGCGCATACTCATAAATGAATCTCTGGCCGACCAAGCCGGTCATCGAGATCTGGAACAGGAACACGACCGCATTCGCGATGATCAGCGCATAGACGACAGTTGGCGTGGTGCGGACGACGATCGAATCGCGGATGGGTATCATTAGGGAGCGCTGCCTGCTTGATTGCCGCTTGCGGGCGGGACAAGGCCGTAACTTAGCAAAAAACCTGCGGGAAGCGCCTATGCGGCCTCGCGCGCAAGCTGCGTCACGCTTTCCAACACATGGCCGTAATTGCGCAGAATCCAATAATGGCCGGCTCCGTCGATGCGCCGCACAGTGCAGCCGGGGATCAATTCGCCCAGCCGCAAGGCGGCGGATACGGGCACGTTCCGGTCCGACAAGCCCTGCCAGAGGAGGGTGGGCGCGGTAATGTTCTCGAACGGCAGGTTCCACGGCCGCGAGAAGCAACGCAACTCCTCCACCGCGCCGCCGACGCCCGGGCGCACGCCCTCGCGCAGGCCGCGCAGCAGGTTCTTGCGGATGCGCTTTTCCGACAGGATGCGCCAGTCGGTCGGCGCGGAGCGGCTCATGATCAGCCCGGCCATCGCATCGGGCGCAAACAGGAAGCCAAGCCGTCCGAAGCTGAACAAGAAGCGATAGAGCAGCGGCACGCCCGGCAGCACGCGGAAGGTGAGCCGGTGCGCAGGGCCGATGCGCTTGGGGCTATCCGCGCCCGCGAACGGGCCAACCGGCGAGACCAGCGCCATTGCGCTGACGCGCCCGGGACAGGCAGCCGCAAAGGCGACCGCGAACGGCGCGCCGCCGGACACGCCCGCAACCGCCACGCGCCGCAGGCCAAGCGCATCGCATAGCGCCGCCATCTCCGGCGCGGTCTGCGCCAGCGGCTTGGCTTTCGAGTAGCTGGACAGTCCGAAGCCCGGGCGCTCTGGCGCGATCAGCCGCAGTCCGTTCTCCCGCGCGAAGTCATCGGCGATCGCGAACATGAACCGCGAGCCGGGCGTGCCGTGAAAACACAGGATCGGCAGACCATCCCCTGCGCCGTATTCGCGAAAGCCAATCAGGCGGCCATCGCCCAGGATAAGCCGGCTGTCATCGCCGTGGCGCTCGATGCGCAGGGCCGTGCCCAGCTTTTTTTCCATCGCCCGCCCCTACGCGACCGGCAACCGTATCGTAGCTTTCAAGCCGCCGAGCGAACTGTGCGCCAGCGCGATGTCCCCGCCATGCCCGCGCACGATGTCCCGCGCGATCGACAGGCCGAGCCCGGTGCTCTTGACGTCCTGGTTGCGCGCATCGTCGAGGCTGAAGAACGGGC
>CAZYUT010000204.1:0-2618 GCA_964650735.1 uncultured Hyphomicrobiaceae bacterium
CGCCCCAGCGCGTGGCCCAGACCATCTTCTCGACCTCTTCCTCGACCGAGGAGGTAACAGCCGAGTTGCCGATATTGGCGTTCACCTTGGTCAGGAAGTTGCGGCCGATGATCATCGGCTCAAGCTCGGGGTGGTTGATGTTCGCCGGGATGACCGCGCGCCCGCGCGCCACCTCGTCGCGCACGAATTCCGGCGTGATGAAGGGCGGGATCGCCGCGCCGAAGCTCTCGCCGTCAGCCAGCGCGGTTTGCGCGCGTTCCAGCATCTGTTTGCGGCCCAGGTTCTCGCGGTGGGCGATGTAGACCATCTCGTCGGTGATGATGCCGGCGCGGGCGCATTCCATTTGCGTAAGCGGCTTGTCGCCGGTGCCGCGCAGCGGCTGCTGCTTGTTCGGGAAGTCGCGGGCGAGCCGGTCGCCGCTCACGTTGCCGTTGTCCTGTGGTTTGACGGCCCGGCCTTTGTAGCGCTCGACGCCGCCGCGCGCCTCGACCCAGGCTTGGCGCGCGCGGGGCAGACCGCGCTCCACGTCAATCTCCACGCTTACGTCCGTGTAAGGGCCCGAGGTGTCGTAGACGTGGAACACGGGCTGGTCCGGATCGGACAGCGCGATCTCGCGCAGCGGCACGGCGATGTCCGGGCGGCCTTCGGGCGCGCTGTGCACCTTCCGGCTGGCGGGCAGCGGTCCGGTCGTGACCGTCGGCGTAAGGGACTTGTCGTGGACGTTCATGGTGATCTCCCATCATCGTTGTGCGGCCTGCGATTGCAGGACGTGGGGAGACCCGGGGTGTTTTGGCTATGCAGGCGGCTATAGGCGAGCGATACCCGCTAACCGTCCCTGCGCCGGCATGACCCGGATCAGGTTCAAAGGGTGGCCGGATGGCATCAATCCGGTCTCAGCCTGCTGCCGCAGGCCCCCCTCGGTCAGAGGGAGTGTAACACAGAAAGCGCCGTCCGCGCGACACCGTAAAGATCGGGTGCGCAGACGGCGCCTGCCGGCGGCCGGTTTCACGGGGCAAGACGCCGCGTCGGGGAGAGGGGAGAACGCGACGTCTTGTTCACGGCCGCCGCGCAATCAGCCCGCTGTTGGTGCGTCGGAGGTGAACATCGGGATGGTCCTGTCGGACGCCGGATTGTTCGCGATGCCCGGCCAGTTCGCCTCGGACTGCTCGATGTTGCCCGAGATGTCCTGTTCCCAGAAGCCAACCACATTCTTCGTAATGTTCAGGTAGAGCTGGCCGTCAACGATCCGCCACAGATGCGGGTTGGCCGGAACCTTGCCGCCCTTGGCAACGCCATAGGCGCAATGACCGTCATAGGCCGGGACGTATTTCTCGGGGTTCGCCAAGAACTTGTCGCGGTTTTCTTCGGTGGCGAAGGCCCAGGTCGCACCATTGTATTCCGCGGTGATGTCCTTGCGGCCCGGAACGGCTTTCGGCTGCGGCTGGCCTACCGGCGCTTGCTCAAGCTCGAAATAGGCGACCACGTCGTGACCGCTGACGGCGAAGCCGGTCTCGTCGACATACTGGCCGCCGGCCTGTGCGGCTCCGGCCCAGCCGAGCGCAGCGACCATTGCCAGAATCTGCATAAAACGCATGATGTATCTCCATTAATCGGATTGGGTTCGTGAGCGATACCCCAGTACATATGCGTTGGCAGATACTGCTGGCCAGTCAAAGAGGATCACAACGGCGTGCGCATCACATGAACAGCGGCAGGCCAATGAGCCTGCCGCCAGAAACGCTGCTCAGAAGATAAACCTGGCCGTTACCGCCTCTGATAGACGGTGAGCGAGTAATAACATGGGTTCCGTGTGCACTGGTACATCTTGACGTTGATGCGGAACCGTTCAGTTCGAGTGGGTGTGAAGACAAGAAGCGGGATCGAATCTGTCTTGGCGTCCTCCGCCACAAGGCCTTCGACATTGTAGACGGACAGATCAAGATCACCACAGTCATTGTCGCAGACTGCCGCAATCCGGTATTCGCGCAGCCCATCTAGCTCGAGGGTGACATCACGATCTTGGCCGTTGGTTAGAGAGTCGATATCGCGGTCATGAGAGCGGACGAAACCTATTTGCTCCATGACGTTGTCAACGGCCACCGCCTTCTCGGCCACTTGCCGCGCCCAGTCCTGGGCTGAGCCTTGAGAAGGCAAGAAAATCGTCACTGTCGAGAAGGCCAGCATCAGACAGAAAAAGTGAGTGCGATAAAACATTTGAGCCACTCCAAACGTACGCAAATTGGACGGGACGCCTTATTTGTAACATATTTAGGTAAATTTTCCAAATAAAAAAAAATTCTCTATTCATCATATAGATGAGTGCGATATATGACTCAGAGTCTGAATAGAGATATTTATCGAATTGTTTTTGCGAAGTTTTTTCATATTTTGATGTGATGACCTCAATATCTCAAGCAAGTTTCACAACTCGAAGCCGATTTTGAGTCAATGATTGCGTAGAATCAAACGATTAGAGTGCATTCATCAAGCCCATTTTCTTTGAGCGTACTCTCATTTTAGGGGTGGGAATCGTGGAGCCATAAGCGTGAAATTCGATGAGATGTTAACGTCCGTCTGGCGAGTTTCTGCCGATGTATTAGCAGGTCCTCACGCTGAAA
>CAZYUT010000205.1:0-2608 GCA_964650735.1 uncultured Hyphomicrobiaceae bacterium
AGCAGCGGCGTCTCCGGCTCGCGCATGTTCAGCGTGTGCAGCAGCCGCGCCAGCGAGAACGTGGCGAAGGATATGGCGACCGCGCGCGTTTCGCTCATGTCCAGCGCCAGCAGCGCGTAGGCGAACACGGCCAGCACCGACCCGCCGATCAGGAGCCCGTAGGCGCCGATGACCGCCCAATGGCGGCGCGTCAGCACTGCCTCGTCCGTCCGGCGCGGCGCTTGGTCCATGGTCTGCCCACCCGGCGTCACGCCGAGCGCGAGCGCCGGGAACACGTCCGAGATGATGTTGATGTAGAGGATTTGCAGCGGCAGCAGCGGCAGTGGCGCGTTGACGATCGCCACGGCCGAGATCGCGAAAATCTCCCCGGCGTTGCCCGACAGCATGTAGATAATGAAACGCCGGATGTTGCGGAAGATTGCGCGACCCTGCGCCATCGCCGCAACGATGGTCGCGAAGCTGTCGTCGTTCAGCACCATCGCGGCCGCCTCGCGCGCGACCTGCGTGCCCCGCTGGCCCATCGCAATGCCGATATCCGCCTTCTTGAGCGCGGGCGCGTCGTTCACGCCGTCGCCGGTCATGGCAACGATTGCGCCAGCGTCCTGATGAATGTCGATGAGGTCGAGCTTCTGCGCAGGTTCAACGCGGGCAAAGATGTGCGTCTTCAGCACGCGCTGCCGGGCGTCCTCGTCCATCTTATCAACCGGCTGAAGCTCGCCGCCATGCATCACGAGGGCGTCCTCATCGTCGCGGACGAGACCGACCTCCCGCGCGATGGCAAGCGCGGTTGCCGGGTGGTCGCCGGTAATCATGACGACGTTGATGCCGGCGTTGCGGCAAGCTTCGATCGCCTCGCGGATGCCCTCGCGCGGCGGGTCGATCAGCCCGACGAGGCCGAGCAGCGTCAGGTTCGTGTAGGGGTCAGCGTCCTTGTTGTCCTCGACCTTCAAAGCAAGCGCCAGCGCGCGCAGCCCCTCCGAGGCCATCTCGTCGTTGCGCTCCGTCCACTTGTCTTTCTCATCGACGCTCAGCTCGCGCGGGCCGTTCCCGGTCATCAGCGAGGTCGCGGCGGAGATGACCGCTTCGGGCGCGCCCTTCACGGCGAAGCGATAGCCGTCCTCCGTCTCGTGGACGGTCGCCATCATCAGCGTCTCGGAGTCGAACTCGACGCGCCGCGCCTCGGGCATTGCTTGCAACAGCTCGCGCCGGTCCACATCGAGGGCCGCCGTGCCGACCACCAGCGCCCGCTCCATCGGATCGCCGGCCTTGTTGTCCTCCTCGATCCCGGCCGTATTGCACAGCGCCGCGACCTCCAGCGCATCGCGCAGCGGCCCGACCTCGCCAATCTCTTCCGCCTCGCCGTCGCGTCGAAGCTCCGCCGCCCGGTCGGCCGCCTCGGCATCCGCCACCTGCACCGGCCCGTCCGCCAGCACGAACTGGGACAGCGTCATCCGGTTCTCGGTCAGCGTACCGGTCTTGTCGGTACAGATGACGTTGACGGAGCCGAGCGTCTCGACGGCTTCGAGTTGCTCGATCAGCGCGTTGCGCTTCGCAAGCCGCCACATCCCGCGAGCCAGCGCAATGCTGGCCACCACCGGCAGCCCTTCGGGAATCGCTGCCACGATCAGCGCGATGCCGGTCTCGATCATCAGATAGAGGTTGCGGCCCATCGTGATGCCGATGATGCTGACCGCCGCCGATACGGCCACGATCACGATGATGAGCCACAGAGCGAGGTCGTCTAGACGGCGCTCCAGCGGCGTGCGCGCTTCCACCGTCTCCTCGGCCAGTTGCGAGATGCGGCCAAGCTCTGTAGCGGTGCCAGTCGCCACCGCGATGCCCAAGCCGCTGCCGCTGGCCACCGCCGTGCCCTTGAACATCATGCTGGTACGCTCGGCGAGCGGTGTGTCCTCCGCAACCGGGTCGGGCGACTTGGTGGCGGGCACGGATTCGCCCGTGAGGCTCGACTCGTCGGCGGCGAGGTTGCCAGCCTCCAGAAGGCGCAGGTCCGCCGCGACGACGTCGCCCGCATTCAGCACGACGATGTCACCAGGCACGATCCCGCCCGCCTCGATGCGCCGCTGCTGGCCCGCGCGGCGGACGGTCGCCTCGGTGCGCTCCATGCGCTTGAGCGCTTCCATGGAGCGGGTGGCGCGCAGCTCAGTGAAGAAGCCGATACCGACATTCAGGAGCAGCGCGATAAGGATGGCGATGCCCTGAACGATCTCCCCGAAACCGAAGGAGATCAGCGCGGCCAGCAACAGCAGCGCGGCCACCAGGCTCTTCACTTGATCGGCAAGGATCTCCCAGGTTCTGCGCTGGCGGTGCTCTGCCAGCTTGTTGCGCCCATGCTCGCGCAGCCGCCGGCGCACTTGGGCGGCATCGAGACCAGCCTCAGGATCGACCCCGAATTCAGCGATCACGTCATCAGTGGACCTGGAAAATGAACCGGCCAAGCGTCGCTCCCCCCAGGGGTATCCGAGCGTCCCGCTCTGATATGGCAGGCCCAAGCCGCCCTCAACGCAATGCCGCTGAGGACAGCGATGGGCTTTCAGGCGAAATAGGCGAAGACCAACCCGAGGGCGACAGAGGCCCCGGCGAGGCTGGC
>CAZYUT010000206.1:0-2579 GCA_964650735.1 uncultured Hyphomicrobiaceae bacterium
CCGTTCAGCCAGCAGTCCCACTCTTCCGGCCGCGTCAGCATCACCGGCATCCGGCTCGGGTGCACCGTCGCCACGAGCGGGTTCGGCGTCGTCGTCATGAAGGCGTGCACATCGACCGAAACGCTCTCGCCGTCCGCGCTCAGCGGCCCGTGATAGGGCCGCCACACGCCCGCAAAGGCGAACAGCGGCCGATCCTCCCCCAGCGCAAACCAGTGCCAGGTGGCGGGCCTGCGCCCCTTCGGCTCGGCGAAGGACGTGACCGGCACCAGGCAGCGGCGGCGGCGGAATGAGTCGGCCCAGAACGGCGAAGTCAGCTTGTCGTCGCGCATGTTGGTCACGCGCTTGGGCGCCTTGCCCTTCATCAGCAGCGGGAAGCCCCAGCTTGAGAGGACAATCTCGCAGTCGCCGTCTTCAGCGGCGCGCACCACCGGCGCATCATTCGCCGGGAAGATCGCGGGCATAGGGTCGAAGGCCGCCGCGCGGTTGTCCGACACCTCGAACAGATCGCGCATCGCCTCGCGCGGTTTCAACTGACTGTAGAGATTACACATGCGCTCAGCTTAGCGCATCCCGAGGGGCGTGGTCAGCCGGCCTTCTGAATCTCGACCGAATGCGGATAGGGGATCGAGATGCCGCCCTTGTCGAAGGCCTCTTTGACCTGCTTGGTCATGTCAAATTTCACATCCCAGTAGTCATCGGCGCTGGTCCAAAGACGGGCGGTGAGGTCAACTGAGCTTTCGCCCAAATTGGTAACGCGAACCCAAGGTTCCGGGTCATCGTGAATACGTGCGTCGGCGGCGGCCAGGTCCTTGATGATCTGGATCGCCCGGTCGGCGTCGTCTTCGTAGTCGATGCCGAAGGTCAGATCGACCCGCCGGTTCTCGTGGGCGGAAAAATTCGTAATGATCGATCCCCACGCCTTGCCATTGGGCATGACGATCTGGACGTTGTCCGGCGTCACCAGTTCAGTCACGAACAGGTTAAGGTCCTTTACCGTCCCCTCGGTGCCGCCGATGTTCACATACTGGCCCACCTTGTACGGCCGGAATAGCACCAGCATGAATCCCGCCGCCAAGTCCGCCAGCGTGCCCTGCAGCGCCAGGCCGATCGCCAGCGTGGCGGCGCCGAGCACAGCCACGAGACTTGTCGCGGAAATGCCGAACAGGCCCAGCACGGCGATCAGCACCACCAGCAGGATCACCCATTTGACGATGCTGGCGACAAAATTGCCGATCGTCACATCCAGGTTCGGATGGCTCGCCACGCGGCGGCTGATCATGCCGCTGACCGAGTTGGCGACGACCCAGCCGACCACCAGCACGATGATCGCCTTGACCAAAGCGACCACGATCGGCCCAAACGCGCCCAACTGCTCTGAAATGGCTTCCATCGGACAACTTCCCTCGCCTGCACGAATTTCCCGCGAACTTGCCCAACGGCCCCAAATTTCGCAAGCCGTTGTTCGCCGCTCGACGACTTTCGCCTCAGCTTGGAAGATGTTTTCCGCAGATTTTTCTGGAAACCAACGTGAGGTGTGGCCTAGGCGCCAGCCAGCTCGCGCTGATGCGCCGCCGCCAGTTCCGCCATGCTGTTGAACACATAGTTGCACGGAGGACGCGCTCCCGGGTCCATGGTCGCGCCGAAGCCCTCCTGATCATGACGGCGGTAAATCCAGCAATTCGCGAGGCCGAACTGCTTGGCAGGCTGGTGGTCGTGGAACAGGCTTTCGGCCACATGGAGAACGTTGTTCTTGCCGATGCCGCGACGGCTAAGCTGTGCCAGCATGTAGTCGAAGTTGCGCGGCGATGGCTTGTAGGAGCCGATATCCTCGGCGGTGTAGACCGCGTCGAAGGTCACGCTGAGCTTCTGGCTGCCGTGCGCGAAGTTGTCGTTGTCAACGTTGGACAGCACCACGAGCTTGAAATGCTGTTTCAGATAGCGGAGCGCCTCCGGCGTGTCGTCAAACGCCGGCCAGTCGCGCACACTGCGCCCGTAGGCGAGCGCCTCGTCCCACGTTGCGGCCACACCCCATTGCTCGGCCAGCCGCTTGTAGACCACCGCAAGCAGCCGGTCATAGCGCATTTGCGGCGTCTGCGTCTGCGCGGATGATTCATAATGTGCGTGCGCCTCAAGAATCTCGTTTCGCGACAGTTTGACGCTAACGCGATCAGTGATCGGGCGCAGATTTGCGATTATGCCGCTCTCCCAGTCGATCAGCGTGCCGTAAACGTCGAACGAGAGAGCATTGAAATCGTTAAGTCTCATCGGATCGCGACTCTCTATCTGCAACCTGAAGATGTATTCTCGCCAAAGGCTCAACATTCCGAGCGCTGGAGGGATTAGCGTGACGTCAGCGCTCGCTTTTCTGCAAGCTTTCCCTACGGCCAACGGAACTGGAACAAAAATTCGTCTAACATTGTTGGCATGACACTGTCGTGTCGATCACCCGAGCACCTATGGGAGGAGAGGACTATGACTGAGCGCAAACCTGAACGCGGCATCTGCGAGCTCTATGAGCAGGACCCCGAGCGCGCGGACTGGATGATCTTCGGGCGTAAGGCCTGTGCGGATCGGCGCGG
>CAZYUT010000207.1:0-2516 GCA_964650735.1 uncultured Hyphomicrobiaceae bacterium
TTCGCTCTGGACAATCGCCCGCGACGCATCACATTCTGGCGGTGGGGCTGCCGGGCGCGTGAGGGGTTCTGTTTCCCGGGGCCGATACCGATCTCCTAGGGAGCTGACCCTGCCCGAGGCCGTGGCCTCGGACACTCGGCGCCCACCTACTTGTGTAGGGACCCAAGGGATCACTCACCCCCACGGCCACGGCGGCTCCACTTTCATTTCGCGCGGCGAGGACCCGCAGGCATGAGCGTCTCCCATCCCGACAAGCAGACCCTGCGCCGCGAAAGCCTCGCCCGGCGCGCCGCAATCCTCGAAGGCACGCGCAAGAAGGCCGCCGCCGCGCTGGCGGAGCGGGCCTTGCCGTTTCTTGATCTGCCTGCGCCGTTGGCCATAAGCGGCTATTACCCATTCGGGGATGAGCTCGACATCCTGCCGCTGTTGCGACGGCTGATCGCGGACGGCCACACCATCGGCCTGCCGGTGACGCGCAAGGGTCAGCCGCTCACCTTCCGCCTCTGGACGCCCGAGACGCGCATGGTGCGTGGGGTTCTCGGCATTCCGCGCCCGCCGGATGATGCGCCGGAGGTGACGCCCTCGGTGCTGCTGGTGCCGCTCGCAGCGTTTGACGGGCGGGGGTATCGCATCGGTTATGGCGGCGGCTTCTATGACCGCACGCTCAGCCAGTTGCGGGCATCCGGGCCGGTGACGGCGGTTGGCGTCGCGTTTGCCGAGCAACAGGTCGAACGCGTGCCCAATGAGCCGCATGACGAGCCGCTGGACTGGATGCTCACGCCAGACGGCGCTTATTCCCTGGAGCAGGGCTGATGCGGTTTCTGTTCATCGGTGATGTCGTCGGACGGGCCGGGCGGAGAGCGGTGCTGGACAGGCTGCCCGAATTGCGCGCGCGCTACGAGATCGACTTCGCGGTTGTGAATGGCGAGAACGCCGCGGGCGGTTACGGCATCACCGAGCAGATATTCCATGATCTGCGCGACGCCGGCGCGGATGTCGTGACGACAGGCAATCACGTCTGGGACCAGCGCGAAACGCTTGTGTATATCGAGCGGCATCAGCGGCTCCTGCGCCCGCTCAACTATCCGCCGGGAACGCCAGGGCGCGGCGCGGGGCTGTTCGAGGCGAAGAACGGCGCGCAGGTTCTGGTGCTCAACGTCATGGGCCGGCTGTTCATGAACGATCTGGACTGCCCGTTTCAGGCGCTGGACCGTGAGCTGGCGGCATGTCCTCTCAAGACCGGCGCGGACGCGATCTTCGTCGATTTCCATGCCGAGGCGACCTCGGAAAAACAGGCCGCCGCGCACTTTATCGATGGCAGGGCCAGCGCGCTGGTCGGAACGCACACGCACGTTCCGACGGCGGACGATCAGGTGCTGCCGGGCGGCACGGCTTTCATGAGCGACGCCGGCATGTGCGGGGATTACAACTCGGTCATCGGCATGGATCGCGACGAGCCGATCAATCGGTTCATATCCCAGATCTCGTCGAGCCGGTTTGCGCCCGCGCTTGGCGCGGCGACCCTGTGCGGCGTTGCGATCGACATTGACGACGCGACCGGCCTCGCCCGGCATATCGCCCCGGTGCGCATCGGCGGGCGCTTGCGCCCATGCGAGCCGGACTTCTGGCGCGCGCCGCCGGACACTGGCGATACCCTAGCCGAATAAGCTATAAACCGATCGGACAGCACAATTCGCGCTTGTGATTGCGTCATGGCGCAGATCGAAATCTGCGCGCGGGGCCCTTCAACAGCAGGAAGCACGACAGACATGGCAGGACATTCCAAATTCAAGAACATCATGCACCGCAAGGGTGCGCAGGACAAAAAGCGCGCCAAGGTTTTCTCGAAGCTGTCGAAGGAGATCACGGTGGCCGCCAAGATGGGCGCGCCTGATCCCGAGTGGAATCCCCGGCTGCGGCTTGCCATTCAGGCGGCGCGCGCGCAGAACATGCCGAAGGACAACATCGAGCGCGCGATCAAGAAGAGCCAGGACGCTGGCGGCGAGGCGTATGAGGAGATCCGCTACGAGGGCTTCGGCGCTGGCGGCGTCGGCGTGATCGTCGAGACTCTGACCGACAACCGCAACCGCACCGCTGGGGACGTGCGCGCGATCTTCTCTAAGCACGGCGGCAACCTTGGCGAGACCGGCGCGGTGTCCTGCGTCTTCGACAGGATTGGTTCGGTCGAGTATCCGCCCGAGGCCGCAACGGCGGAGGAAATGGTGGAAGCCGCGATCGAGGCCGGTGCGCAGGATTGCGAATCATCGGACGATGGCCACACGGTCTTCTGCGACATGGACGACCTCGGTGAAGTCGCCAAGGCGCTTGAAGCACGGTTCGGCGAGGCGCGTTCGGCGCAGATTGTGTGGAAGCCGCAGAACACCATCGAGGTCGATGAGGAAACCGGCGGCAAGATCATGCGGCTCCTGGAGGCGCTGGAAGACCATGACGACGTCCAGAACGTCTATGCCAATTTCGAGGTCTCTGACGAGGTGATGGAGCGGCTTTCCGCTTAG
>CAZYUT010000208.1:0-2509 GCA_964650735.1 uncultured Hyphomicrobiaceae bacterium
CCGGCACCGTCCGTGCAACTTCGTCGAGATCATGCCGCGCCTGAACGAGCATCTGGCGGACACGCCGGCGAAGTAACGCAGCCGTCACGACAAGTTGAGTTTCATTCTGCGCCTTGGCGATTAGGTCGGAGGGCGTGACCGAATGGCGCGTTCGCGCCGTGCCAATGCGAGGAAAGGAAACTCCGATGACCGACTATCCGCGGCTGCTGCCCCGAACGCCTGCGCCCAATCTGCGCGTCCCGACGCTGGAGGGGACCGAATGGGACCTGAGCCAGCGCCAGGCCGAGCGCTTCATCATGGTCAACTTCTATCGCGGGCTGCATTGCCCGATTTGCTCGAAATATCTCGGCGAGTTGAACCGGCTCGCCGAGGAGTTCACCAAGCGCGGCGTCGATACCCTGGTGGTGTCGACCGACACGCGCGAGCGTGCCGAAAAGGCCAAGCAGGACTGGGGCCTGGACAAGCTCACGATCGGCTATGACCTCACGCTTGAGGATGCGCGGCGCTGGAATCTCTACGTCTCCACTTCGCGCGGCATGACCTCGATCGGCGTTGAAGAGCCGGAGCAATTCTCGGAGCCAGGCCTGTTCCTGCTGAAGCCCGACCGCACGCTCTATTTCATCAGTATCCAGAGCATGCCGTTTGCGCGCCCGAACTGGCGCGAGGTGATCGGCGCGCTCGATTTCGTCATCGAGAAGGATTATCCCGCGCGCGGTGAAGTGCCCCTGAGCGCTGCGGCCTAAGGAGGCGAGATGATTGACCTTTACACTGCCGCCACGCCGAACGGCCATAAGGCGTCGGTGACGCTGGAGGAACTCGGCCTGGCCTATACCGTCCACCCGATCAAGCTGGGCGCGGGCGAGCAGAAGCAGGACTGGTTTCTCAAGATCAACCCGAATGGGCGCATTCCGGCCATCGTGGACCGCGGCGCGGATGACTTTGCGGTGTTCGAATCCGGCGCGATCCTCGTCTATCTCGCGGAGAAGACCGGCAAGCTGCTCCCGGCGGATGCCAAGCGCCGCAGCGTTACCCTCCAGTGGCTGATGTTCCAGATGGGCGGCATCGGCCCGATGATGGGCCAGGCCAATGTCTTCTACCGCTATTGGCAGGAGAAGATCCCGCCCGTCATCGCCCGCTACCAGAATGAAAGCCGCCGGCTGCTGGAAGTGCTCGATGGGCGGCTGGCCCAAAGCCGCTACCTGGCTGGCGACGACTACACGATCGCCGATATCGCCAACTGGGCTTGGGCGCGCACGCATGAATGGTCTGGCGTCTCTGTCGAGGGGCTGGACAATCTCCAGCGCTGGCTCGCCGAAATCCGTGAGCGTCCGGCGGTCCAGCGCGGCATCTGCGTGCCACGGCGCGAGGAGGCGATCGAGAGGCGCGACCAGGAGAAGGGCGAGGAACTGATTCGCGAGGTTCGCGGTTTCCTGCAGCAGTGAGATGTCTCCGGAAGGGAGCGCTGCCCTGATTGACTCACACGCGAGCCGGCGCGATAACCGCGCCTCGGAACGATCAGGGCGGCGCTGCTTCCGGGAGAGCGGGTGTGACACGTTATGTCTATGTGAACGGCGAATTCGTCGCCGCAGAGGACGCGCGGGTTTCGATCTTCGATCGCGGTTTTCTGTTCGCGGACGGGGTTTATGAAGTCACCGCCGTACTCGGCCGCCGGATGATCGATTTCGCGCCGCATCTGCAGCGGCTGCGGTCCTCGCTTGCCAAGCTGGACATGACGCTCGACATCAGCGATGCCGCGATCGCGGAGCTGCATGACGGCCTCATCGAGCGGAACAACCTCGACAACGGGATCGTCTATATCCAGGTCACGCGTGGCGTGGCCGAACGCGATTTCGCCTATCCCGATGTCGCGCCGACCGTCATCGCCTTCACCCAGCCGCGCGATTACTTTGGCGACCGCAATGCGGAAACCGGTGTGAAGGTCATCACGACGCCGGACCTGCGCTGGGCGCGCCGTGACATCAAGAGCATTGCGCTCTTGCCCCAGGCGATGGGCAAGCAGGAGGCGAAAAAGCGAAGCGCCTTTGAGGCGTGGATGGTCGAAGACGGGCTGGTGACAGAGGGCACCTCGTCCTCGGCTTTCATCGTGACCAATGAGGGGGTGATCGTAACGCGCGCGTTGGGCCGCGAAATTCTGCCCGGCCTGACGCGCAGCCGTCTGTTGCAGATCATCGCAGACGAGAAGCTTCCCGTTGATCAGCGGCCGTTCAGCGTGGACGAGGCGATCGGCGCGCGTGAAGCCTTTCTGACCAGCGCGTCAAGTTTCGTGCTGCCGGTGGTCAGCATCGACGACTACCCGGTGGGCGACGGCGCGCCGGGGCCGATCGCACGGCAGTTGCGCGCGCGTTATCTGAGCTTCGCGGCTCCGGTCTGAGGCGCGGATTGTCGTCATTGTAAGGCCTGCGATGAAGCAACCCGGCTGCCAATGGCGCGGCCTTCCGGGTTGCTTCATTCTGCTAGCAATGATGTTTGTCAGGTCTGGCCGCGCTAG
>CAZYUT010000209.1:0-2494 GCA_964650735.1 uncultured Hyphomicrobiaceae bacterium
TCACGACCGGCACGGCTTGTCATCTCGACGCGCATATGGTCCACCGCGCGCTGCATGACATGAACCTCGCCGATCTCGATATCCTGTTCATCGAGAATGTCGGCAACCTCGTCTGCCCGGCCAGCTTCGATCTGGGCCATCATCTGAATGTCACGCTGCTGTCCACGACCGAGGGCGACGACAAGCCGGCAAAATACCCGGTCATGTTTCGCTCCACCGACCTGATGCTGCTGACGAAAGGCGATCTGCTCGCCGTGCTCGATGACTTCCAGCCCGAGCGCGCGGAGGCCGCGCTGCGCAATCTCGCGAATGCCGCGCCATGCCTGACGGTCTCAAGCCGCGATGCGGACAGCCTCGCGCCCTGGCTCGACTGGCTGGACGCGCGAATGGCCGATCTGAAGGCGGGCGCGCCGCTGAACCCCGTCATGCAGCCGGACGGCGCGCTGATGCACGCCGCCGAATAACGGAGGGACCGGGACCCCATGCCCTCACCCAAGGAGTGGCTTGAGCGCATCCGCGAGGTCAGCGCGGGGCAGAATGTCCGCGTGCTGAATGTCTGCGGCGGGCACGAGCGCACCATCTCGAAGGCCGGGGTCCGCGCCGTCATGCCCGAAGGCGTCGAATTGATCCCCGGGCCGGGCTGTCCGGTCTGCGTTTGCCCGGAGGAGGACATCTTCGCGGCGATTGAGCTGGCGCAGCGCCAGGGTGTTACGCTCGTGGCCTTCGGCGACATGCTGCATGTCCCCGCGAACGTGCCGAAGCGGATGCCCCGCAGCCTTCAGGCCGTGAAGGATGCCGGCGCGGATGTCCGCCCGATCGCCTCGCCGCAGGAAGCGGTGCGCATCGCCCGCGACGCGCCGGAGCGCGAGGTCGTGTTCTTCGCCGCCGGTTTCGAGACGACCATGGCCCCGGTCGCCAGCCTGATGGCCGAGGGCGTGCCGGATAACCTGTCGATCCTGCTTGCCGGGCGGCGCACCTGGCCAGCCGTCGCGATGCTGCTCGAGAGCGAAGCGCCGGGGTTTGACGCGCTGGTCGCGCCTGGGCACGTCGCCACCATCATGGGCGCGGATGAATGGCGCTTCGTGGTCGACGACCACGGCGTGCCCGCAGCCGTCGCTGGCTTTCACACCGAGAGCCTGTTGTCCGGCATCTATTCGGTCGTGCGCCAGTATGTCGAAGGCACGCCGTTCCTCGACAACTGCTACGGCGAGGTCGTGCGCCCGGAGGGCAACGCCTGCGCGCAGGAGATCCTGAACCGGGTCATGGACGTGACGCCCGCCAACTGGCGCGGCATCGGCGAAATTCCGGCCTCGGGCTATGCGCTCAAACCGGACTACGCCGCGCATGACGCCCGCCTGCGCTTCGCCATCGACCCGGCGGAAGATCGCAAGCGCGCCGGGCAAATGCCGCCCGGCTGTGACTGCGCCCGCGTTGTGCTCGGCAAGATCTATCCCGATGAATGCGCGCTCTATGGCAAGGCCTGCACGCCGCGCAATCCGGTCGGCCCGTGCATGGTGTCGGATGAAGGCGCGTGCCGCATCTGGTGGTCCTCCGGCGTGCGGACCCAGCGCGAGCGCGAGCCTGCATGAGCGCACCGCCCGCCCCGGTCGAAGCGCGCTGCGCGCGGCGTCTGAGTGTCGGCGGGCGCGTTCAGGGGGTCGGGTTTCGCCCGTTCGTCTATCGGCTGGCGCGATCACTCGGCGTCGCGGGGTGGGTGCGCAACGCCTCTGGCCATGTGCTGATCCATGTCGAGGGGCCGCAAGCGTCGCTCGATGATTTCGCGGCGCGGTTGATCGCCGATGCGCCGCCGCTGGCTCGCCCGGAGATCGCGGCCTGCGAGGAAGCCGACCCGACGGGCCTCGCGGACTTCGCCATCGCCGCCAGTGCGGCGGATGACGCGCCTTGCGTCAGCCTCCCGCCCGATCTGTTCGTCTGCGATGACTGCCTGCGCGAGCTGTCCGACCCTCGCGCGCGCCGATACCGCTACCCGTTCATCAACTGCACGCAATGCGGCCCGCGCTACACGATCATCACCGGGCTGCCCTATGACCGCGCGGCCACCGCCATGGCGAGTTTCCTGCTCTGCCCGGATTGCCGGGCGGAGTTCGAGGCCCCGGCCGACCGGCGCTTTCATGCCCAGCCGCTGGCCTGTCCGGCCTGCGGACCGTCTCTAAGCTATGTCGAGGGCGAGACGCGGATCGGCGCGAGCGAAGCGGCGCTGGCGGCGTGCGTCGCGCGGCTGAAGGCGGGCGGGATCGTCGCGGTGAAGGGCGTCGGCGGCTACCACCTTATGTGCGATGCACGCAACGCGGACGCGGTCGCGGCCTTGCGCGCGCGCAAGAACCGGCCGCACAAGCCGCTCGCGGTGATGTTCCCGATGACCGGCGCGGACGGGCTGGACGCAGTGCGCGCTTACCTCGCGCCGGACGCGACGGCCGCTTCGGCGCTGCGCGATCCGGTCCGGCCCATTGTGCTGACGGCGAAGCGCGCCGAT
>CAZYUT010000210.1:0-2481 GCA_964650735.1 uncultured Hyphomicrobiaceae bacterium
TCACCGAAGACCCGGCGACGGCCGAAGTCTTTCTGAACGGCGTCGACAGCGCCATCGTGCTCTGGAACGCCTCAACCCAGTTCGCCGACGGCGGCGAGTTCGGCATGGGCGCGGAAATCGGCATCGCCACCGGTAAGATGCATGCGCGCGGGCCGATCGGCGTGGAGCAACTCACCAGCTTCAAATATGTCGTGCGCGGGTCCGGCCAGACCCGCCCGGCCTAAGACGAAAAGCGGACAGCGGCGATGGCGCTGGTGAGCGATGTCGAAGCGGGCGCGACGGCGGGCTTGCGGTTCGACCGCGAGACGCTCGGACCGCCGCCCGCCTGGCCGGGCATGCGGATTGGCCTTCTCGGCGGCTCGTTCAACCCGCCGCATGAGGGGCATCGCCACATTGCCGAGACGGCGCTGCGCCGGCTGGGGCTGGACCAGGTCTGGCTGGTCGTGACGCCTGGCAACCCGATCAAGGCGCATGGCGACCTCGCCGCGCTGTCCGAGCGTCTGAGCGCGACGCAGCGGATGATGAACCATCCGCGCATCAAGGTCACCGGCTTCGAGGCGGCGCTGCCCACCGCTTACACCGCGCGGACGATTGCGTTTGTGAAGCGGCGCTTCCCCGGCGTGCGCTTTGTCTGGATCATGGGCGGGGACAATCTCGCGACTTTCCACCGCTGGCAGGAATGGCGCGGGATCGTGCGCAGCCTGCCTATCGCGGTACTGGACCGGCCTGGTTTCCGGTTCCCCGCGATGGGCTCGCCGGCATCGGTGCAGTTCCGCCGCGCGCGGGTCGACGAGACGCAGGCTGGCGCGCTGGCCTTCATGCGCCCGCCCGCCTGGACCTATCTCACGATTCCGCTTGCCGACATCTCCTCGACCCAACTGCGTCAGCAGCGCGGAGCGACGCAGGGGCATGCCCCGGCCTCGGGGGATTGAATTCCGGGGTCGATTCGGGCACATTTCGCTGAGAGAGCGAAAGTGTCGCAGGCCAAGCCGCCTATGACAGCGCTCTCGGGGCCGGGCGCGTCAAGTGCGCATCCGGCTCATCAGGGTCCATGAAGGAGGGACATTCAACTGCTCATGCCGACATCAGCGGAGGGCGCCTCGCGCGGCGCGCCTCATCACGTTGACCCCGCGCAGGACAGTGTGGGGGCGGCGACGTTGCTGGAGATCGTTCAGGCCTCTCTCGAAGATTCCAAGGCCGAGGACGTGGTCACGATCGATCTCGCGGGAAAAACCCTGATTGGCGATTACATGGTGGTCGCCTCGGGAAGGTCTGAGCGGCATGTCGGCGCGATAGCCGACAATCTGGTCAAGCACCTGAAGGAGAGCGGCGTTGCCGATGTGCCGGTCGAGGGCATGCCGAAATGCGACTGGGTGCTGATCGATGCAGGCGCAGTGATCGTGCACCTGTTCCAGCCGGAAGTGCGCGAGTTCTACAATCTTGAAAAGATGTGGCTGGCTGACCGCCCCGACGGTTCGCAGCCCGCTTAAGCCCGCGCGGCGAAGCGGACGATGCGCGTAAGCCTGTTGGCAATTGGCCGCCTGAAAGACACGGCTGAGCGCGGCTTGGCCGACCGTTACATCGGACGCTTTGATCACCTGGGCCGCGGCTTGGGGCTTGGGCCGGTCGAGGAGGTCGAACTCGGCGAAAGCCGGAAGGACAGTACGGCCGGCCGGCGCGCGGACGAGGCCGACGCGATGTTGGCGCGGGTTCCGGACGGGGCGCGCGTCGTTGCGCTGGATGCTGGCGGCAAGCAGCTATCGAGCGAGGATTTCGCGGCGCTGATGGGCAATTGGCGCGATGCGGGCGTGGCGCGGACCTGCTTTATGATCGGCGGGCCGGATGGCCACGGCGAAGCGGCGCTACGGGCGGCGGACCTCGCGCTCTCGCTGGGCCGGATGACCCTGCCGCACGGGTTGGCGCGCATCGTGCTGGCGGAACAGCTTTACCGCGCTGCGACCATCCTCGCCGGCCACCCCTACCACCGCGCCTGAAACGCTGGCGCTTCAGCTAAAATTCACCACGACTCCATGATCCTGACGCCCTATCTTCGCGGCGCTCGGGATGGCCGATGCGCGGGGCGCCGGCTGGCAGGGGATCGCGTCATGGAAACGCTGGGCGAAATTCTGGGGCTGGTGTGGTGGCTGTTCAGCTACGGGCTTTGGCTGGTCTGGTCGCTGGCGTGGTTCATCATCCGCGATCTGATCTCGACGCTGGTCTGGGCGGGGCTTGTGGCGTGGATCGTGCTGGCGCTGCGCTATCGCAGCGCGGTGCAGGGGTCGATGGCGATGGTGCGGTATGCGCGTGCCGGGGTGGGTTATGTCTGGCGCTGGGCGCGTGGCCGGCCGGCCGATGCCCCGGTGCGGGTGAAGCGCGAGGTTGAGGTTCAGCGGGTGCGCGTTGTGCCGCTTGGCTTCGTGTCGGTGTCAGCGCAGATGAACGCGGCGGTTGTCATGCTGATAGTGCTGATGGGCCATCTTT
>CAZYUT010000211.1:0-2448 GCA_964650735.1 uncultured Hyphomicrobiaceae bacterium
GACCAGAGCTATTTCCTGTTCGCCACCACGCCGGAGCAGCTCGAATTCCTGCGCTTCCCGCTCGGCGGGATGCACAAGGACGAGGTGCGCGAACTGGCCCGCGAATGGAACCTGCCGGTTGCGCAGAAGGCCGACAGCCAGGACATCTGCTTCGTGCCAACGGGCCGCTACACCAATATTGTTGAGAAGCTGCGTCCCGATGCGTCGGAGCCGGGCGACATCGTGCATGTCGATGGGCGCAAGCTCGGCCGCCACAACGGAATCATAAACTACACCATCGGCCAGCGCCGAGGGCTCGGCATCCCCGCGCCCGAGCCGCTTTATGTCGTGCGCATCAATGCTGAGCGAAAGGAGGTCGTGGTCGGTCCGCGCGAGGCGCTGCTGACGCATTGGATCAAGTTGCGCGAGGTCAACTGGCTGAGCGACGGCCCGCTATCCGGTCCGCGCGCCATTCACGCCAAGGTCCGCTCGACCCGTGCGCCGCAGCCGGCTGAAATCCACCTGCGCGAAGGCGAGGTCTGGGTGCGTCTCATCGACGGCGAGGACGGCGTTTCTCCCGGCCAGGCCTGCGTCTTCTATGACGGGCCGGAGCAGGGCGCGCGCGTTCTCGGGGGCGGCTGGATCGACGCGGCGGACCCGGTGTCGTTGGCGTGAGCGGGGCGGGCGAGACACTGGCGCGGCCAGCGCGCGCTCTCGATGTCGAGACGATTGCCCGCTACACCGTCTGGGTCATTTTCGCCTATTTCGCCGCGCTGCTCGCCATCCGGCTGGTCTTTTCCGGAAGTCTTGAGACGGACGAGGCGCAGTTCGTCGGCCACACGCACCTTGCGCTGGGTTACGGCAACTCGCATCCGCCGGTCTATAACTGGCTTGTCGCTGGCGCGCTGTGGCTCACGGGGAGCTGGGCCGCCGCGGTTGCGATCGTCAAAACGGCGTTTCTGGTCGGCACCTATCTGTGCGTCTACGACGCCGGGCGGCGCATATCGGGGCATCGGCTCACCGGCCTGATCGCGGCGGCCAGCCTGCTGTTCCTGCCGCAGATCGTATGGCAGTCGCAGGTGACGCTGGCGCACACCGTCATGGTGATGTTCGGCGTCGCCGCGACCCTGCACGCGATCACGCTGATCCGCGAACGCGGCAGCCTGGGGGATTTCCTCTGGCTCGGCATCGCCATCGCGGCAGGGGCGTTTGCGAAATACAACTACTTCCTCGCGCTCGCGGCAATTGGCCTGGCCGCCTGGTCAGTCCGTGAGGTCCGGGACAAGCTGTTCGTTCCGCGCCTGATCTGGCCGGCCGCGCTTGTCACGGTGCTGTATCTGCCGCATGTCATCTGGGCAGTGGCTCACCTGTCCGAGACCACTGAGCGCATGGGCAGGCTGGCGCGCGAACACCCGCTCTATTCGGTCGTGGACGTGCCGGTGCTGGGCATCGACGGGCTGCTTGCAATGGGCCAGGCGACGCTGGCCTGGGCCGGGCCGCTTGTGGCGGTATGGTTCATCGTCTGGCGGCTGACGCCGGCCGATGCGCCAAGCGCGCTCGATGCGCGCCGGGCGATTGCGGCGCGCTTTTTCGCCCGCGTCACGCTTATAGGCGTCGGTCTTTTCGGGCTGGTGATCCTTCTGGCCGATCTGCGCAGCGTCGATGAGCGCTACATGACGCCGCTGCTGATGGCTCTGCCGCTCTGGCTGGCGGCAGCATGGCCGCTGGAGTTGCGCGGGCGCGCGCCGGTGCATTTCCTGCGCACCGCGGGCGTTCTGGTGCTGCTCATGTTTACGGCCTATCCAGCCTGGCTGTTGTTCGGCAAGGAGCAGCTCGCGTATCCTTATCCGCGGTTCGCCGCCGAGATGCGCGACGAGATCAGCGGGCCGGTCGCGGTTCTGGCGGGGCGGCAGCGGCTTGCTGCGAACTTTGTTATCAAGCTGGAGGGCGCGCGGATGTGGTCGGCCGGGGACGAGCCGCCGCTGGCGCTGCTGGTCTGGAGCGGACACTCTGATAAGGCGCCCCGCGGACTTGTCGCGCAGCTTGGGCCTGAATACGCGCCAGATGGGCCGGTGCGGCGGCTGAGCGCGCCCTACGCCAACCTTTCGGGCGCGACGGCGCGGTTGAGCTATCAGCTGTTTCAGCGCGCGCCCTGAGCGCCCGCGCGTCTGGCGGTCTGCTCCGGCTGGGCGGCGATTTCGGCGATCTCCCCGCGCGGGCTGTAGCGGCGCATCAGCCAGTACATGCCAACAACATCAAGGAAGGCGACCGCTGCCCGGTCAAAGAAGCCGTATTTCGATGCGCCGTGCCGCCGGGCGCGGTCGTTGATCATCACCTCGCGCACCTCATGCCCTTCGCGCCGCGCCAGCGCGGGCAGAAAGCGGTGCATGTTATCGAAATAGGGCAGCGCGCGCGCCAACGCGCGGGGGATCACCTTGAAGCCGCAGCCCGAATCCCGGCAGCCGTCGC
>CAZYUT010000212.1:0-2439 GCA_964650735.1 uncultured Hyphomicrobiaceae bacterium
GAGTGGCCAGGAGGCGGGACCAGTTCGCGTCACACCCCGCGACGAGGGCCTACTTACCGGGTGGGCGCAATTCAACGCGGACGTATTCGGCGCGCGTCGCAGCGTGCAGCCGCTGGCCGGCTGGCTGCTTTCCGGCCTGGTCGGCCTGGTCTTGTGGCTGACGATCGTTTACGCCCCCGGCGCGTTCGAGCGCGCCAACCAGCCGCACGGTGCCGACCCGTCAGGCGTCATCACCGTGGAGGCGGGCTATCTCACCATCGTCGCTGTCGCGCTCATCGCGCTCGCCGTCGCGTTCGAGCCGTTCCTGACGCGCTTCCTTGGCGGTCGCTTGAAACCTCTGCGCAAGTGGCTTGGCCGTAGTCATGGCATTATCCGGTTGCCCACCATAGGTCTCGGCGCCCTGATCGGGCTCGTCTGGAACCTGCCCTCGATCATCCTCAGCTTCATCGACACCATTCTCGCCCGCCCCATCGCCTGGCTGGTCGGCGCGACCCTGGAAGGCTGGCGCCGCCGCTACGCCTGGGGCGCGGTCGTGATCTTCGCTGCCATCGCGGCTGGCCTTTACGCGCCGCCGCCCTGGGGCCTCTACGCCGTTATCGCCGGGCTTGTCGCAATCCTTGCCATTGTGCGGCGCTGGAGCTGGTCGGAGGCGGACCGTGAGACCTTCCTCGTTGAGCGCGGCATCCGCAAGGGCGCCATGCGCGTCGGGTTCAAGGAAGACCTGCGCGACGAGGCGCTCATTGCCATTTCGTTCCTGTTCCTGCTGATCCCGATCGGCCTGCGGCAAATCCAGCTTGCGACCTGCGCCGATGGCGCTTGCGCCTTCACGCTCGAAGGCGGCACGACGTTGCCGCCCGACGCGCTCGGCCAGTTTCTTGCCTGGCTCGGCTATTTCGGCGCGGAACTGGCGAAGTCCGTCCCATTCGTCGACTGGTCGGAGGTGTTTCACGTCGCCAACGATTCCCCTATCAAGCCGCAGACCCCCTTTGGCGCGCAGATCGTATTCGCGATGCGCGCCGCCCTCGATCTTCTGCTGCTTGCTGCCGTGCTTCAGGCGGTCCAGATCGCAAGCCGTTTGCGCGACCAGTGGACCGCCTTTCGCGCCAGCCGCCTGCCGATCCTGGAGCCGCATACCGAAGCGCGCGAGTTGCGCGAGGCATACAAGGGCATTGAGCCCGGCCTGGAACAGCACCCGGCGCAACAGCATGCCATCGCCTCGTTCCCGGCCTATGAGGACACGCGGCTGCGGGAGCTGATCCAGAACCGGAACGACGGCAGCGACCCGCTGGTGCGTAAAGCCGCCGTGGTCCTTCTGGCCAGCCAGCATGCCGGCGAGGCGACCGACCAGTTCTTCACCGAGCAGGAAAAAGCCGAAGGCGATCCCGACATGCGCGACTGGATCGTCCATGTCGCGGCGGGCGTCACGCGCGAGCGCGATGCCGCCGATCACGAGACAGACCGCGCGCGGCTCAAGACGTTGCTGGAGGACCGCTTCGAGGCCGTGCCGCTGCGCACGGCCGCAGCGCGCCGGCTCGCCCGGATGCCGCATGATGATGCGACCACTGCGCTTCTGGAGGAGCGGCTGGCGGCGCCGAACGAGAATATCGCGGTCCGAGCCGCGTCCGCTCTTGCACTGGCGAGGCACAAACCGGAGGAGGCGAAAAGCGAGATCGAGACGCTGGCCGGAATGTTCGCGGGCAATCTGTCCGTCGATGGCATCGCGGCCGCGATGGCGGCGGCGCATGCGCTGGCCCGTTGCGCGCCCGGCACTGACGCCAAAGCTATCGCAAGCGCGTTTCCTGAGCCGATCCGCGAGTTGACAAGTGCCGCCGCCCGCATCCAGGCGGACCCCATGACCATCGACGCGGCAAAGGCGCGGGAGCCGGGGCCTGCGCTCAACCAGATGGTCCGCATCGCGCCGGGCGAGGGGCCGTTCAAGCCGACGTTTGTGCTCGGCACCGACGATGATCCAGAGCTGCCGCAGTCGCGCGGAGCCAAAGAAATCGAGATGGAACGGGCCTTCGCCATGGGGCGCTATGCCGTGACGCAGGAGGAGTTCCTCGTCTTCAGCGTGGCGACGGGACGACCACCTTTGCAGTATGCTTCCAACCGGCGTTGGCCGGCCATCGAGGTCAACTGGTGGGACGCCATGGCCTATTGCCGCTGGCTGGAAGCGGTGACCGGCGACGCCTACCGGCTGCCGAGCGAGGTCGAATGGGAGTATGCCTGCCGGGCCGGAACCAAGTGGCGTTTTTCGTGGGGTGACGACTGGGACCCGGCGAAAGCCGCGAGCGCGGAAACGCGGAATGTCGGTGCGGACAGAGGTCCGGTCAACGTGGAAAGCTACGAGCCGAATGACTGGGGTCTCTGGCAAATGCACGGCAATGTCTTTGAGTGGTGCGCAGATCCGTGGCACGAGAATCACCAGGGCCGCCCGAA
>CAZYUT010000213.1:0-2381 GCA_964650735.1 uncultured Hyphomicrobiaceae bacterium
GCGACCTGCCCGTCAGCGAGATGAACCGCCTGAGCGACGAACAGATCGAGAAATACCTGAGCACGGAGACGGAAGAAGAAGGCGCGGAAGCCGAAGAAGCGGGCGACGCGGAGGCCGCCGATGGTCGATGACGTCCCGACCAAGAGCGCCGCGCTGGCGCTGGCCGACGAGCGTGACATGATGCGCCAGGGCTACGAGTTCCTTGATGAAAAGCGGATGCTTCTGGCGTCTGAAATCCTCGACCAGCTTCGCATCTACGAGGAGCGGAAAACGCGTTTCATGGAGAGCCTGCGCGACGCCCGCTACGCGCTCGCCGACGCGGTGGAGCGCCACGGCATCGACAATCTGCAAGTCTATCCGCCCCGCGCGCTGGAGCCGGCGACGCCAGAGCGCAGCGAAAGCAGCTTCCTCGGCGTACCCATGGTCGCGTATGGCTTCGAGCCGGAGCCTGGGGAACACGCCTTCCCGCCGATCGATCCGTCACGCGAGGCGGATGAGTGCGTGCAGGCCTTCGCGGAACTGCTCGCCCCGCTGGCCGAGTTGGCAGCGACCTCATCCAACCTGCACCGGCTGGCGGAAGAATACCGGCGCACCGAGAAGCGCGCGCGGGCGCTGGAAAACGTGCTGCTGCCCGAGGTGGGCGAACGGCTCAAGCGCATCAACGAGCATCTGGAAACCTTCGAGCAGGAAGAAGCGATCCGCGCACGGCTGGCCGCCGGCAAGCTTTAGACGCGCCTGTCTCGGGCAGCGCTATTCCGGCGCCCAGGGCGGGCGCAGCGCGTCGCGGCGGCGGTCTGTCATGGTCGCCTCGGAGACATGCGGGTAGCGCGGCGGCGGGGCGGAAACCTTGGTCAGGTCGCGCAGCACCTCCGCCGGCAAAGCGAGGTCCACGGCCTCCAGGCTATTGCGGAACTGCTCCGCCGTGCGCGCGCCGACGATCGCTGAAGCCACGCCGGCCTGCTCCAGCACCCAGCGCAGCGCCAGCGCCCCCGGCGCGCAGCCGATCCGCTTCGACAAACGCAGCAGCGTCTTGAGCGTATCGTCCGCATTCGGCGCGAACATGTGATCCATGAACACCCAGTTCTCTTCCGAGCGCGTGCCCGCCGCGGTGCGTTCGCCCGGCTTGTACTTGCCGGTCAGGAAACCGCCCGCCAGCGGCCCCCACGCCACGACGCCGACGCCCTTCAGCCGGCAGACCGGCAGGATTTCCGCCTCGATATCGCGCACCACCAGATTATATTGCGGCTGGTAAGCGGCGAACCGCTCCAGCCCCTTGGTGTCGCTGATCCAGATCGCCTCCATGAGCCGCCAGGCCTCGAAATTGCTGCAGGCGATGTAGCGGACCTTGCCGTCGCGCACGAGATCGTCCAGCGCGCGGAGCGTCTCGTCCAGCGGTGTATCGTCATCGACGTGATGCAGGTAATACAGGTCGATGTAGTCGGTCTGAAGCCGGCGCAGGCTCTCCTCGACCGCGCGCAGAATGTTGAGCCGCGACAGGCCGGAATCGTTCGGCGCGGGGCCGGTCGGGTTGAAGACCTTGGTGCCGATCACCGCCTCATGCCGGCGCTCTTTCAGCAGATTGCCGAGGATTTCCTCCGATTGCCCCTTCGCGTAGGTGTTGGAGGTATCAAAGAAATTCACTCCGGCATCGAAAGCCGCATCCATGATCGCCGCTGCTTCGCGCTCATCGGTGCTGTGGCCGAACGTCATCGCCCCCAGGCAGATTTCCGAGACCTTGAGGCCGCTGCGGCCGAGATTGCGGTAGTGCATGGATGCTCCTTGTCGCTGGATGGGAGAGCCGGCGCGAGCGCGCGCCGCGCAACTGTATAGCATCCATACGGCCGCGGGCCAGCCGGATTGCGTTACCCGTTGGCCTCGCCTGCCGAGATGATCAGCATCAGGTTGTTCGCGGGCATCGGTATGATCTCGGCGAGGGCGAGACCTTTGGCGCGGGCGGCTGCGGCGACATCATCGGTATCGCGCACGCCCCACGCGGGATTGCGCTGGCGCAAGGCGGCGTCGAACTGCACGTTGCTTTGGGCGAGGTAGTCGCCGCCGCGCGAAAACGGCCCGTAGATCAACAGCTGGCCTTGCGGCGCGAGCAGCCGCTCTGCCCCGGATAGCAGACCCAGCGTCGCGGCCCAAGGCGAGATATGCAGCAGGTTGATCGCGACCATCACATCGAACGGTGCTTCGACTTTCTCATGCCACGCCGGGTCGATCACGTCGAGGTCAAGCGGCGCGTGAATGTTCGCCAGCCCCGCCTCGGCCGTATGGGCGGCGGTGCTCGCCCGGGCCGCTGGATCCGGGTCGCTCGGCGTCCAGTCCAGCGCGGGAAATGTGCGAGCGAAGGCGGCGATATGCTGGCCCGTCCCGCTGGC
>CAZYUT010000214.1:0-2371 GCA_964650735.1 uncultured Hyphomicrobiaceae bacterium
ACGACGCTCGCGATCAGGCTGGCGGGCACATAAGTCACTAACAGCGCTTCCAGCACATAGGCCAGCGCTAGCCACTTGACGAGGAACAGCGCGTTGCCGGCCAATTCGCTGCGGAACGTGTCCCGCCGCTCGGCCTCGCCCCAGAAGCGCCAGACGGGCTTGCCGTCGAGGCTTGCCTTTTTCTTGCAGCACCCGCTGGATGCGCGCGCGCGCAACGGTTCGGCGAACGCGCCGCGCGCCATCATCGCCTTGATCGCGAAACCGCCCATCAGCCCGAGGCCCACGGCCGCGACGGCCTTGGCAATGGCGAAGGGCCAGCCCAGCGCCCCGGCGGTAATCAGCAGCGTCGGCGGGTCGATCAGCGGCGAGGACAGCCAGAACGCCATCACCGGCGCAAGCGGCACGCCGACGGCGAGCAGCCCGGCGATGAACGGGATCACCTGGCACGAGCAAAACGGCGCCAGCCCGCCGAACAGCGCGGCCAGCAGGATCATATGCGTCTCGCGGCCCTTGAAGGCGTTGCCGATCATGGTCTCTGCGCCGGCGGCCTTGAGCCAGGCGATCAGGATGACGGCGAAGATGATATAGGGCAGCGTGCGGGCGAACGCGGTCGCGGCGAACACTGTGATGTGCTGGAAATTCGCCGGGTCGAGCGCCAGCACGGCAAGCGGCAGCAGCACGACGAGCGTCCACGGCGTCCACAGCATACCCTTCCAGTCGATGCGGCGCGGGGCAGTTTGCAGCGTCTCGCTCATGTCAGTCTCCCGGTTCGCGCCCGACATCGGCGCAGCATTGGTTAAGGATGTAGCCGGCGAGCGTTTCGAGCCTGGCGAAGCAGGGGCGGTTGACCACGCTACGGCCTTGTTTCTCCTGCTCAATCAGGCTGGCGGAGGCGAGGAACTTCAGGTGATGGGCAAGCGTGGAAGCGGGCATTCCGGTGCGCGTCTGGATCTCGCCGATGGTCAGGCCGGCAGTGCCCGCGCGCACAAGCGTCAGCACGACTTCCAGCCGCGCCTCTGATCCCATTGCCGCAAAGCCCTGTGCGACCTCTTCGACGTCAAGCTCTTTTTGCCTTGAAACCATAATTCTAGTTTTATAGTGATTTTGGCGGCTGTCAATGTCGGCTTCATAGAGAGGTGCGGGCGTATGAACATCGTGATCCACCACAACCCCGATTGCGGCACGTCGCGCAATGTGCTGGCGATCATGAAAGCGGCGGGCTACGCGCCCACAGTCGTCGAGTACCTGCAGACCGGCTGGACGCGGCCCCAACTGCTCGGCCTGTTCGCTGCAGCCGGCCTCACGCCGCGCGCGGCCCTGCGCGAAACCAAATCGCCAGCCGAAGAGCTTGGGCTGCTCGATCCGGACGTCGACGATGAGACTTTGCTGGAGGCGATGATCGCGCATCCGGTTTTGGTCAACCGTCCAATAGTCTGTTGCCGCAACGGCGTGCGGCTGTGCCGGCCGAGCGAGACCGTGCTCGATCTGCTCGACCGCTGGCCAACTGGACCCTATTACAAGGAGGACGGCGCCCTGCTCATCGACGAGGAAGGAAAACGCGTTGGCTGAGGACTTCGATACGTTTCCGAGCCTGGACGAAGGCGCATTCCGCCCGATAGAGAAAGAAGCGCTTTTGGACCCGCCGCGCGCAAGTCATCCTCCGCGCATCCTGCTGCTCTATGGCTCGCTGCGCGCGCGGTCCTACAGCCGGCTCGCCAGCGAAGAGGCCGCGCGTATCCTCCGCCGTTTCGGGGCTGAAACGCGGACCTTTAACCCGTCCGGCCTACCGCTGCCAGATGATGCCGATGATAGCCACCCGAAGGTGCAGGAACTGCGCGAACTGGCGTTGTGGTCCGAAGGCATGGTCTGGTGCTCGCCGGAGCGCCACGGTGCGATGACCGGCATCATGAAGGCGCAGATCGACTGGATCCCGCTGGCGCTGGGCGGCGTGCGGCCCACCCAGGGCAAGACGCTTGCCGTGATGCAGGTCTCCGGCGGCTCGCAGAGCTTCAACGCGGTCAACCAGCTTCGCGTGCTCGGGCGATGGATGCGCATGGTCACGATTCCGAACCAGTCCTCGGTGCCAAAAGCCTATCTGGAGTTCGACGAGGCGGGGCGCATGAAGCCCTCGCCGCTCTATGACCGGATCGTGGATGTGATGGAAGAGCTGACGAAGTTCACGCTGCTGCTGCGCGACCGCGCGGATTATCTCACCGATCGCTACAGCGAGCGCAAGGAAAGCGCCGAGGACGTCGCCAAGCGCGTCAACCAACGCAGTCTGTAAACCGGCCGGGCGGCGGGAGGACATCCGCCCGGCCTCGCATTACGCTCGTCAGATCGCGTATTCCTTCGACTTGAAGCTCAGATGCTT
>CAZYUT010000215.1:0-2366 GCA_964650735.1 uncultured Hyphomicrobiaceae bacterium
CGCCCGCTGGACGAGATGCGCGCCGGCGCGCGGGTTGAGGTCGCGCCGTATAAGCGTGGGCCCATGGATTTCGTGCTGTGGAAGCCGTCGCAGGAGAGTGAGCCGGGCTGGGACAGCCCGTGGGGCTGGGGGCGGCCGGGCTGGCATCTCGAATGCTCGACCATGAGCGCGGCGCTGCTCGGCGAGACCTTTGACATCCACGGCGGCGGCATTGACCTGCAATTCCCGCATCATGAGAACGAGGTCGCGCAAAGCTGCTGCGCGCACGGCACCGACCTGATGGCTAATGTCTGGATGCACAACGGCTATCTGATGGTCGAGGGCGAGAAGATGTCCAAATCCTTGGGCAACTTCATCACGGTGCGGGAGTTGTTCGAGGGGTGGCGCGATTTCCGGTGGTCCGGAGAGGCGATCAAACTGGCGATGCTATCCACGCAGTACCGCCAGCCCATCGACTGGACAGTGCAAAAGCTTGAGCAGGCCGATATCTTTCTAACGACTGCTAAAGCCTTTGCGATTGGCGACAAGGTTACACCGCCAAGCGAGGATTTCGTAGCGGCGCTGTGCGACGATCTCAACACGCCGAAGGCGATGGCGATCCTCAACGAATTATTGGATGCTGCAAAGCACCAAGGCCATGCCAGACAATCGACCCCCGGCGAGCCGACGCCCGTCCCAAGTGAACAAGAATATCAGCCAGCACTGCAACTTAACGCCAACCTGCGTCTGATCGGCATTGAGCTAGAGCACTATCAGAGCGCGACCCATGTGGCGGAAGACCAAGTCGATCAAGAGCAGATTGCCGAGCTGATCGAGGCGCGCAACGAAGCGCGCAAGGCCAAAAACTTCGCCGAGGCCGACCGCATCCGCGACGAACTCGCCGCGATGGGCATCCAGCTCAAGGATAGCCGCGACCCGGAAACCGGCGGGATCACGACGACATGGGAGATCGCCCGATGACAACGCAAACCGCTGGCGGACACCTTTAATGCATTGGCTTTATCTGCTCGCCTCGATCCTGTTCGAGGTGCTGGGCACATCCTTCCTGAAGCACGCGTTTCAGCCGGACCGGATCATCTACGCCGTTCTCGCGCTGGTGGTCGCGTCTTACGTCGCCAGCTTCGCGCTGCTCGGCTTTGCGCTGCGCCATTTCGACCTGAGCGTGGCCTACGCGATCTGGGCGGGATTGGGCGTAACGGTCGTCGCGGTTGTCGGCGTGGTGTTCTTCGGCGATTCCGTCAGCGCGCTGAAAATCGCCTCCATCGCGATGATCGTCGCAGGCATCATCGGTCTCAATCTGTCGGGCATTTCGCATGGCTAAGGGCAACGCAGAAAAACCAAGACGGGCAACGCAATGAGTACAAGCGCAAACGGACAAGAACGGCTCTATCTGTTCGACACGACGCTGCGCGACGGCGCGCAGACGCTCGGCGTGGGCTTTTCCACCGAGGACAAGCGGCTGATCGCACAGCGGCTCGACACGCTCGGCATCGATTATATCGAGGGCGGCTATCCCGGCGCGAACCCGACGGACACCGCGTTTTTCGAGAACCCGCCAGAGTTGTCGAACGCGCGGCTCGTCGCCTTCGGCATGACCAAGCGCGCGGGGCGCTCGGTCTCCAACGATCCGGGCTTCGCCGCGCTGCTGCAATCGGGCGCGCCGGCGATCTGCCTGGTGGCAAAGTCCTGGGATTATCACGTCGATCTCGCGCTGGGCATCTCCAACGCGGAGAACCTGCAAGCGATCGCGGAATCAACCGAGGCGATCGTGGCGGATGACCGCGAGGCGCTGATCGACTGCGAGCACTTCTTTGACGGCTACAAAGCGAACCCCGGCTATGCCCTGGCCTGCGCGCGCGCGGCTTATGACGCAGGCGCGGCCTGGATCGTGCTTTGCGACACCAATGGCGGCGCGCTGCCCCACGAGATCGAGGAGATTGTGCGCGACGTGGCCCGCGAGCTCCCTGGGGCGCGGCTGGGCATCCACACCCATAACGACACTGAAAACGCGGTCGCCAACACCTTCGCCGGCGTGGCGGGCGGCGCGCGCCAGGTTCAGGGCACGCTGAACGGGCTGGGCGAGCGCTGCGGCAACGCGAATCTGACCTCGATCATCCCGACGCTGGCGCTCAAGGAACCGTATCGCAGCCGCTTCGTCACCGGCGTCACGCCAGAGCGGCTCAAGACGCTGACCCATGTCTCGCGCTATCTCGACGAGGCGCTCAACCAAGCGCCCAACCGCAGCGCGCCCTATGTCGGCACCTCGGCTTTCGCGCACAAAGGCGGCATCCATGTCTCTGCAGTGCAGAAGGACCCGCGCACCTATGAGCACATCCCGCCGGAGACGGTCGGCAACGCGCGCAAGC
>CAZYUT010000216.1:0-2364 GCA_964650735.1 uncultured Hyphomicrobiaceae bacterium
ACGGCATGGAGGTGAGCCAGTTCACCTATTTCCAGCAGGTCGGCGGGTTCGACTGCAATCCGGTCACGGGCGAGCTGACCTACGGGCTTGAGCGCCTCGCGATGTATGTCCAGGGCGTGGACAACGTGTACGATCTGAATGTCAACGGGCGCTCCGGCGATGAGCGCGTGCGCTACGGCGACATCTTCCTGCAGCCGGAACAGGAATACTCGCGCTACAACTTCGAACATGCCGACACCGACAAGCTGTTCCAGCACTTCCGCGATGCCGAGGCCGAATGCCAGGCGCTGCTCGACGCGGGCGATGCGGGCGAGCGCCACCTGATGGCTCTGCCCGCTTACGACCAGTGCATCAAGGCCAGCCACATCTTCAACCTGCTGGACGCGCGCGGGGTGATCTCCGTGACGGAGCGCCAGAGCTACATTCTGCGCGTGCGAGAACTGGCCAAGAAGTGCTGCGCGGCGTGGCTGAAGACTGAAGGCGGCGGAGCATGAGCGGGCGTATTCTGATTATCGGCTTTCTGGCGTTCACGGTCGTCTTCGGTGCCGCGCTCTGGTGGTTCCAGACCCGCGCCTATTACGAAGAGATCAGCGCCGACAGCGTCGAGATCGCCGGGCAGAGCTACCCGGTCAGCGACTGGCGCGGGATCGACGCGCCGACCTCGCCGCTGAAGCTGCGGGCCTGTTTCCGCCTGGCCGATGCGCCGGATGCGCCGGTGGCGGAAGACGCCGCGCCGCTGGTCGCGCCCGGCTGGTTCGACTGCTTCGATGCTGAGGCACTCGCGCGCGCGCTAGAGGCCAGCGAGGCGACCGCCTACATCGCTGCGCGGGATGAATTCGGCGCGGCCAACCGGATCGTCGCGCGCTATCCCGACGGCCGTGCCTTCATGTGGCGTCAGCTCAAGCCCAAGTCCGACGACTGACACTGCGCGCGTCGCATCACGGAATAAATCATGCCCGACCTGCTGCTCGAACTGTTCTGCGAAGAAATCCCGGCGCGGATGCAGGCCCGGGCGGAAGCCGATATGCAAAAGCTGGTCTGCGACGCGCTTGGCGAGGCCGGCTTTAACTTAGGCGCGACCCAGACCTACTCCACCCCGCGCCGTCTGACGCTGATCCTCGAAGGGCTGGCCGACCGTTCGCCGCCGCGGCGCGAGGAGCGCAAGGGCCCGCGCGTCGGTGCGCCGGAAAAGGCGGTCCAAGGCTTTCTGCGGTCTGCCGGGCTGGAAAGCCTTGAGCAGTGCGAGACGCGCGCGGACAAGCGCGGCGAATACTACGTCGCCGTGGTGGATCAGGAGGGCGAGAGCGCGGCCGAGGCGCTCGCGCGGATCGTGCCGCAGGTCGTGCGCAAGTTCCCCTGGCCGAAATCCATGCGCTGGGGCGCGGGCAGCCTTCGCTGGGTGCGCCCCCTACACGGGATCATCTGCACGCTGGACGGCGCGGTCGTCGACTTCGAGGTCGACGGCATCCGCAGCGGCGACGTCACCCAAGGCCACCGCTTCATGGCGGCGGCGCCGGACAACCCTATTAGACCAAAGTCTATATCGATCGCGCGCGCGCAGGACTATGCAACCGCGCTTGAGAAGGTTAACGTCATAGTGGCAAGACCGAAGAGGGCGCAACTTATACGAGAAGAAGCAAGGCGCCTGGCTTCCGAGCAGGACCTTGAGTTAGTCGAAGACCACGGGCTGATCGACGAGAACGCAGGGCTTGTCGAATGGCCCGTGGTGCTGTCTGGCGGCTTCGACGCGGACTTTCTCGACGTCCCGCCTGAAGTGCTCATCACCTCTTTGAAAGAGCACCAGAAATGCTTCTCGCTCCGCCGAAAGGACGGCGCGCTGGCGAACCGCTTTATCCTCGTCGCGAATATCGAAGCTGATGACGGCGGCGCGGCGATCATCGAGGGCAACGAGCGCGTGATCCGCGCGCGGCTGTCGGACGCCAAGTTCTTCTGGGGCAACGACCGGGCGCGCGGGCTGGACGCGATGGCCCCCAAGCTCGACCAGATCACCTTCCATGACAAGCTCGGCACACTGGGCGAGCGGGTGGACCGGATCGCGCGGCTCGCGCGCGAGATCGCGCCGGTGGTCGGCGCTGACCCTGATAAGGCGGAACGCGCCGCGCGGCTGGCCAAGGCCGATCTGGTCAGCGAGACGGTTGGCGAGTTCCCCGAAGTGCAGGGCGTGATCGGCCGCTACATCGCGCTGGAAAGCGGCGAGGATCGGGAGGTGGCCGAGGCCATCGCCGCGCATTATAAGCCGGCCGGTCCGTCCGACGATGTGCCATCCGCGCCGGTGTCGATCGCTGTTGCGTTGGCCGACAAGCTCGACATGCTCGCAGGCTTCTGGGCGATCAATGAGAAGCC
>CAZYUT010000217.1:0-2354 GCA_964650735.1 uncultured Hyphomicrobiaceae bacterium
CACATCATCGAGGCGCCCAAGGAAGTCACCGATCTCGGTCATTCGAGCCGGCTGAACCCGCAGTGGGAGTTTCTGGAGCACCTGTTCGATCTCGGCCGGAACAGCGCGGACACATGGCTGGGCGCGCATTTCGATGATGTCGGGGTGCGCGAGACGGTGGACATTCGCGCACTGTTTGGTGAGCTCGGCGCGGCGCATATGGGGTGAGCAAGGTGCGACGTTGACGAAAGGAAGCGCAAATGCCTGATCCAGTTTCCGAAGTGCCGGCTGCAGCGCCGGCCGAGGCGGAGGCACATTTCGCCGGAAAGCTGCGTTACGAAACGGATTGCTGGGATGTGAACGAAGCGATGCACACCGGCACGGCCAAGTTCGTGTTGCTCGACGTGCGCAGCCAGGACCTGTACGCCCAAGGGCACGTCCCAGGCGCGATTTCGCTGCCGCACGGCAAGATTATCGCCGCGAAGATGCGAGAATGGCCAGCCGATACGCTGTTCGTGGTCTACTGCGCCGGCCCGCACTGCAATGGCGCGGACAAGGCCGCGTGGAAGCTGTCGCGCCTCGGCCGACCCGTCAAGATCATGATCGGCGGCGTGACGGGCTGGCTCGACGAGGGGTTTGAGTTGGAGAAAAGCCCGGCCTGAGCGGGAATCAGCGCCTCCGCCGAATAAGACTATGGGGCCGCGATCACCGAAAGATGCCGGAGGAGCCGGCCGCGAGGGCCGGCCCACCGATTACGATGCCGCGCGGCTCTGCGGCGCGACACGCTCGCGCTTGGCGATCAGCTTGTTGAGCGCCGAGACATAGGCCCGCGCGGAGGCAACCATCGTGTCGCTGTCCGCGCCGCGTCCCGTCACGGTCATGCCGTTCTCCTCCAGCCGCACGCTGACCTCGGCCTGCGCGTCGGTGCCTTCGGTCACCGCATGGACCTGATAAAGCGGCAGCCGCGCCTCGTGCGGGACGATCGCCTTGATCGCGTTGAAGATCGCATCGACCGGGCCGTAGCCGACCGCCTCGCGCGTCTCATGCTGCCCGCCGATATCGAGCGTGATGGTCGCGCGCTGCTGGCCCGTGCCCGCGATCACCGTCAGCGAGAGCAGCTTGATGTTGTCATGCGCGCTGGCCAGTTCGTCATCCACCAGCGCCTCGATGTCCTCGTCGAACACGTGCTTCTTATGATCGGCAAGCTGCTTGAAGCGCTGGAAGGTGTCCTCGAAAGCGTTCTCGCCCAGCTCATAGCCCAGTTCCTGCAGCTTCTGGCGGAACGCGTGCCGGCCCGAATGCTTGCCCATCACCAGCGTCGATTCGCGCAGGCCAACGCTTTCCGGCGTCATGATCTCATAGGTTTGGGCATGCTTCATCATGCCATGCTGGTGGATGCCGGATTCGTGCGCGAACGCGTTCTTGCCCACCACCGCCTTGTTGTATTGCACCGGAAAGGCCGTGACCGCCGAGACTAGCTTTGATGCGCGGGTGATCATCGTGGTGTCGATGCCAGTGTGATACGGCAGCACGTCGGCGCGGGTGCGCATCGCCATCACGATCTCTTCCAGCGCCGCGTTGCCCGCGCGCTCGCCCATGCCGTTGATGGTGCATTCGATCTGCCGCGCGCCCGCGCGCACGCCCGCCAGCGAGTTGGCGACCGCCAGGCCCAGATCGTTGTGGCAGTGGGTCGAGAGGATGATGTCCGCCGCGCCGGGCACCCGCTCGCGCAGCATCGTGATGAGCGCGTAAAACTCTTCGGGCACGGTGTAGCCGACCGTGTCGGGGATGTTCACCGTGGTCGCCCCGGCCTTGATCGCAGCCTCCACGCAGCGGCACAGGAAATCCCGCTCGGTGCGTGTGGCGTCCTCGGCGGACCATTCCACGTCGTCAGTGTATTGCCGCGCGCGCGTGACGCTCGCAGTGACGGCTTCCAGCACCTCATGCGGCTCCTTGCCCAGCTTATACTTCATGTGCAGCGGGCTGGTAGAGATGAAGGTGTGGATACGTCCGCGCTTCGCCGGCGCGATTGCCTCGCCCGCCCGGTCGATGTCCTCAAAGCCCGCGCGCGCAAGGCCGCAGATGATCGCGTTCTTCGCCGCCTTCGCGATCTCCCGCACCGATTCAAAGTCGCCCTGCGATGCTGCCGGGAAACCGGCCTCAATGATGTCGACGCCCATCTCGTCCAGTACGGCGGCAACCTGAAGCTTTTCCTCACGCGTCATGGACGCGCCCGGCGACTGCTCGCCGTCGCGCAAGGTGGTGTCGAAAATGAAGACGCGGTCGCCCGACGCAGCGGCTGTCTGGGTCGTGATGTCAATACTCATGATGTCCTGCCTCTCGAATTCCAACCGGCGCTTGCCGGGAAAATTTTT
>CAZYUT010000218.1:0-1182 GCA_964650735.1 uncultured Hyphomicrobiaceae bacterium
TCTGCCGCTTCGGCGAGGGCAGCGCGCGGCGCACCTCGAACCCGCCGAGATCGCGTGCGCGCGGGACGATGATGGTTTCGATGCGGTCGAGGTCGTCAGCCGACGGGCAGACGGGGTCAAGTGCGGGGTTCCAGCTCATGCGGCTCTCCAAAAATTCGCCGTACCGTTGCGACGGGAAAATATCATGGATCGGCGGCGCTCGTCGCGCGCGGATCAGCCCAATACGTCCGCGACCACGGCCATGCAGTCGCCCGCCTTGACGAGGCCGGGGAAGTGCCGCGCGGCGAGGATGCCGTCGCGCTTCGCCGCGTAGCTCACAGGCGGCACGCCTGTCCGATCCGCCGGCCAGATCCGCGCCAGCACCTCGCCGTTGCGCACATGATCGCCAAGATCGGCGGTCGGCTCGATCAGCCCGTCATGTTCGGCGAAAACGAAGCAGTCGCTGTCGGGCATGTCGATCTCGATGCTTGGCGCCATCTCCGGGTTGCCATGGAGAATGCCGGCATGGATCAGGAGGTTGCGCGCGCCCTTCTTGGCGATGGCGATGGAGCGCGCCGTGGCCGTGCCGCCCCCGCCAAGCTCGGTCGTGACGAACGCCTTGCCCTGCGTCTCGACTGCCGTGTCGAACATCCCGGCGCTGTCGATCTCAAGCATCCGCATACTGTAGGGCGCGTTGAACGCCCGCATCGCCGCCATGCAGGCGGCCTCCTGCGCCTTGTCCTCCAGGATGTGCGCCGCGGCAAACGGGATGAAGTCTAGCGTCTTGCCGCCGGAGTGGAAGTCGAGCACGAAATCGGCCATTGGCACGAGTTCGGTACAGCCATAATGGGCGATCTTTTCAGTCACATTGCCATCCGGGCGGCCGGGGCAGCAGCGGTTCAGGTTGCCGCCGTCGATGGGCGATGTGCGGGTGCCCGCGCGGAAGGCGGGAAAGTTGAACGCGGGCACGATAATGACGCGCCCCGTGATGCTCGCCGGGTCGAGCGTCGCGGCAAGGTTCTGTAATGCCACCGGCCCCTCGTATTCGTCGCCGTGGTTGCCGCCGGTGAACAGCGCGGTCGGCCCGTCGCCATTTCGAATCACGCTGATCGGGATCATGATCGAACCCCAGGCGGAATCGTCGCGGCTATACGGGAGACGCAGGAAGCCGTGATGCGCGCCGTCCTCGTCGAGGGGGATCGT
>CAZYUT010000218.1:1282-2346 GCA_964650735.1 uncultured Hyphomicrobiaceae bacterium
TTCACGAACATGCGGCGCGGCGTCTCGGTGAAGCACTCCACCCCGTCGTCGGTAATGAGGATCGGCTCGCTGATCTCCAGTCCGCCGTCATCCAGCCACAGCGCCGGCATGAAATGGAACGCCATGCCCGGCTCCAGCACAGTCTCGTCGCCGCGGCGGAACGACATCGTGCGCTCGCCCCAGTCCGGCGGGTAGGACAGGCCGATCGGGTAGCCGCAGCGGCTTTCCTTCACGAAGCCGAAACGGTTGAGCGTTTCATTGAACGCGATCGCCACATCCTCGCAGCGGTTGCCGGGCTTGGCGGCCTCCAGCGCGGCCTCGATGCCCGAGAGCACGGCGATTTCCGCATCGCGGTATTTCTGCGGCGGCTCGCCGAGGAAAAGCGTGCGCGACTGCGGGCAGTGATAGCGGCGGTGTACGCCGGCGATCTCGAAAAATGTCGTTTCGCCCTCGCGCATGGGCGTGTCGTCCCAGGTGAGATGCGCAGCGGTGGCGTCCAGCCCGGACGGCACGATCGGCACAATGGCCGGGTAGTCGCCCCAATGCCCGTCCGCCCCCCTGATCGCCGCATGGTAGATGTCGGCCACGAGCTCATGCTTCGGCAGACCCGGCTGGGCGCGCTCGAAGATGACCTCATGCACGCGCTCAACGATGCGGGCGGCGCGGCGCATGTATTCAATCTCGACCGCGCTTTTCACTGCGCGCTGCCAGTTCACCAGCGCAGTCGCATCGCGGAAGGTCGCGTCGGGCAGGTGCTTGACGAGCGTGAGATAGGCGGCGGCGGAGAAGTAGTAGTTCTCCATCTCCACGCCGATGACGGCCTGCCCCCAGCCGCGCTCCAGGACCAGCTCCGCCAGAGCCTCCATCGCGTGCTTTTCCGGGTTCTGGACATAGGTGTCGTCATAGCCGACGATATTTTCTCGGGTCATCGTGACGGTGCGCCACGCGCCGGGCAGATCAATGCCGCGTCCCCACCAGACCGGCTCGCCCTCCAGGCTCAGCAGCACGCATTGATGGGTGTAGAACGACCAGCCGTCATAGCCGGTCAGCCAGGCCATGTTTGA
>CAZYUT010000219.1:0-2342 GCA_964650735.1 uncultured Hyphomicrobiaceae bacterium
AGCTCGCGCTGGCCGCGGCCGATCGGGATCAGCGCGTCGATCGCCTTGATGCCGGTCTGCATCGGCTCGTGCACCGATTTGCGGGGGATGATGCCGGGCGCCTTCACGTCGGCGCGGCGGTATTCGGCGGCCTCGATCGGCCCCTTGCCGTCGATCGGGTTGCCCAGCGCGTCAACGACACGGCCCAGAAGGCCCTTTCCGACCGGCACCTCAACGATGTCCCCGGTGCGCTTGACCGTGTCCCCTTCCTTGATGTCGCGGTCTTCGCCGAAGATCACGATGCCGACATTGTCGACCTCAAGGTTCAGCGCCATGCCGCGCACACCGTTCTCGAACTCGACCATTTCGCCCGCCTGGACGTTGTCGAGGCCGTAAACGCGCGCGATACCGTCGCCGACGGAAAGCACCTGGCCGATTTCCGCGACCTCGGCTTCCTGACCGAAGTTTTTGATCTGTTCCTTGAGTATCGAGGAAATTTCCGAGGCCCGGATTTCCATCAGCCTACCTCTTTCATGACGTGTCTGAGACGGTTGAGCTTGGTGCGCAGCGAATTGTCGATCATGCGGCTGCCGATCTTTACGATCAAGCCGCCAAGGATCGACTGGTCCACACGGATATTCATCAAAACATCCTGTCCGGCGAAGCCGCGAAGCGCCTGCTGCAGCGTTTCCTTTTGATCGTCGCTGAGCGGCACGGCGGTGATGACTTCCGCCTCCACCTCGCCGCGATGGCGCGCGGCAAGCGTGCGGAAGGCGCGGATGATGGGCGAAACGGCGGACAAGCGGCGTTTTTCAACGAGCAGCTCAAGGAAGTTCTTGGTCAGCCCCGATGTCCCGGCGGCATCGGCGATAACGCGCACGGCCTTCGCCTGCTGATCCACCGAGAATGCCGGGCTGTGGGCCAGTCGCCGGAGATCCTCGCTGGCGTCAAGCATCTCCTGGAAGTCAGAGAGCTGTGCTTCGACCTCTTCGAGCTTACCCTCATCCAGCGCCAGTTCGAACAGCGCTGTTGCATAGCGACCCGCGACCCCCGTCACGCTGGTTCCGCCACTGGCCATCAAGTTGTCTCCCACGCGCCGCTCCTGATTGTGCTGGAGAGGTGAGACGCGCCAGCGCGTGCGTGCCGTCTTCTGCGTTTTGTAGGCTGGAGACAGCCCTATGGCACCGCGCGCGAAACGCTTCTTTGCTGAAGTTGGAGGTGATCTATCACAGGCTTTGCCGCCCTTGCAATATGCTGAGCACACCAACGGGATAGAAGCGTTCGCGAACATAAAGCGCCAGAATTCGCGGGGCGACTTTCGAGCTACAGGAAGCTGTAGGGATCGACATCGATGACGACGCGGACGCTGCCCTTAGCAGGGGGCGCACGATCCATCCAGGCGCGCAAGAAGCCCTGGATGTCCACATTGCGCGGTGTCTTGACCAGCAGCCGGTAACGGAAGCGCCCGCGAATGAGCGCAAGCGGCGCTTCAGCGGGCCCCATCACCTCGATCCGCGCGGCCGGCGGCGCGGCCTTGGCCAGCGCCTGGGCATAGCGTTCGGCCTCCGGTTTTGCGCCGGCCGAAACGACGATGGCCGCCAGCCGGCCAAAGGGCGGCAGCACGGCGTCCTCGCGTGCGGCAATTTCACGCGCCAGGAACGTGTCGCGATCCCCGGAAATCAGCGCGCGCATCACCGGATGGTCCGGCGCATGGGTCTGGATCAGGCCGATGCCGCTGCTGTCCTCGCGCCCGGCGCGGCCGATCACCTGCTGCATGAGCTGGAAGGTGCGCTCCGCCGCGCGCGGGTCGCCGCCTTGCGCGAGGCTGAGGTCGCCGTCCACCACGCCCACGAGCGCAAGGCCAGGAAAGTGGTGCCCCTTGGCCACAAGCTGCGTGCCGATCACGATCCGCGCCTCGCCCGAGGAAATCCGCGCAATGGTCTCGCGGATTTCGGTGAGGTTGGTCGTGAAGTCGCTCGACAGGATCGCGGCGGGCACGCCGGGAAAGCGCTCGGCCACCTCCTCCGCGACGCGCTCCACGCCCGGGCCGCAGGGCACCAGCTTGCCGCTCGCGCCGCAGGCTGGGCAATCATTGGGACGGGGCAGCACGAAGCCGCAATGATGGCAGGTCAGCTTGGCGCGATGGCGGTGCTCGACAAGCGTGGCGCTGCATTGCGGGCATTCGATCCGGTGGCCACAGGCGCGGCACAGCGTCAGCGGCGCGTAGCCGCGCCGGTTCAGGAACAACAGCGCCTGCTTGTCCGCCGCGAGCGTATCGCGCACGGCTGAGACCAGCGGCGGCGACAGCCAGCGCCCGCGTTCCGGCGGCTCGGCGCGCAGGTCGATCGCGCGGATGTCGGGCA
>CAZYUT010000220.1:0-2337 GCA_964650735.1 uncultured Hyphomicrobiaceae bacterium
CTCCGACTTGGCGATATCGACCTTTTCGCGCACATCCTGAAGCGCCCGGTCGCTGTCAAAGCCCGCCTCGAATTCAAGCGTTATGGTCGCGTAGTTCTGCGTAGCGTTCGCCTTCATCTCGTCCAGTCCCTCGATGGACTGGAGTTCCTTCTCCAGAGGCCGCACGAGAAGCCGCTCGGAGTCTTCCGGCGAGATGCCATCCTGGAACACCGAGATATACATCGTCGGGATCGTGACATCCGGCTCGGCTTCCTTCGGGATCGACAGGTAGGCCGTCGCGCCCGTGACCATCAGCGCGAGGAAGATCAGGATGACCGTGCGGGCACGGCTGAACGCGGCGTCGAGTACTCTGGTCATGGATATCCTCAGCCGGCAGAGCCGGTCGCAGCAACCTCGCCGGGCGTCACGCCCTCGCTGGTGGCGGGCGCCCCGCTTTCGCTGGCACCCTCGGGAACCGGTTTCACGGTCTCGCCCGCGCGCACGAAGCCTTGGCCCACGGTAATCACGCGCGCCGTCTCTGGCAGGCCCGCGACGTAGACGCCGTCGGGCGCGGCCTGGATCGGATCGACAGGGTGGAAGACCACCTCGTTATCCGCATTGACCGTCTTCACGCCCAGCCGCCCCTCGGTGTCCAGGCTGAAAATTGCAGGCGAGACGAAATGCGCCATCACCACATCGGTGGGTATGCGCAGCCTTGCGCTCATGCCGGCGCGAAAGGCACGCGCTTCATTGGCGACTTCGACCTCGATGCGATATGTGCGCGTCGAGTCCTCCGCGACGGCCGAAACGAGCGTGACGGTCCCCGTCGCCTTCTGACCGGTGATGAACGCGATGTCCGCGGAAGCGCCCTCAGAGATCCGGTTGACCTTTTGCTGCGGGACATCGGCAATGATTTTCAACGGGTCGTCATCGACAATCGTCGCCACATTATCCCCGACAGACACATAATCGCCGATTTCGACCGGACGGGTTTCCAGCACACCTGAAAACGGCGCGGCAATCCTCACATCGGCGATTTCTTCTCTGATTGCCGCCAGTTGGGCCCGCGCCGTGGCCAGCTCCGCGCGTGCTTCCTTCACGCGGTTCTGCGCCTGAAAACCGCGTTCGCCCAGCCGCTGCGCCGCTTCGAACTCGCTCTCGCGCTGCTCCACGAGCGCCTCGGCCTGCTCCAGCCGCGCCTGGCGGTCGTCCATCGACAGGACGGCGATCTCCTCGCCCTGCTCGACGCGCGCGCCGCGCTCGCCCGGCAGTTCGACGATACGCCCGGTTGTCTCTGCGCGCACAGTTGCGACCCGATCGGCCTTCGCCTGGCCCTGCAGTTCGACGAAGCGGGTGACCTTCTCGGCCGTCATTTCGCGGACCTGAACCTGGGTCAGCTCGCGCTCGGCCGGAGCTTGCACGGCCGTCTGCTGCGCCTTATCGCGCCCGCCGACGATGCCGCTCGCCATCCACGCAACCAGTGCGGAAACGATAAGGATCGTGATCCACTGGGACTTCAAGTGCCTCAACAGCTTCATTTTTCTGCTTTCGGACCACGCGACGACCAGGAGGCTCTCGACGCCCCGTCGCGCGCTGTTGACCAAAACCGGTTATGGTACGCATGCTCAGGCCACTCAGCTTTTCCGCTCAAAGCGCGCCACCAATTCCTCGAAAGTTTCCGCCAGCGCCGCATAGAACGCGCCAAGCTCGTCCAGCCGCCGCCGCCGTTCTGTTTCCTCCGGCGAAAGCTGCGCCTTTGCGTCTGCGACCACGCCTGCGGCCTTCTTCATGCGCGCGACGGAGCCTTCGAGCAGTTGCGCGTAGGGCGCTTTCGCGAGTTGAAAGTGGTCCTGCCGGCTGCCCTTGATCGTCACGCGCTCGATCACGCCCACGCGCTCCAGGAAGCGCGTGTTCGTGCTTACGCTGGCGCGGCTGACATCCAGCCGCCCGGCGATCTCGGAAAAGCTCATTGGCCCGCCTTCAACAACCATCAGGCCCATGATCCGGCCGGCAATGCGCGACAGCCCGTCCGCTTCTGCGATCAGGCCCATCCGGTCTATAAAGGTTTCCAGTGTTTGTGGCGAGCGCGTCATCACGACCCGGAATTTGGGCCTTAATATGGTTCAGTCAAGACTGAACGTGATGAACAGTGGAGGGCGCTTCGGATTTCGTGAGGTGGGTGCCGGGGGAGGGGCGACTTGCGCCCTGCGGTTCAAGCCGAGGGCGATACGGGGCGGCGACGGCTATAGCCGCGCCAATAATGCGGGCCGATAAGCGCGGTGTAATTGCTGTTGAGGATGGCATTGGCGCACCGGGGAAGATTCGAACTCCCGACCCCCAGATTCGTAGTCTGGTGCT
>CAZYUT010000221.1:0-2310 GCA_964650735.1 uncultured Hyphomicrobiaceae bacterium
TCATCCCGCAGCTGGACGACGATGACTACGAGCTCGATGAGAAGATGCGCCAGGTCACGCTGACCGAAAAGGGCAACGAACACGTCGAGGCGTTGCTGAAGCAGGAAGGCCTCATTAAAGAAGACGGCTCGATGTATGACGTCGAGAACGTCACTCTGGTCCACCATGTCAATCAGGCGCTCAAGGCGCATACGCTGTTCCAGCGCGACCGCGACTACATCGTCAAGAACGGGCAGGTGGTGATCATCGACGAGTTCACGGGCCGCATGATGGAAGGCCGGCGCTACTCCGAGGGGCTGCATCAGGCTTTGGAAGCGAAGGAAGGCGTGAAAATTCAGCCGGAGAACGTCACGCTCGCCTCGATCACCTTTCAGAACTATTTCCGCCTGTACGAAAAGCTGGCCGGCATGACCGGCACGGCGGCGACCGAAGCAGCGGAGTTCATGGATATTTATGGGCTGGGCGTCACGGAGGTCCCGACCAACCGGCCGATGGTGCGCATCGACCATCACGATGAGGTCTACCGGACCTTCGAAGAGAAGATCAACGCGATCATCGAGGACATTAAGGACTGCCGTGAGCGCGGGCAGCCGATCCTTGTCGGCACCACATCGATCGGCAAGTCGGAGATGTTCGCGGAACGGCTGAAAAAGCTGAAAATCCCCCATCAGGTGCTCAACGCGCGCTATCACGAGCAGGAAGCCTTCATCATAGCCCAAGCCGGCGTGCCCGGCGCCGTAACGATCGCGACCAACATGGCAGGGCGCGGCACCGACATCCAGCTTGGCGGCAACCTGGATATGCGCTTGCAGATGTGGCTGAACGAGCAGAGCGAGAAGGGCAAGGAGCCGACTGAGGCGCAGATCGAGGCGCAGCGCAAGAAGATCGAAGCCGACGTTGCCGAGAAGAAGCAGAAGGCGCTGGAAGCTGGCGGCCTCTATGTCATCGGCACGGAGCGGCACGAATCCCGGCGCATCGATAACCAGCTGCGCGGCCGCTCTGGCCGCCAGGGCGATCCCGGCGCCTCAAAGTTCTATCTGTCGCTAGAGGATGATCTGATGCGCATCTTCGGCTCGGACCGCATGGACGGAATGCTCCAGCGTCTCGGTCTGGAAGAGGGCGAAGCGATCATCCATCCGTGGATCAACAAGGCGCTGGAGCGCGCGCAGTCCAAGGTCGAAGCGCGCAACTTCGACGCCCGCAAGAACATCCTCAAATACGACGATGTGATGAACGACCAGCGCAAGGTCGTCTTCGAGCAGCGCATCGAACTGATGCAGGAGGACGACCTGAGCGAGACCGTGCGCGACATGCGCCATCAGGTCATCGAAGATCTGGTCGCCAAGCACATCCCCGAAAAGGCATATCCCGAGCAGTGGGATACCGATGGACTTCACGAGGACGTGCAGCGCATCTTCGGTTTCGATCTGCCGATCGCCGGCTGGGCGGCGGAAGAGGGTATAGCGGACGAGGAAATCCGCGAACGGCTCATCAAGGAGGCGGACTCTGCGGCTGCGAAAAAGGTTGCCGAGGTCGGACCTGATATGATGCGCCACATCGAGAAGGCGGTGCTGCTGCAGACGCTCGATCATATGTGGCGCGAGCATCTGGTGACGCTGGAGCATCTGCGCCAGGTCATTGGTCTGCGCGGCTTCGGCCAGCGCGATCCGCTAAACGAATACAAGACCGAGGGTTTCGAGCTGTTCGAGACAATGCTCGGCAATCTGCGCGAAGAAGTGACGGGCCATCTCATGCACGTAAACGTGGAATCGGCGCGTGCCGAACCGGCGCTGGAAATGGCCGAACTGCCTGAGATGAGCGCGCACCACCTCGACCCGCTCACCGGAGAAGACGAGTTTCAGCGCGAGCCGGAGATGGCGCTAGAGGGCGCGGGCGCGCCGGCGCGGGGAAGGCGCGGCAACGGTGGCCTTCGCGCACAGCCGATGCGAAACAAGGCAGCGGGCGTGGCGATTGACCCAAACGACCCTGCCACATGGGGCAAGGTCGCGCGCAACGCGCCGTGCCCTTGTGGTTCAGGCAAAAAATACAAGCACTGCCACGGCAAGCTCGGTTGAGACACGCAAGGCTCCATTCACGCCCGCCAGAGGTCGTTTTCGATAAGGCTGGCGGCCGCCGCGTCCGTTAAACAGGGCGTCGTCGCCAAACGGAAGGAGGGAATGCCATGGATGTTCGCGCCGCCGTCGCTTTCGAGGCGGGCAAGCCGCTCGAAGTCACCACCGTTCAGCTTGAAGGCCCGCGCGAGGGCGAGGTGCTGGTCGAGATCCGGGCCACGGGCATTTGCCACACCGA
>CAZYUT010000222.1:0-2293 GCA_964650735.1 uncultured Hyphomicrobiaceae bacterium
TGTCCAAGCAGGCCGTCGCCTATCGCCAGATGTCGCTGCTGCTGCGCCGCCCGCCGGGCCGCGAGGCTTATCCGGGCGACGTGTTCTATCTCCACAGCCGGTTGCTGGAGCGCGCGGCGAAGCTGAACGAGGACCATGGCGCCGGCTCTCAGACCGCGCTGCCGATCGTTGAGACGCAGGCCAATGACGTGTCGGCCTACATTCCAACAAACGTGATCTCGATCACCGACGGCCAGATCTTCCTGGAAACCGACCTGTTCTATCAGGGCATCCGCCCGGCGGTAAATGTCGGCCTGTCGGTTTCGCGCGTGGGCTCTTCGGCGCAGATCAAGGCGATGAAGCAGGTCGCCGGCGCGATCAAGGGCGAGTTGGCGCAGTACCGCGAGATGGCGGCCTTTGCGCAATTCGGCTCTGACCTCGACGCGGCGACACAGCGCCTGCTTGCGCGCGGCGCGCGCCTGACCGAGCTCCTCAAGCAGCCTCAGTTCTCGCCGCTACAGGTCGAGGAGCAGGTCGTGGTGATCTATGCCGGCACGCGCGGCTATCTCGACCCGCTGGAAGTGTCCGCAGTGGGGCGCTTCGAGGAGGAATTGCTGCGCCACATGCACACCGAGCATAGCGATATCCTCGACCAGATCCGCACCGAGGGCAAATTGTCCGACGAGCTGGAGAACAAGCTGAAAAGCGCGATCGACAAGTTCGCAGAACATTTCGCGGCATAGCCGCCCGCACGCCTGAGGCGCCAACCGAGGATCGAAAGACCCTATGCCCAGCCTTAAGGACATGCGCAGCCGGATCTCGAGCGTCAAGGCGACGCAGAAGATCACGAAGGCGATGCAAATGGTGGCGGCGGCCAAACTGCGCCGCGCGCAGGACGCTGCGGCTGCGGCGCGCCCCTATGCAGAAAAGATGGATGAGGTGCTGGCCAAGCTGAACGCACGCATCGTCCGTGACGCGATGGCGCCGCCGCTGCTGGTCGGCACTGGCAAGGATGACGTGCACCTGATCGTGGTAGCGACGGCCGATCGCGGGCTCTGCGGCGCGTTCAATGCCAATATCGTCAAGAAGGCGCGGCAAATCGCGCGCCAGCTCATCGCGGACGGCAAGGAGGTCAAATTCCTCTGCGTCGGCAGCAAGGGCTATGACATGCTCAAGCGCGACCACGCCCGGCGCATCGTCGATGTGATCGACATGAAAAGCGTGAAGAGGGTGGGTTTCGACGATGCCCATGAGGTCGCGCGGCGCGTGCTCAGCATGTTCGACAAGGGCGAATTCGACGTATGCACATTGGTTTTCTCTGAATTCGTCAACACGCTGACGCAGCGGCCCAAGCAGTTGCAGCTCATACCGGCCAGCCTGCCGGAAGAAGAGGAAAGCGCGCCGGACACTGGCGCGCCACAGGCCGAATATGACTTCGAGCCGGAGGAAGAGGAAATCCTGCGCGATCTGCTGCCGCGCAACGTGGCCACCCAAATCTTCCGCGCCCTCCTGGAAAACGCGGCCGGCGAACAGGGCGCGCGCATGACAGCGATGGACAATGCGACGCGCAACGCGGGCGAATTGATCGATAATCTGACGCTCACCTACAACAGGATGCGCCAGGACCAGATTACCAAGGAACTCATCGAAATCGTCTCCGGCGCGGAAGCGATCTCCTAACGGCCGGACACGGGCAACAGGGAAGTAGAAGCAATGGCAAGCGACAAGAATATCGGCCGCATTCGCCAAGTGACGGGCGCCGTCGTCGACGTGCAGTTCGACGCGAAGCTGCCGGAAATCCTGAGCGCGCTGGAAGTCGACAACCACGGCAACCGGCTCGTGCTGGAGGTCTCGCAGCATCTGGGCGAGAATACCGTGCGCTGCATCGCCATGGATGCAACCGAGGGGCTGGTGCGCGGGCAAGAGGTTGTCGACACAGGCCAGGCGATCGCCGTTCCGGTCGGCGACGGCACGCTGGGCCGCATCATGAACGTCATCGGCGAGCCGATCGACGAAGGCGGCGAGATCCCGCACGAGGAGAAGCGTCCGATCCACGCAGAAGCACCGGCTTTCGTGGAACAGTCGACCGAGACCGAAATCCTCAAGACCGGCATCAAGGTCGTGGATCTGCTCGCGCCTTACGCCCGTGGCGGCAAGATCGGCCTGTTCGGCGGCGCCGGCGTCGGCAAAACCGTGCTCATCCAGGAACTCATCAACAACATCGCCATGGCGCATGGCGGGTACTCGGTGTTTGCCGGGGTGGGCGAGCGCACCCGTGAGGGCAACGACCTTTACTGGGAAATGATCGAGTCCG
>CAZYUT010000223.1:0-2292 GCA_964650735.1 uncultured Hyphomicrobiaceae bacterium
CTACGTTGACATCGTAGGGGTCCCTGGTTCGATCCCAGGTGCGCGCACCATCCCTGTCGAGCAGACTTTGCGTGCTGTGCGGCCTCGCACCGCGATCTGATGCCTCCGGCTAATCTCATGGCCGCCCCACCGCGTAGCCGTCATGGATGCCACGGAACAAAGGGCGCGCCACAATGGCTAACGCATTGATATTGGCTGCCACGATCTTCGCACTGGCGAGCCTCGGCGGCGCCAACGCCTCCAGTGACCCGTATCGATGGTCGTTCCGGCCAGTCTATGTGTTCGCGCCAAGCGGCTCGCACCCCGATCTTCAAAAGCAAAACGCAATCAATCAGGCGGCCGAGGCAGCGTTGCGTGATCGCGACGTCGTGGTGATCCGCGTGATCGGAACGAACATCTCGGCCGAATTTGGCCCGGAGCCTCGCGCAGACGCCGCCGCGCTGCGTGCGCGCTATCGCGTGCCGTCTGATGCGTTCGCGTTCATCCTGGTGGGCAAGGATGGTGGAGTGAAACTGCGCTCGGATGCGCCGGTCTCGGTCCGGCAACTGGCGGATGTGATCGACGTGATGCCCATGCGACGGCGTGAAATGCGCGAGCGGGACAGCTTTTGAAACGCGCCTGAACTCTTAAGAAACCGCCGTAGCCGCGCCAGAAGCGTCGTCGCCCAATCTATGTTACATTGTCTCAAGGTGCGATCGCGACGGGGCTGATCGGTCGGGCCGAGAAGAGGGACTGGTGGAACGACCCGGCAAGACGCGAAAGGAAGCCCCGTGAGCAAATCCTTGATCTCCAGATGGTTCCCGTTATCAACGCTTGCGTTATGCGCCGCCCTCCCAGCGGCGCCAGCCAGCGCGCAGACGCACATCAAGGTCGATGTGGAGGGGTACATGTGCCGCGCGCCTGGAGACGCCGAAAGGTTTCAGCAACTCGCCTCCACAAACCCCGGTCTGTCGCGAGCCGCCGCGCTGTCGCGCTTCAACCAGTCGGCGGACCAGCCGCGGTGCGTATGGTATGAGCGCACGCTGATGATCTACAAGGGCGCCCTGAGGGAAACCGATGACGGGCAGCGCGTGAAGCATCTGTTCATCGGCGGGGATGGCGGGGTCTTCGAAGTGCTGGTATTCGAGACGCCGGAAAGCGCCCAGATGCTTTATTCATGGAGGCGTACGGAAGACGAGGCAAGCTAGCGCACTCTCAGCAAAAGCCTGTCCCGGACTCGATCCGGGATGGAACCGGTTTGCCGTCGGCCAGACGAAAGCGGGCGCGAAACGGTCAGAGTGCGACGATACAATAACTTAAAGCGCGTTCCCTGCTTCCGATTTTCTTGAACGCGCTTTAGCGGCGATCGGTCGCCGCTGCATGGCCTCATGTTTTTCCTGGCCAGTTCGGCGATGGCGCTGTCGCTCTTTTTCAGGTGATCAAGCCCCATGCCGCGCGGCGAAGAGGGCAGGAAGCCGCCGTAAAAGTCCAGCGCCTTGTCGACATCGCCGACCTCAGGCGCAATGTAATTGATGCCGACCGCCCTGGCCTTGTCCTCAGCCATCGCGCGCTCCTGCGGATTATTGCAAATGCGCACAGCTTACAACTCGGCCGTCTCGTAGCTCCCGAGTTCCTCGCCGTCTTCCTCGACCTCGGTCAGCCGCACTTCATACCCCCACAGCCGCGCGACGTGGCGAAGCACGCGCCGCGTCTCCAGCGCGTCCAGCTGCTGGCCGTCGTGAACCCAATGGCGCAGATGCAGCTTGCGATCGCCACGCAAATCGGCGTCCACCACCTCGATGCGCGGCTGCTGCGCGGCTGGATCGTAGAGGTTCGCCAGCGCGCTGCGGATCTTGCGATAACCCGCTTCGTCATGGATCGCCTCGATGAGATATTCCGGGTCTTCCGCGTCATCGCGCAGGCGGAACATGCGCCAGTCGCGGATCAGTTTCGGCGAAAGGAACTGCCGCACGAAGCTCTCGTCGCGGAACTCGGACCACGCCCAGCGCAAGGTGCCGATCGGGTCGCCGTTGCCGGCGGTCCCGGGGAACCACTCCTCATCCTCGCGCGTGGGCGCGGTGCAGATGCGGGCGATATCGCGCATCATGGCGAAGCCGAGCGCGTACGGATTGAGGCCGGGATAGCCACGCTGGTCGAAACCGGGCTGCGCGACGACATGGGCATGGAGATGCAGGAACTCCAGCATCGTGCCTTCGTCGATTTCGCCGCGGTCGCGCAGCCGGCTCATGATCTCGAAATGACACCAGGTGGCGCAGCCCTCGTTCATCATCTTGGTCTGGCGCTGCGGCTCGA
>CAZYUT010000224.1:0-2257 GCA_964650735.1 uncultured Hyphomicrobiaceae bacterium
GGCGGCTGCGCGCCAGCGTGCCGGATATCCGCCTGGCCGGGCACCTGAACGCGCCTCATGATGCCGCGCTCGCCCAGCTGTTCGATGTCATCCTGATCAATCAGGGCTTCGGTATCGACAAGCTCAGCATCGCCACGGCGGCGCAGTCAGGGCCAGAGGTCTGGCTCTACAACACTGGCAGGCCGCGCCTGACCGCCGGGCTATGGCTGTGGGCGACCGGCGCGCAGCGCTATCTGCAATGGCACGCGCGGATGCCTACCGCCGACCCGTTCGATCCGCTGGATGGGCGTGAGGGGGACGTGCAGATGATCTATCCGCGCGAGGCGCCCTGTCCGGCACAGCCGCACATTGACCGCCGTCTGCTCGAAATGGCGCAGGGCATCACCGACGGCCGCTGGCTCGCATGGCTCGATGCGCAGACCGGAGCGCAGGCCCGGGCGTTGCGAAGCCGTATCGAGGACCGTCTCGGCAGCACTTGGGCGCTCGCGTCGCGGCTCGATGCGGCGGAGATGGCGGAGATCCGGCGCGAGATCATCGCATTGGCGAAATCGCAACAGCGGAACGCGCGAAAATGAACGAGAACAACCTCCAGACGGACGGCCCGGACCTTATCGAGATCATCCGCCGCTTTATGGAAGCGGGATGGCGGCGGCGCTATGTGATTTGCGTGCCGATCGTGCTGATGATCCCGCTGGGGCTGATGGCCGCGCGCATGGCCCCGAAGACATATGAGGCCAAAACGATCCTGCTGTTGCAGGAGCCGAGCGCGGCAAATCCATTTCTCGACGATTTTGCGATTGGCCTGAATCTCAAGGATCGGATTGGCTCCCTGCGCACGCTTCTGCGCAGCGAACACATCCTCCTTGGCGTATTGCGCGAGCGGGGACAGATCGCAGATAGCGCCGCGCCCGCGGAGGTTGCGCTAGCAGTCCGCAATCTGGCCGCCGCGGTTTCCGTCGAGCTGGCAGGCAATAACCTGATCGAGTTGCGGCTGGCGGGTAGCAAGCCGGAGGGCATGGGCGCATTGCTGCAGGCGATTAGCGACAGGTTCCTGGATCAACTGCTATCGCCGGCGAAAAGCCGGCTTGAAGCCACGCGCACTTTCCTGCAGGAGCAGATGAAGGATCAGCGCGTGCATCTGGACCAGCTCGAGGGCCGTGTGGCGGCGTTGCGCGAAGAATACGGTGATGATGTGGAGGCGGCGATGACGTCGAACGCGCGTCAGCTGGAGCGATTGGAGAGCGAGCTTCGATCGGCGCGCGCGCAACTGACGGCTGCAAAGCTCGACGTCGAGGCGGCGCAGCGCAAGCTCGTCAGCGCCAACCCCGCAATCGAGGAACTCGACCAGAGGATCGCCGAGGCAAAAGGCGAATTGGCTCTGCTGTCAGCGAGATATACGGAGTCGCACTCGCAAGTGCAGAGCATCCAGCAGCGACTGAGCCAACTCGAAGACGAACGAGGCAAGGTCTTCGCGCGTCTGATCAATCGAGGCCCTTCCGGGACCCAAACCGCCTCGACAGCCGGGCCCGGCCAGGTTTCCTCCACACAACTCGGCCTGCTGCAGGACGCACGGGCGCGGGCAAGCGCCAAGGCCCAGATGATCGCTGAGCTCGAAGCCGAAATGACCGAGGCCCGTGCCGTGCTGGGACGGCTGGAGCCAGTACGCGCGCGCATGGAAACGCTGAAGGAGGATGTCGAGCAAGCACGCGCACGTTACGATGCGCTGCGCGAGCGTTTCGAGAACGCGTCCATCAGTTACGCTCTGGGACGGTTTCAGGAGCCGGAGCGGGTGAAGGTCATTGACGCCCCAGCCGATCCCAAGGCGCCAGTGACGCCGCCCGGCATCATCTATCTGGTGGCGAGCATCTTTGCGGGTGTGTCGCTGGGGGTGGGGCTAGCGACGGTCATGGAATTGCTTGATCAACGTCTGCGCGGGGCCAGAGATTTTGCCGGGTTAACGAGCGCTCCGGTCGTCGCCCGGCTGCCGCGCTTGGGCGGTCCTAGTCGAGGAGATGACCCGGCACGTGGTCCCGCGTCCGGGGGGTGCCCTATGGATAGATTGGAGCCCGCCCAATGAAAACTGAGGCACAGAACAGACTCCAAGTCGTGTTTTGTCACGGTTTGGTGGCTTCGCGCCCGCCTTTGGCTTCGAACGCAGAACCGGTTCCCATCCCGGATCAAGTCCGGGACAGGCTTTTTCTGAAAATCCTTTAACGGTTCAGTGATTGGCCTCCGGTCGCGGAATCCCCTATTTCTA
>CAZYUT010000225.1:0-2246 GCA_964650735.1 uncultured Hyphomicrobiaceae bacterium
GCTTCCCGATGATCCCCAGCGGCGAGGCGCACAACAACATGCTGCTGGATGATGAGTCCGGCAGTATGGATATCGAGAGTGCGATCACCGAGGAAGGAAAGATCCTCGTATAACCCGCGCCGGCCCATCAATGGCCGGCGACCAGAACCGGCGCGGCGCAACAGTTGCCGCGCTATTTGCCATGCGCTATGCCACAGCGTATTCGCTTCCAGAGGTGAACGATGTCGCCGCCGCAGGACTTGAAGGAACAGCACACGATTTCGGTTCTCGTTGATAACGAGCCGGGCGTGCTTGCGCGGGTCATTGGCCTGTTTTCAGGGCGCGGCTACAACATTGACTCGCTCACGGTCTCAGAGACCTCGCAAGAGGCGCACCTGTCACGCATCACGATCGTGACGACCGGCTCGCCGATGGTCATCGACCAGATCAAGAACCAGCTCGACCGGCTGGTGCCGGTGCACCGCGTCGTTGACCTCACCAAGATTGGCAACCCGCTGCAGCGCGAGCTGGCGCTGGTGAAGGTCAAGGGTACGGGCGAAAAGCGGGTGGAAACGCTGCGGCTGGCCGAGGCGTTTCGCGCGCAGGTCGTGGACGCGACCACCCAGCATTTCATCTTCGAGATCACCGGACGGCTATCGAAGGTCGAGCAGTTCATCTCGCTGATGGAGCCGCTCGGGCTGGTCGAGGTGGTGCGCACCGGCGCCGCCGCGATCTCGCGCGGGGCCGACCCGATCTGATCTTAGCTGATCTGATCAGTGCGACGGCAAAGCCGTTGACCGCCACCTGGCGCGGCGGATACTCTCGAAATTTCGAGCAATTTTCATAAATCGCCGCATGAGTTTTCTTTGCAATGAATGAATTGTCGAACCTGGAAGCGGCGCTTCGCTACCAGGCGCTGGGATGGGCTGTCATCCCGGCCGCCGAGCACGGTAAAGCGCCGCTGGTCCGCTGGCACCAGTATCAGGACCATGCCCCGAGCGAAATCCAGATCAAGTATTGGTTCAACCAGTCGCCGCGGGCCAACGTCGCGGTCATTACCGGCGCGGTGTCGGGCATCGTCGTGCTGGACATTGACCCGCATCGCAGCGGCGACAAATCGCTCGACGCGCTGGTGAACGAGCACGGTCCGCTGCCGAAGACGGTCGAGGCCATCACGGGCGACGGCGCGACCCATTACTATTTCGCGCATCCCGGCGGCTCGGTGCCGACCTGGCTCACCATCGCCGTGGGCATCGAGTTGCGCGCAGATGGCGGCGGCGTGATCGTCCCGCCTTCGATCCACCCATCCGGCAACCGCTATGTCTGGAGAGAGGGCTGCTCGCCGTTCCAGATCAATCCGGCGCCCGCGCCGCATTGGCTTTGGCAGCGCGGCGCTGTTGAGCGGCTGGATTGGGCCAGTCTGATCGGCGAACCGGTCACGGATGAGCACCGCGCAAGCCGGATCATCTCCATTCTGCGTTATCTGGACTGGATCGGCGTGCAGGAGAACCTGACCCGCGAACTGATCGGCGCGTGGAACCAGACGCGCTGCCGCCCGCCGCTCACGCCGGACGAATTGGACCAGATCTTCGCGCGGGTGCGCAGCGAGAGCCGCTAAGGGCAATCGCGCGAGCAGAACAGCGCGATCTTCAACGCCCGCAGACCGTCATTTTTCAATGTTTTCCAAAGGTGTCCTGACGTAGCATGCGCGCGGCGCGCAAGGGTCGTTGCGCCGTGGGCGTACGAGAGCACTCTCAGCAAAAGTGGGAACCGGTTTTTTGTCCGAGAGTGCAACAAAACAACGACTTAGAGCGTGTTCAATGAAACTGAATCTCTGAACAGGCTCTAAGAAAACCAAAACGACAAAGCAGTCAATTCCGCGATCCCATCGAACAAAGCGAGCAGCGCTTAGGAGATTCGACAATGATGCGTTTACTCAGCCTTATTGGACATATCATAAGGGAACTTTCAGCGATCATCATGGCCGTGTTTATCGGCGTATTTTTCTTTTCCGGCTGGGAGATTTCCTTCGCAACTCAGGAAGAGGCGATCTTCTATTCTTTCATGGCCTCGATCTTCCTGTTCGCTTATCTCTGGCTGCAGTCCGGCGGGATCGCGCTGACGGGTGTGCCCAATTCGCTGGCGATGGCCACCGACGCAATATTCTCGATTATCCCGCTGATTCCGTTGCTGTTTGCGTTTTTCGAGTATATGGGCGACGACCTGCAACTCAATTATTTCCAGTTCTATTTCGGCATCGCGATGCT
>CAZYUT010000226.1:0-2174 GCA_964650735.1 uncultured Hyphomicrobiaceae bacterium
AAGGAGCACGCGCGCGTCACGCTGGAGGATCAGGGCGCGGGCGGGCGCGCGCACAGCTTGAGCCTGCTCGATGGCGCGATGGCCGGGACGTGGCGCGTCACCGCGCATGTTGACCCTGAAGCCCCGGCGATTGGCGAGACGGCGTTCCTCGTCGAGGACTACGTCCCGCAGCGCATGGAGATGAGCCTGAGCGCGGCCGACGCCCCGGCCTCCGCCGATGCGCCCGCGCGGATCGCTCTTGAAGGCCGCTATCTCTACGGTGCGCCCGCCGCCGGTTTGCAGGTCGAGGGCGAGGTGCGGGTTGCGCCGACGCGCAGCATCGCCGCACAGCCCGGCTATGTCTTCGGGTTGGCCGAGGACGAGGCGACGCCGGTGCGCGCACCGCTCGCCGACCTCCCACGCACGAATGGCGAGGGCCGCGCGGAGATCACCGCGCCGCTGCCCGCGCTGCCGGAGACCACGCGCCCGCTCAAGGCCGACATCACCCTGCGCCTGCGTGAGCCGGGCGGCCGCGCGATCAGCGAGACGGTGAGCGTGCCCGTTGCGAGCGAGACAAGCAATGTCGGCATCAAGCCGCTGTTCGATGGCGGCCGCCTGCCGGAGAGCGCCGAGGCCGGTTTCGAGATCGTGGCCGTCGATGGCGCGGGCGCGCGCGTTGCCTCCGGACCGCTGGAATGGGGGCTGCTGCGCGTCTACCGGCGCTACCAGTGGTACAGCCGCAACGGGCGCTGGGACTATGAGCCAGTGACCTATACCGAGCGCGCGGCAAGCGGCAAGGTCGAGCCGGGGGCCGAAGGTGCGCCCGCGCAGATCGCCGCGCAGGTCGATCGCGGCCGCTACCGCCTTGAGATCACGCGCGCGGGCGACGGACCGCAGGCGCTGCCGGTCGCCAGCTATGACTTCACAGCCGGTTGGTACGTCTCCGAGGCCGCCGACTCGCCCGATATCCTCGATCTGGCGCTCGACCGCGAGAGCTATCGCCCTGGCGAGACCATGCAGGTGCGGATCGACCCGCGCATGGCGGGCAAGGCCGTGGTCAGCGTCGTTTCCGACGAGATGCTGGCGATGCGCGAGATCGACGTGGCGGAGGGCGGCGCGAGCGTCTCCTTCACCGTGCGCGAGGACTGGGGGCCCGGCGCTTATGTCACCGCATCGCTATTCCGCCCGATGCAAGAAGACGCCGGGCGAATGCCGACCCGCGCGGTGGGCGTGGCGCATGTGCCGGTCGACCAGGGCGCGAAAACTCTGAAGCTCAGCCTCGACGCGCCAGAGCGGATGCGCCCGCGCCAGACGCTGTCTCTGCCCGTGCAGGTCGCGGGCCTCAGCGAGGGCGACACGGCCTATATGACGGTCGCAGCGGTTGATGTCGGCATCCTGAACCTGACCGGCTATGAGCCGCCCAGGCCCGATCAGCATTTCCTTGGCCAGCGCCGTCTCGGCATGGAGATCCGCGATCTCTACGGCCGGCTCATCGACGGGATGCAGGGCGCGCGCGGCACGATCCGCAGCGGCGGCGACGCGCCAGGCGGCGGCATTGCCATGCAGGGGCAACCGCGCAGCGTCGAGCCGGTTGCGCTGTATTCGGGCATCGTTCAGGTTGGACCGGACGGCACGGCAAATATCAATTTCGATATCCCCGCCTTCGACGGGACAGTGCGCCTGATGGCTGTCGCCTGGAGTGCCTCGCAGGTCGGACATGCGGTGTCGGATGTCGTGGTGCGCGATCCGGTCACGATGCTGGGCACCGCGCCGCATTTCCTGACCATCGGGGATAGCTCCCAGCTGCACCTGAGCCTGCACAATGTGGACGGCCCGGCGGGCAGCTACAGCTTGAGCGCCGAGGCGTCCGGCGGCGTCAGCCTTAATGGCGAAGCCACCCGCAGGCTCGAACTGGCGAAGGATGAGCGCATATCGGTGCGCCTGCCGGTTCAAGCAGCATCGCTGGGCGCGTCGCGTCTGCGCGTGACGCTGGAAGGGCCTGACGGCCTGACCATCGCGCGCGATTACAACTTGCCCGTCCAGCCGGCCGCGCCGGATGTGTCGCGGCGCACGGTTCAGACGCTCGCGGCGGGCTCCGGCACGCTGACGGTCAGCGGCGACCTGGCGGCTGATCTGATCCCCGAGACCGTCAAGGTCGCGGTCAATGTGGGGCAGAGCGCGGCGCTCGACGTGCC
>CAZYUT010000227.1:0-2109 GCA_964650735.1 uncultured Hyphomicrobiaceae bacterium
GAACATCGGCGAACTGGCTGGCGAGCAGCGCGTTGATCTTGACGAAGTGGGGTTTAAAGCCGCCCCCCTTGATCTCGGCCATCGTGATTGGCGCGAGCACTGTGACGGTGGACGGGCCGGCAGCAGGCGCGCCTTCCTCGGTATCGGATTGTGAGGCGGCAGGCGCGCTCACTGGCACCTCGATTTCGAGATAACGGATCAACTGCTCGGCGCGGTCGACCCAGACGTCGGCGACCGTACCGGCGACCTCGCGGTCGGCTCCGATGACCTCCATGCCGCGCGGATCGGGATCTTCTTCCGCGATGGTGAAGTCCGTGGCCACCCGTAGCGGGACGATCGCCGCCGAACCATCTTCCATCATGTCCGGCTCATCCTGGCGCATCGCGTAGGCGGCCGGCCCGACGCCATCGAGCATCGGGTTTCCGGTGGGCTCGAAAGGAGCTCCCGACCAAGCCTCGACCGGCTCCATGTTCTGCGGATGCGGGTCGATGCGATCGCTCGGCAACATCGTCGTGCCGCCGTGCGGCAGCAGATAGACCTTGGGTTCGGGCACCCATAAGCCCCGCGAGCCCTCATCAGGCTGGCCTGTTACCTCCGATTCCAGCGGATAGCCCTCCCGCCGGTCCTCGCGGCGCAGATAAAAAATCAGCCCCGCGAAAAAAATCCAGAATGCGTAGAGCACCACCTGCGCCACATCGATGTGACTGGTGATATCGCCAATGACGTCCATGACACTGCCTCCGTAGTAAGCTCGCTAGCCAGGAAACTCAGCGAGACCGAATTGCGACTTGCGACGCCGCGCGCGCACGCTGGTCCGCCGGACGAGCGGCCCGATTACGGCCAGCGTTGCGAAAAGAAGAAGAATCTCAAGGTGATAGACGAAGCTATAGCCGATGTAGCTGCTCGTCAGCCCTGGCCCGAGCGCCTGGGTCGCCGCCGCCGCCGAGACGCCGTCGCGGATCAGGCCGCCCAGCGCGATCGCTCCGCCGCCAGCCGTCGCCTGCACCGCGCCCCAGACACCGAGCGCCAGACCGCCATTGTCGCCTTCGGCAAGATCCATCGCTGCGATCAACGTGCTGACCGCGAACAGCCCGCCGCCGAATCCGATGAGCAGGGTGCCGATGCGGAACAGTGTTGCCGAGGCGAGTGGGCCGGCGAAGATCACCGCCGAAAACGCCGCTATGCCGATAACCACGCCCAGGCCGGCAAGCCGGAACGGATTGGATCCCCGGCCAAGCGCCCGCGCGGCATAGGCTAGGCCTGCCAGCATCCCGCCGGCAAGGATAGCCGTGAGCGTCGTCGTCGCCGCTACCGATAGCCCGAGCACCTCACCGCCATATGGCTCCAGGAGCACGTCCTGCATCGCGAAGGCCGCTGTGCCCAGCCCGACCCCAAGAAATACGCGCCCGGATTGTCCTCCTTGCGTGAAGCTCCGCCAGGTTTCGCCGAAGGTCGGGCGCGGGCGGTCATGTGCGGTCTTTGCCGGATTGCGGCTCTCTTGCTTCCACAGCGCGACGAGGTTGAGGATCATCGTCACCACGGCCGCGCCCTGGACCGCCTGGATCAGCTTGAGCTGGGTGAAATCAGCCAGGATCAGGCCAAACACCAGCGCGCTTACGAACATGCCGACCAGCAGCATGACATAGAGCAGGGCCACGACCCGCGGGCGCGTCTCTTCGCTCGCCAGATCGGTGGCCAGCGCCAGCCCCGCCGTCTGCGTGGTGTGCAGCCCTGCGCCGACCAAAAGGAAGGCAAGGGCGGCCGCCGCATGGCCAATCCATATCGGTCCCGTCGTGTCGCCGGATAGGATCAGCAGGGCAAAGGGCATGATCGCCAGTCCGCCGAACTGCATCAGGCTGCCGAACCAGATGTAGGGCACGCGCCGCCAGCCGAGGAATGAACGATGCGTATCCGACTTGTAGCCGATGAAGGCGCGTAGTGGAGCGAACACCAGCGGTATGGCGACCATTAGCGCGACAAGCCATGCCGGCACGCCGAGCTCGACAATCATCACGCGGTTGAGCGTGCCGGTGAGCAGGACCACGGCCATGCCGACCGACACCTGGAACAAAGACAGCCGCAGCAGCCGCCCAAGCGGCAGGTCAGGCG
>CAZYUT010000228.1:0-2078 GCA_964650735.1 uncultured Hyphomicrobiaceae bacterium
CGCTGGGCGTCGAGGTGATCAGCGAGGAGGAGTGGATGATGCTGTCGGGCGCGGGTTAAAGCCCTACGAAAAGAAGTCCATCTAACCGGTCCGCGTCATTGCGAGCGTAGCGAAGCAATCCAGCCGCAAACGACGTGCAGTCGCTGGATTGCTTCGCCCCTGCGGGCCTCGCAATGACGGAGGCTGAAGCTCAGACGCGCGCTTAGACCGCCTCCCGCGCCTTCACCAGCCCGCGATTGATCATCGCCTCGGCGATCTGCACGCTGTTGAGCGCCGCGCCCTTGCGCAGATTGTCGGACACCACCCACATCGCCAGGCCGTTCTCGACCGTGGCGTCCTCGCGAATGCGCGAGACGAACGTGGCGAAGTCGCCGACGCACTCCACTGGCGTAACATAGCCGCCATCCTCGCGCTTATCGATGACCAGTATGCCCGGCGCTTCGCGCAGGATGTCGCGCGCCTCATCGGCGGTGATCTCGCGCTCAAACTCGATATGCACCGCCTCGCTGTGCCCGACGAACACCGGGACGCGCACGCAGGTCGCGATCAGCTTGATCTTCGGATCGAGGATCTTCTTCGTTTCCGCGACCATCTTCCACTCCTCGCGGGTCGAGCCGTCGTCGAGGAAGCGGTCGATATGCGGGATGCAGTTGAACGCGATCTGCTTGGTGAAGTGCTGTGGTGTCGGCTCGTCGGTGACGAAGATGCCCTTGGTCTGGTCCCACAGCTCATCCATCGCGTCCTTGCCCGCGCCGGAGACGGACTGGTACGTCGAAACCACCACCCGCTTGATGCCCGCCGCGTCATGCAGCGGTTTCAGCGCGACGACCAGCTGCGCGGTCGAGCAGTTCGGGTTGGCAATGATATTGCGCTTGTTGAAGCCCGCGATGGCGTCGGCGTTCACCTCGGGCACGATCAGCGGCACGTCCTCGTGGTAGCGCCAGGCGGACGAGTTGTCGATCACGACGCAGCCAGCCGCGGCAATCTTCGGCGACCATTCCTTGGACACATCGCCGCCCGCGGACATCAGCGCGAAATCGCACTTCGAAAAATCGAACTGCTCAAGGTCGTGGCATTTAAGCGTGCGGTCGCCGAAGGACACTTCCCGGCCGAGCGAGCGGCGTGAGGCAATCGGGAACACCTCCCCGGCCGGAAATTCGCGCTCCGCGAGGATGTTGAGCATCTCCCGGCCCACATTTCCGGTGGCGCCGATGACGGCGATATTGTAACCCAAGGGTGATCTCCAAACGCTCTTTCATGGGCCGGGCGTGCTGCCCTTTCCGTCACGTTGTATGCCCGGTCTTGCTGCGTTGCAAGACCGCCGCGATAGGATCAAGCAATGTCAGCGCCGGGACAAACCATGACTGACGCGCCGCGCGCCGGCACGCCCTGGGAGGTGTTCCGCACGTTCTTCGTGCTGGGCTGCGTCTCGTTCGGCGGTCCAATTGCCCATCTCGGCTATTTCCGCGAGGCGTTCGTCAAGCGGCGGCAGTGGATCACCGACGAAGCCTATGGCGATCTGGTTGCGCTGTGCCAGTTCCTGCCCGGCCCGGCGTCGAGCCAGGTGGGGATGGCGCTTGGCTTGATGCGCGCGGGCTATGCTGGGATGCTGGCGGCTTGGGTAGCGTTTACGCTGCCCTCAGCGCTATTGATGCTGGGGCTGGCGCTGGGTCTCACGGCTTTTCAGGTCGATACGCAAGCCGGCTGGGTCGTGGCGCTGAAGGCGGTCGCCGCGGCAGTGGTGGCGGATGCGCTCATGGGCATGGCGCGCAATCTCGCGCCCGATGAGCGGCGGGCGACAATCGCCGTGGCGGGCATGATCGGGGCGCTGCTGCTGCCGATTGAATGGGGCCAGCTCGCGGTGATCGGCGTGGGCGCGTTGATCGGGCTGGCGCTGCTTGGCGGGTTCGAGAGCGCCGCGCCAACCGGGAGTGAGCCGCTGGTAAAGGTGTCGCGCAGCGTATCGATAAGCTGCCTGGCGCTGTTCTTCGCGCTTTTGATCGGGCTGCCTTTCGCAGTGGCGTATGGCGGCGCGCTGGCCGACCTGTTCTCGCGGTTCTACAGCGCCGGCGCGCTCG
>CAZYUT010000229.1:0-2072 GCA_964650735.1 uncultured Hyphomicrobiaceae bacterium
AGCACTTTCAGCATAAGCCTGTCCCGGACTTGATCCGGGATGGGCACCGGTTTTGCCTCAGAAAGTGCGACAAAAGAAGAACTCAGAGCCTGTTTAGAGGTTCGGATTTCGTTGAGCAGGCTCTAAAGAAGTCATTGCAGTGTGTCAGCGCGTGGGTAAATCAAAGTTGTTTTTGGCCGGGGTTTCGCTTCGCCCTGCAACGGTCGACGATATTGCTGCCATACGTTACGTCCACACGGCCGCGACGCGGGTTTGTGCGGCCCATCATCTAGGCGAAGACGGCATCGAAATTCTCACGGCGGCGATCAACTGCGAGGAATACATCCACGCCATTGCCACGAGCAATCTGACAGCGGCTTGCGTGGACGGCGAACTGGTCGGCACGGTGGGCTGGAAGCCTGCGCGCACAGCGCCCGGCGTGGCGCGCTTGCAGATGTTCTATGTCTGGCCGCTGTTCGCCGGCGCGGGCATTGGCCGGTTGCTGCTGTCTTATGCAGAGGCTGAAGCCCATGCGGCCGGGTATGGCAGCGTTCGCGTTCGTGCAATGACGCACAAGGCGCCGTTCTTCAAGCGGCTTGGCTACGTGGTCACGGCGCAGAGCGCGATCCGCACCGGCCGCGCCGGGAGGCTGCCCATTACTTATCTGCGCAAGGACGAGATTTGTCCGGAATTCCCGATCGACGACAGCGAGCCGAGCGACGGCGGTCACAATTATCGTCATTAGAGCAGGGTCATCCCGGGTCGCCGTGCAGGCGGGCGGCGGCCTTTTCGTGACCGATGAGGGGCAGCAGCGCGGCCAGTTCCGGCCCTGCGCCGCGTCCGGTAAGCGCGAGGCGCAGCGGGTGAAACAGCGCGCGGCCCTTCTTCCCGGTCTCGGCCTTCACCGCGTCTGTCCATGTCTTCCAGGTCGTATCGTCCCACGGCTCCGGCGGGAGCATCTCGGCGGCGCTCGCGCAGAGTTCGGCGTCCTCGATCACTGGGGTGACCGGCCCAGCGACGACGTGCCACCAGTCCCGCGCGTCGGCCAGCACCTCGACATTGCCGCGCACCGCCAGCCAGAACGCCTCGCCGCCGCCCACGCCCATCTCGGCCAGCCGCCCGGCGACCTCGTTATAGGCGCGCTCGTGCAACAGCCGCGCATTCACCGCGCGTAGCTCTGCCGTGTCAAAGCGCGCCGGCGCCCGCGAAACCTTTGCAAGGTCGAAGTTGTGGATGAGCTCGTCCAGGTTCTGTCGCGCTTCGATTGCGTCCGAGGTTCCGATCGCGGCGGAATGGCTGAGGATCGCCATCGGCTCCAGCCCTTCCTGGCGCATCTGCCGGATCGACAGCGTGCCGAGCCGCTTGCCGAGCGCCTCACCTGCCGCGCCGACCAGCATGTTGTGGTGTGCGAACTGCGGTGGGGCTGCGCCCAGCGCCTCGAAGATCTGGATCTGCGCGCCGGAGTTGGCGACGTGGTCCTCGCCGCGGATCACATGCGTGATCCCAAGTGCGATGTCGTCCATGACGCTCGGCAGCGTGTAGAGGTAAGTGCCATCCTCGCGTACCAGGATCGGGTCGGACAGCGAGCCGGCATCGATGCTCTGCGCGCCGCGGATCAAGTCGTCCCACGCCACCTCGCGATGGTCCAGCTTGAAGCGCCAATGCGGTTTGCGGCCGTCGGCTTCGAGCTGCGCGCGATCCTCGTCGCTCAGCTTGAGCGCGGCGCGGTCGTAGATCGGCGGCCTGCCCTGCGCCAACTGGCGCTTGCGCCGGCGCTCCAGTTCGTCCTGCGTCTCATAGGCCGGGTAGAGCCGGCCGGCTGCCCTGAGTTTCGCGACGGCTTCATCATACAGGCCGAGCCGGTCGGACTGGCGAACCTGCTCGTCCCAGTCCAGCCCAAGCCAGCGCAGATCCTCGCGGATCGCCTCGGCGTATTCCTCGCGCGAGCGCGCCATGTCCGTATCGTCCAGCCGCAACACGAAGCGCCCGCCGTTTTTGCGCGCGAACAGCCAGTTGAACAGCGCCGGGCGGATGTTCCCGATATGCAGAAGGCCTGTCGGGCTTGGCGCGAAACGAACGGCGATCTCGCTCAT
>CAZYUT010000230.1:0-2047 GCA_964650735.1 uncultured Hyphomicrobiaceae bacterium
TTGGTTGCGCGGATAGCCTCGCAATAGGCGAGCTTGTTGCGCTGGTTCACGCGGTCGATGAAGATCACGCCCGGCTCGGCATAGTCGTAGGCCGAGTGCATGATCTTGTCCCACAGCGCGCGGGCCGGCACGGTCTTGTAGTGCACGCCGCCAAAGCTGAGCGGCCAGTCCGCATCCTGCGCCACAGCGTCCATGAAGGCGTCGGTGACAAGCACCGACAGGTTGAACATGCGCAGCTTGGCCGGGTCGGCCTTCGCCTCGATGAACAGTTCGATATCAGGGTGATTGCAGGACAGCGTGCCCATCATCGCGCCGCGCCGCGAGCCCGCGGACTTGATGGTGCGGCACATCGCGTCCCAGACATTCATGAAGCTGACCGGGCCGGAGGCGTCCGCGCCGACGCCTTTGACGGGCGCGCCCTTGGGCCGGAGCGTGGAGAAGTCATGGCCGATGCCCCCGCCTTGCTGCATGGTCAGCGCGGCTTCTTTCACGTTCTCGAAGATCGAGGCCATGTCATCCTCGATCTCGCCCATGACGAAGCAGTTGAACAGCGTCACGCTCCGCCCCGTGCCTGCGCCCGCAAGGATGCGCCCGGCCGGGATGAACTTGAAGTCTGCCATCGCATCAAGAAAGCGGGTCTGCCAGAGCGCCCGGTCCAACGGCTTCTCGACGCTCGCCGCCGCCTTGGCGACGCGCTGCCACATCTGCTCGATGCTGGTCTCTGTCTTGCGCGGGCTTGGCGCGAAACGGTATTTCTGTTCCCAGACTTGCCGGGAAATCGGAGCAAGCGGAAGGGTCATGCCGGGTTCCGGTATCTTAAAGAGCGGGCGCCGTCGGGCTGAACAGCGCGCCTTGCGATTTTGTTCTCTATTTGTACCAGAAACGTCGAGGGGAGGGAAGTGCTCTCCGGCAGCCGCGCGCCCGTTAGCCGCGGTACTCCTGAACGCGGGTGGCGCGCAGGCCCGGCAGCCCGTGTTTTTCGATGGAGCGCTGCCAGCTCAGGAACTCGTCGATCGTGAGGCGATAGCGCTCGCAGGCCTCGTTTAGGCTCAAGAGACCGCCACGCACCGCAGCGACCACCTCGGCCTTGCGCCGTATCACCCATCGCCGCGTGTTGGCGGGCGGCAGATCGGCAATCGTCAGCGGGCTGCCGTCGGGACCGATCACATATCTCGCGCGGGACGTGAAATGCTCACTCATCGTATTTTGAACCCGGTACTACAAACGAGGCTTGGTGAACGGTATCGGGCCCAGCTTAATTTTCTTTTACTGAGTCGCTGTGAAGTAAGCGCTCAGAATAGCACAATCTTTAGGTGTTCTATATTATTTCACAACTTATGAGGGAATTTCCGAAAATTTGCCGTGCTTTCAGAGGGCAATCGTTGTTGCGTGCCGGTTGCAGGTGGGCCAGGCGCTCCGTATATTCGCGGCAAATGTCGTTCCAAAACGGTCATAGTTGAGCAAGGCATGGCGCAGTCCAGCACGATGACAGCCGCGCGCACCGATGAAGCGGACGGCCTCAACAGCCTGTTTTTGCCCGGTCCGCCGGAGCGAACCCGCGTCGTTGTGGCGATGTCCGGCGGCGTGGATTCCTCGGTCGTGGCGGCGATGCTCGCGCGCGAGGGCTACGACGTCATCGGCATCACGCTGCAGCTCTATGACCACGGCGAAGCGACGGCGCGCGCGGGCAGCTGCTGCGCCGGCCAGGACATCCATGATGCGCGCCGCGTGGCCGCCGCGATCGGTATTCCGCATTACGTGCTAAACTATGAGCGCCGGTTCCGCGACGCGGTGATCCAGAATTTCGCGGACAGCTACGTCGCCGGCGAAACGCCCATCCCTTGTGTGCAGTGCAACCAGTCGGTGAAATTCAAGGATCTGCTGGGTCGCGCGAAGGAGCTGGGCGCCGACGCGATGGCGACCGGCCATTATATCGTCAATCGCCCTGGTCCGCATGGCTGGGAGCTACACCGCGGGCGCGACGCCGATCGCGACCAGAGCTATTTCCTGTTCGCCACCACGCCGGAGCAGCTCGAATTCCTGCGCT
>CAZYUT010000231.1:0-2045 GCA_964650735.1 uncultured Hyphomicrobiaceae bacterium
GCGCATAGCCCTTGGACGGCGCGCCCATGCCCGGCGGCTCGGTTGGCGCGCCGGAGCGCTCGTCCAGCCATTCGGCCAATGCCGGCCACCAGGAGCCCTGCCGCACCGGCGTAAGCTCTCGCCATTCATCCGGAGGCAGGTATTTGGTCCCTTTCACCTTGCGCCGGATCTGATATTCGCGGCCCTCGTGGCCTGGCTCGCTGACAATACCGCCGTTATGCCCGCGGTTGGCGAGCACGAAGGTGACGTCGGTGTCGACCAGCAGGTGGATCTTGTAGACCGAACGCCACGGCGCAACGTGATCTTTCGTTGTCGAAACGCAGAAGACCGGCTGGCGAATATCCGTCAGACTTACCGGCTCGCCGCCGACCTCGAAGTGCCCCTGCGCCAACTCGTTATATAAGAACAGCTTGCGCAGGTATTCCGAGTGCATCTTGTAGGGCATTCGGGTCGCGTCAGCGTTCCACGCCATCAGATCGATCATCTTGCCGCGCCGACCCATCAAGTATTCCCGGATATAACGCGACCAAATCAGATCATTCGACTGAAGCATCTGGAACGCGCCAGTCATCTGGTGGCTGTCGAGATAGCCTTGATCCCACATCAGCCCTTCCAGATACGAGACCTGACTCTCGCTCACGAACAGCATGATCTCGCCGGCCTGGGTAAAATCGGTTTGTGCAGCCAGCAGCGTGATAGTCTGGAGCCGCTCGTCATCATCGCGGGCCATCGCGGCCGCCGCCATGGTCAGCAACGTACCACCGAGGCAATAACCCATTGCATGGACCTTTTGGTCCGGCACGATCGCATTCACCGCGCGTAGAGCTGCGAAAAACCCCATGTCGATATAGTCGTTCATGCCAAGATCACGGTCCTCGGCGGTTGGGTTGCGCCAGGATATCATGAAGACCGTATAACCACGATCGACCAGATACTTGACCAATGAATTGTGCGGCGAGAGATCGAGGATGTAATATTTCATGATCCACGCCGGGGTGATCAGGATGGGCTCGGGCCGTACCGTGTCGGTCGTCGGGGTGTACTGAATCAGCTCGATCAGGTGATTGCGATAGACCACTTTGCCCTGGGTGGCGGCCAGGTCCTTCCCAAGCTCGAATTCATCCACGCCGGCTGGAAGCCGCCCCTCCAGGAAGCGCGACCAGTCCTCCAGCGCGTTCATCGCCCCGCGCAAGAAGTTCGTCCCGCCTTCTTCTGCGGTCGCGCGCAGCACCTCCGGATTGGTCAGGACGAAGTTTGACGGAGCGAAATGGTCGAGCACCTGCCGCGCGACGAAGGACAGCGCCTTTTCCTTGCTGGGCGGCAGACCCTCAACGTCGTTGGTCGCGTCGTGCCAGAATTCCTGGTTCAGCAGAAACCACTGGTGAATGATGTTGAACGGCCATTTCTGCCAGTCCTTGCCATCGAAGCGATCGTCCGCTTCCGAGAGCGGGCGGAAGCAGGGATCCGCGCCATTCGGCTGCAATGTCTGCGGAACGTAGGCGAGGAAGCGTAGATAGCGCGCCAGCGCATTCTCGTAGAGTTCAACCTGCTTACCCGGCGAGATGGCGAGATGCGCCAGCCAAGTGAACGTGTCCGAGGCCAGCGCCGCTGGCGAGATGCTGAAGGTTAGCCGCGCCAAATGCGCCTTGAAGGCCCGATCCAGCGCATGGGTCGTACGGCGTGGGAACGGAAACCGCTCCTCTGCGAGGAACTCGGGCGCGGCCATTGACAGGCGCTCATCCCCGCTTGGTCGTGTTTCAAGCTCCTGCCTTTTTTGAACATGCGGAGCTAGAGCCGTGCTCGTGTCCGGTGTCGTCTCCATAACCCCTTCTCCCCAAAGTCTGGCGCAGGCTTGCGAGTAACGCCGAAAGTCAGGATCTAAGATCGCGGCCGAGCCATAAGGCGTTCAATCTGTGGGCCGCCGCCGGGCCAAATCGGGCCTGAACCGTGTCTGTTCTCATGAAACCGTAAGCCGACATCATCACGGCACGTTGGAGAGGATTGTTCCGAAAACCGTTTCTCATCCCGGATTGTCACGCAGCGGC
>CAZYUT010000232.1:0-2033 GCA_964650735.1 uncultured Hyphomicrobiaceae bacterium
TGCGCGCCGACCATGCGATGCAGCCGCAGAAGGCCCATGCCGGACGTCTCAGCTTCCGCGTCGGACTGCGTCCGGGCCGGCAACAGCAGGCGTCTGCCGCGCAGCTCGGCAAGCACACCGAGCCAGGGGTCCGGATAGCCGGGCCGGGGCCTTTCGGCCAGCGCGGGAAAGCGCCCGGCTGTCAGCGCCTGAAGCCACGCCGGCACGATCTGGTCGGCGGGCATCAGACTGGCGAAAGCCAGCGCCTCGCGCGCCTCCGGCGATAGCGTCTGCGTCATCTGGTCGACCAGAATGGCGATCTGCTTTTCGCGCTCGTAGCGCACCGCCTCCGCCGTGCGCTGGTCGCGGGCCAGCGCGTCGGTCGCGACAATGCCTTCGCTTTCCAGGCGTTGCAGATAGCCCTGCGCGGTCAGACCCTCGCCCGCCTTGGCCTCCAGGTAGGCCGCGACCAGTTCGACGGCGAGCGTAAAGCCTTCGAGCCGGTGGACGATTTCGCGCGCGGCAGCCTCGTCCTCGGCCGTGGCGAGCGGGGTATAGTCGCGGATCAGCGCGAGCGCATCTTCAAGCGGCAGGTCATCGACCGGGATCGGCGCCAGCTGGTCGGGCGGCAGGGCGAAGCTGGCCGGAGCCTCGCGGGTCGTCACGATGACCTTCAGCCAGTTCTCCGCCATGATCTGCGCCGCCTGGGCCGCGGAGAGCAGCGCAGGCTGGTCGACGTTGTCGAGGATCAGAAGCGTGGCCGGGCTCACGCGCGGCCGATGCCCCTCGGGGGTGTGCAGGCCGGGCAGTTTCGACAGCTGCGCCTCGACGCGGGCCACATTCGCGCGGGTGCGCTCGCGCAGCGCCCCGAGGATGAGGCGGACGCGTTCGCCGTCGCTGGCATTGTTCGGCAGCTCCAACGCAATACCGATTTCGCGCATCAAAGGCGCCAGAACATCGGCCAGCGTTTCGCGGCCCTCGCAGGTGACCTTCCAGCGCCCGCCAGCGGCATAGTGCTCGGCATAGGCATATGAGTACTGTTCCGCCAGCGCGGTCTTGCCCTGGCCGCCGAGGCCGTGCAAGGCCGAGATGACGCCAATCTTGTGGCTCGCGGTGAGCTGATCGTGCAAGCGCGTCAACTCGCGGTGGCGGCCGACGAAATGCGGGTACGAGCGCCCGATATTGCCGTTCTCCATCGCCAGTTCCGCAAGCGCGGCGCGGTCCAGCCGCTGGGCGATGGACCGGTCGATCTCCGCGATCCGGTCCGCCAGAGCCACAAGCGAGACCTCGCGGTCATCGCGCGGGTTGGCCCGAAGCGCGGCGAGGCGGTCGGCGGCATCGAGTTCGGCGAGCACTTGCGGGCCGGCCTCGTACCAGTCTCGAAGGTCAAAAGCCTGGCTCCGGTTGCGCCGCCTGAGGTCGGCGATCCATTCTGCGAGATCGCCCGGCAGCGGGTCTGCTTCGGAACTGCGGCCATGCAGGTGGGGCACCGTCACAAAGTAGATCTGCTTGATGCCATCGTCGCCGCGCGCCAGCGAATGTTCGAGCTGAAGGTAGCGTTCCCACTCGCGGCGGCACCATTCACTGGCGAGGTAGTTCGGCGAAATGAACGCGAGGAACAGCCGGCTTTCGCGAAGGCCGGTCCCGATGCGGCGTTCCCAATCCTGGCCGTCGTGGATTTCTTGTTTGTCGAAGAAGACGCTCAGCGGCCGCCCGGCGTAGCGATCATGCTCGGCTACGAGGCGGTTGTGAAACGCCGTGACCCAGCCGTCGGCGTCCGGGCCGTTGTCCTTGCGGGCGTAGGACAGAAACAAATCATACTGCGGCACTATCGTCTTCCCTCGCGGCAATCACTTTCCAAAAACATAACATAACTTCGACCTTCAAGCCGCAGCCGTGGAAGCCGGGTTGAGCCTGTCCAGCGTCAGCAGCTGCGCCGTTTGCAGCGCGTCGCTCCAGCCTTCCTGCTCGGCCATCAGCGCAAAGCTCAGTTCGCGCCAGAAATCCTCCACCGGGCGCATCTCACCGCGCGCGGCGCCAGCGCGGGCGGCCTC
>CAZYUT010000233.1:0-2012 GCA_964650735.1 uncultured Hyphomicrobiaceae bacterium
GTGAAGCGGTCGCCGATCGGCACGAGGCCAACCGTCGGCGCGAACACCTCGTTGATCAGCGCCATATCGCCGAAGATCTCCGTATCGCCCATGTGATAGACGCTCTCGCCCTCCGCGCGGATGACGACGCCGCAGGCCGCGCCGAGATAGACCGGCTTGCCGTCGATCATGGTCGCGGAGGAATGGAACGCCTTGACGAAGGAGACGTCGAAGCCATCCTGCGCCAGCGTGCCGCCCGGGTTCGCCGGGTCAATGTTCTCAACACCCAGCGCGTTCATGTAGAGCGCGAGTTCGTAAACCGCGATCAGCTTCGCGCCGGTCTTTTTGCAGATTGCAAGCGTATCGCCAGTGTGGTCGTCATGGCCGTGGGTCAGCACGACATGGGTGCAGCCCTGAGCGGCGTCGTCGACGGAGCCGGTGAACTTGTCGTTGCCCGACAGGAACGGGTCGATGAGGATGATGCTGGAGCCGGTCTCCAGCCGGAAGGCGGAATGTCCGAGCCAGGTGAGTTTCATGAGTGGCCTCCTTTCGCGTGTTTGGCCGGTTGCGCGAAGATCGCTGCGCGGCGCAGTATAAGAGGCATATATGACGCCTCAACATGCGAGGGGGCGCACGGAGACGCGCCCATGTCCAGCGCCAACGCCAATACCAATGCCATGACCGTCGAGGCGTTCCACGCCGCCCTGCCGGACGGGGCCCCGCTCATCGGGCTGGATCTCGGCACCAAGACGATCGGCGTCGCGGTCACGGACGTGAACCGTAGCGTCGCCACCTCGCTGGAGACCATCAGGCGCACCAAGTTCCGCGATGACCTGGCGCGGCTCAACGCGATCATCGAGCGATACGAGGTCGGCGGTATCGTAATCGGCCTGCCGCTGAACATGGATGGTTCGGAAGGCCCGCGCGCGCAGTCGGCCCGCGCCTATGCCCGCAACCTGGAGGCTGCTACGGGTTTGCCCGTGCTGTTGTGGGATGAGCGCCTGTCCACCGTCGCCGCCGAACGCGCGCTGCTGGCCGCGGATACCTCGCGCAAACGCCGCGCCGAGATGATCGACAAGGTCGCCGCCGCCTATATCCTCCAGGGCGCGCTCGACCGGCTGCGGAATCTCTGATTGCGGAAGCTGCCATGCGCTGCCGGGCTTGGCGCGGCGCGCCGCTCGCGGCATAAAGGCGCGCATGCTCACCACGCTCAACGCCGTCGCACCGATCTTCCTCGTCATTATCACCGGCTACGCCCTCAAGCGCACCAGGCTCGTTCCCGGCGAGATGTGGCCGGTCATCGAGCATGTCTGCTTTTACCTTCTCATGCCGTTCCTGATCATCCGGACGTTGGCGCGCGCCGACCTCGGCGACATTCCGATTGCCGATTTCGCCATCGCCATCACCGGCGGGGTGATCGGCATGGCGCTGCTCTTGCTCGTGCTGAGGCCCATCGGCGCGCAGCGGTTCGGCATCTCGGGGCCGAGCTTTACCAGCCTGTTTCAAGGCGCAACCCGCTTTCACGGCTTCATGGCGCTGGCGATCGTCGGCTCGCTTTACGGCGATGAGGGCGTAGCGCTCAGCGGCATCGCCATCGGGGTCATGGTGCCGCTCATCAACATTCTGAACGTCGCGGTGCTGACAGTGTTCGGCGAGGCCGAAGCCAGGCCGGATTGGCGCACCGTCATCCTCAAGATCGCCAGCAACCCGCTCATCATCGCCTGCATCATCGGCTTCGCGCTCAACCTCACCGGCGTACCGGATTTCGTCTACGGCGCGATCGACATCATAGGAGATGGCGGCCTCGGCCTGGCGCTGCTCACGGTTGGCGCGGGGCTGAATATCGGGCAGGCGCTGCAGACCAAGACGCTCGTGGCCGTGGGCGTGCTGATGCGGCTGATTGGGATGCCGCTGCTGGTCGTCGCGTTGTCATGGGCGGTCGGCCTGGACGGGCTGGCCCGCACCATTGCGATTATCACCGGCGCGGTGCCGACCGCCTCCTCGGCCTATGTCATGGCGCGGCAGATGGGCGG
>CAZYUT010000234.1:0-1971 GCA_964650735.1 uncultured Hyphomicrobiaceae bacterium
GCAGACCATCGTCATCGCCTCGCACTGGGTCGGGTTGACCTTGCCCGGCATGATCGAGGAGCCCGGCTCGTTCTCCGGCAACTTCAACTCGGCCAGCCCCGAGCGCGGGCCGGAACCGAGCAAGCGGATATCGTTGGCGATCTTGAACAGGCTAACGGCGAGCGTGTTGAGCGCGCCGGAAAGCTCCACGATGGCGTCATGCGCGGCCAGCGCCTCGAACTTGTTGGGCGCGGTGACGAAAGGCAGGCCGGTGATCTCCGCGACATGCTCGGCGAACCTCTGGGCGAAGCCGTCCGGCGCGTTCAGCCCGGTGCCGACAGCCGTGCCGCCCTGCGCCAGCGCGTAAAGGCGCGGCAGCGTGTCATGCACCCGCTCGATACCGCCACGCACCTGCGCGGCATAGCCGGAGAACTCCTGCCCGAGCGTCAGCGGCGTCGCGTCCTGCAGATGCGTGCGGCCGATCTTGATGATGTCGTACCAGGCTTCCGCCTTCCATTCGAGCGACCCGGCGATCTTGTGCAGCGCGGGCAGCAGGCGGTGATGGATTTCCTCCACCACGGCAATGTGCATGGCGGTCGGGAAGGTGTCGTTGGAGGATTGCGAGCGGTTGACGTGATCGTTCGGGTGGACCGGGTCCTTGGTGCCGAGCTGCCCGCCAAGCAGCTGGATCGCGCGGTTGGCGATCACCTCGTTGGCGTTCATGTTGCTCTGCGTGCCCGAGCCGGTCTGCCAGACGACCAGCGGGAACTCCGCGAAGTGCTTGCCGTCGATGACCTCCTGCGCGGCCTCGGCGATGGCATCGGCCAGGCGCGGCTCCAGCGCCTCCAGATCGCGGTTGGTCAGGGCGGCGGCCTTCTTGACGATGCCAAGCGCTCGGATGAGCGGCGGCGGCATGGTTTCCCCGCCAATCCTGAAATTGGTCAGGCTGCGCTGGGTTTGCGCGCCCCACAGGCGGTCTTCGGGGATTTCCAGCGGGCCGAAGGAGTCAGTTTCGGTGCGCGTGCCGGTCATATCGGTTGCCTTTCGCTGACGCCGCGCGGCCTAAAGCTCGTCGGCGTCACGCAGCGGGATGACCGTGATCGTGCCATCTGAAACTCTTATATCCGGCACGCACTGCGCGGTAAACGGCACCATGAAAGCTTTGCCCGACGGCGGCGCGATCTCTATCAGGTCGCCAGCGCCGAAATCATGCACGGCGATAACCCGGCCGAGACTTGTCCCGTCGGGTTCGATGGCCGTCAGCCCGATCAGATCGCTGTAATACCATTCGTCTTCGTCTGGCGGGGGAAGGCGGTCGCGCGCCACGAACAGGTCGCGGCCAACCAGCGCCTCGGCTGCGTTCCGGTCGCTCACGCCGTCGATGCGCGCGATGACGGCCGCCCCCTTCGCCGGGCGCATCGACTGAAAGGTGAAGCTATGCCCGCTTGCGTCCTGCAGCGGGCCATACCTGCCCAAATCCTCCGGCACTTCGGTGAAGCATCGCACTTTCACCTCGCCGCGGACGCCGTGTGGGGCAGTGATCCGGCCGACGCGCACGCGCTCGCTTATCGACATGGGCGGCGCTCGGGCGGGTTACTCCGCGGCGGCCTCTTCGGCGGCGCTCTCGGCGGCGCCTTCGGCTTCGGCTTTGGCAGCTTCGAGCTTTTCGAGGCGCTCCTGTTCGCGCTCCTTGGCCTTCTGGCCCGGCTCGGCCTTCTTCGGATTGTTGCGCGCAGGGCGCTTGGCGAGGCCGGCGGCATCAAGGAAACGCAGCACCCGGTCAGTCGGCTGCACGCCCTTTTCCAGCCAATACTTCACCCGCTCTTCGTCAAACTCCACCCGGTCATCACGGTCGCGCGGCAGCATCGGGTTATAGCTGCCCAGCTTTTCGATAAAGCGGCCGTCGCGCGGCGCCCGGCTGTCCGCAACCACGATGCGGTAGAACGGGCGCTTCTTGGTGCCGCCCCGGGCCAGTCTCATTTTCAGTGCCAT
>CAZYUT010000235.1:0-1939 GCA_964650735.1 uncultured Hyphomicrobiaceae bacterium
GAAGCCGTCTCCGGTGATCTTGCCTTCATCCAGCAGCCGGTTGATGAACTCCACCGAACGCAGCTCCTTCAACAGGCTGGAGTTGAAAGTGATCTCGCGCAGCCGCTCCAGGATGCCTTGCGACGTCCGCGGCGTGCCCGGCCGCTCGATCGGGTTGATCTGCACAATGATGACGTCGTCGGATTGGACTTCGGATGCGTAAAACGGAAACAGCGCCGGGTTGCCCATGTATCCGCCGTCCCAATACGGCACGCCGTCCACCTCGACGGCCTGGAATAGGAACGGCAGCGCGGCCGAGGCCATCACCATCTCGCAGCGCAGCTCATGCCGGTTGAAGATCTTGACGCGGCCGGTTTCGACATTGGTGGCCGAGACGAACAGCTTGATTGCGTCGCAACTCCGCACGAGCTCGAAGTCAACAACAGAGTCCAGCACCGCCGCCAGCGGGTTGAGATTGAGCGGGTTGAACATGTAAGGCGAGGCGACCTGCCGGAAGATCTCGAAGAACGTCACCGCCGGCGAGCGCGACACGCTCCAGTTGCCGAGGAAAACGTCGATCGGCGAGCGCTGCAGGGGGTTAAGCGGCGCGTTTTCCGACACCGACCGCCAGAACATGCGCAGCCGCTCGCGCGCGCCCTCGTAGCCGCCGCGCATGTAACCATCGGCCATGACCACACCGGTCATCGCGCCCGCGCTGGTGCCGCTGATGGCATCGAGGCTGAGCCGCCCGTCCTCCAGGAAACGGTCGAGCACGCCCCAAGTGAAGGCGCCATGCGCCCCGCCGCCCTGCAGCGCCAGATTGACCGGCTTGGCGTTCGCGCCCGGACCGCTCATTTCGCGGTCCAGCCGCCGTCCATGGACAGCGCCGCGCCGTTGATCTGAGCCGCGTGATCGCCGCAGAGGAAGACCGTCAGCGCGCCGATCTGTTCGGTCGTGACGAACTCCTTGGTCGGTTGGGCTTCCAGGATGACGTTGCGCTTGACCTCTTCCTCGCTGATGCCGCGCGCCTTCGCCGTATCCGGGATCTGCGCTTCCACCAGCGGCGTGAGCACGTAGCCGGGGCAGATCGCGTTCACGGTGACGCCGTGTTCCGCGCCTTCCAACGCCAGCGTCTTGGTCATACCGAGCATGCCGTGCTTCGCCGAGACATAGGCGGATTTGTAGGGCGAGGCGACGAGGCCGTGCGCGGAGGCGAGATTGATGATGCGGCCCCAGCCGCGCTGTTTCATCTCGCCAAACACGAGCCGGGAGGTGTGGAACGCGCTCGACAGGATGATGGCGATGATCGCGTCCCATTTCTCGACCGGGAACTCCTCGACCGGCGCCACATGCTGGATACCGGCGTTGTTGACCATGATGTCGATCTGGCCGAACTCGCGCCGGGCGGTCTCGACCATGTCCTCGATCTGGTCGGGCTTGGTCATGTCCGCGCCGTGAAACAGCACCTTGACGCCGTACTTCTCTTCGAGGCTCGCGCGGGTCTTCTCGATCTCGTCCGGGTCGCCGAGCCCGTTCAGCATGACGTTCACGCCCGCGCCCGCGAGCGCCTCGGCCATGCCCAGCCCGATACCGCTGGTGGAGCCGGTGACAACGGCGTTCTTGCCCTTCAACATCTGCGTGTCTCCTGGTTTCTCTGATCAACCAAACATCATGCGGCGGGAAGCCCCTTCGCGCGCTGCGCCTTTAGGGCCTCGGCGTACCATTCCATTTCGTCCAGGAAGCCCTTGACGAACTTATAAGCGCTGTCGTCGGTCGGGGTTCCGTCCTCGCTGAAGGCACTCTGCACGCGCGGGACGGGGTAAAGCGTCGGGATCGACGGCATCCCGAGTTCGGCCAGCGTCATGCGAAGCTGCATCGCCGCGCGCACGCCGCCGAACATGCCTGCGGAGTAGCAGACGATGCCGGATGGCCGGTATGCCCACTCCTCAAGGTAATGATC
>CAZYUT010000236.1:0-1926 GCA_964650735.1 uncultured Hyphomicrobiaceae bacterium
TCGGTCGCGCGCGGCTCAAAATCGGGCGGGAGGCAGCCAAGCGCGGCCATGTCGGCGTGGAACTGCGCGGTGGTGCGCCCGGTCAGTTCGCGGATCGTCACGCCTTCTTCGGCGGCGCGCGCATTGATCTTGTCATCGACGTCGGTGATGTTGCGCGCGTATTTGACGTTCTCCGGCCCGTACAGATGCCGCAGCAGCCGGTACAGCACGTCGAACACGATCACCGGGCGGGCGTTGCCGATATGCGCGTAGTCATACACCGTCGGCCCGCAGACATACATGCGCACGCCCTTCGCCGGGTCGAGCGGCGCGAAATCCTCTTTCGTGCGCGTGCGGGTGTTGTAAAGCCTCAATGCCACGTCTCGCCCTCCCGGCTGGCGGGCGGAGCGTCTGAAATTTTCATGAGGCAAAAGACGGCCGCGCGCCAGCGTTCTATGTCAGCTCGCGATAATAATGCAGCAGGTGGTTGCCAACGCCGTCATGCGCGCTGTGTTGCAGGTTTTGGCCGCCGGGTCAAGCGTTGTGCCGCGCCGTGTGTGACGCCGGGCCTGTTGGCATCCTCATCCCGCCACATAGTGGTCGCAAGAACCAGAGAAAGCTTGTAGGCTCCGGCCATGGCAACGGCGGACTGTCTGACGGCAATGCTGCAAGAGGCTAAGCAATTTTGGCAACGCACACGGCGCGGCCATGCGCGTGGCTCCACCCGATGGCAGGGCGCTGGACTTGCGCTGATGCTGGCCGTCCTCATTGCAGGGCCGGGGCAGTGGATGGCGGGGCCAGCGCTTTGGACGGGCGCACAGGCGCAATCGCTGTTCGAGTGGGAGCGCGATGCCTGGCGCGATGGCCGTCAACAGCAGGAGCAGCGCCGCTCGCGCGACCAACGGCGCGCAGATTACTGCCGGGAGCTGGAGCAGCGGCTCGTGCAAGAGTGGCAGCGCGCCAACCAGAATCGCGGCGAACTCCCTGACCTGCGCGAACAATTGCGCGAGGCGGAGGATGCGTTCCGTTCGGTCAAGGCAAAGGCCGACCGGCGCAACTGTTATGAGCAGACCTTCTTTTTCGGCCGTTCGCTGCGCCGCACGCCGGAATGCGTGGATCTGGACAACGAGGCCCGTAAGGCCCAGCGGCTGGTCAATTCGCTGCGCGACCGGATCGACCGGATCCGCGGTTCGGGCGGTGCGCAGAACCGGCAGGACGAGTTGATTGGCGAACTCGCACGCTATGGCTGCGGCGAGGATTACCAACGGCAATACGAAGCGCGGCGGCCGAGCTTCTTCTCCTTCTTCGACGAACGCCAGCCGAGCTTCCGCGAGCCAGAGCAGCAGCGGCGCTCGCCATCGGACCTGCCGTTTGCAACCTATCGGACCATGTGCGTGCGCCAGTGCGACGGCTATTATTTTCCGGTTAGCTTCTCGACGCTGCCAAGCCAGTTCCAGGCCGACGAGACGCAGTGCCGCCAGCGCTGCGCCGCCCCCACGCAGTTGTTCGTCTATCGCAACCCCGGCGAGGACGTGGAGAACATGGTCTCTCTCGACGGCAAGCCCTATACACAGCACAACAACGCATGGCTTTACCGCGAGAAGTTTATCGACGGCTGCTCCTGTGATGCGGCGGAGTACTCCGAGGCGAAGATTGCCCAGTCGGTTGCCGGCATTGACGGCGCAAGCCGCGAAGAAGGCAGCGCCCAGGACGAAGCCGGGACCGACGGGGGGCAGGGCAACACAGCCGCGCTCGGGCAGGGTGATGAGGAGCTGATCATCCGGGACGTGCCCGCGGACGATAGCTTCGATCCACGCCGCCGCTAGTGTGTCAATCCTTGCGAGCGCGCCTGCCTATAGATTTCAACAAGAAAATCTCTAAGCTTTCGCTGCTGAGGGCGTCTTTATGCCATTTTTGCCGTGAACATCTTACGCGAAGTGTCGACTA
>CAZYUT010000237.1:0-1924 GCA_964650735.1 uncultured Hyphomicrobiaceae bacterium
CATCCCGGATCAAGTCCGGGACATGCTTTTGCTGAAAGTGCTCTAGGGCACCCCGCTCGCCGCCGGGAGACGCCTAAGAGCCGGAGGCTACAGCGGCGACCTCCGCCGCGAAGTCCTGCTCTTCGGTCTCAATGCCCTCGCCCAGCGCGAAACGCTCGAAGCCGACCACCTTGATGGGGGCGCCGACATCCGCCTCGGCGGCTTTTACGGCTTTCTCGACCGTATTGTCAGGATCGGTCACCAGCGCCTGCTTCAGCAAAACGACTTCCTGGTAATACTTGTTGAGGCGGCCTTCCACCATCTTCTCGATGATGTTGTCCGGTTTGCCGGATTCGCGCGCCTGTTCCATCAGGATGCTGCGCTCGCGCTCCACGATCTCAGGGTCGAGGCTGTCGACATCGACGGCCAGCGGGCTGGTGGCAGCGACATGCATGGCGAGCTGCTTGCCGAGCGCGTGCAGCTTCTCCTTGTCGCCCGTAGATTGCAAGCCGACGATAACGCCGATCTTGCCCATGTCCGGGGCCATCTGGTTGTGCATGTAGCCAGCAACGACGCCGCGCGAGACCTTGATGAATCCTGTCCGGCGCAGACGCATATTCTCGCCGATTGTGGCGATCATCTCGCTGATGTAATCGCTGACCGGCTTGTCCGTCTTGGGATATGTGGCCGCCGCCAGCTTGTCGACATCGCCTTCGGCCTTCAACGCGAGTTTGGAAATCTCGCTTACCATCTTCTGAAACTGATCGTTGCGCGCCACGAAATCCGTTTCGGCGTTAACTTCCACGAGCGCCCCTTTGGTCCCCTTGACCGCCATGCCAACCAGGCCGTCGGCCGCCGTGCGCCCTGCCTTTTTCGCGGCCTTCGCAAAGCCTTTGGCGCGCAGCCAGTCAATTGCGGCCTCCATGTCGCCGTCGGTTTCGGCCAGCGCCGTCTTGCAGTCCATCATGCCCGCGCCAGTCTTGTCGCGCAGGTCCTTGACCATCTTTGCGGTGATCTCAGCCATCCTCGCCTCTTGAAATTGCCTGCCGTTGCCGCCCCTTGACGCCGCATCCGAGCGATCAAGCAGCTCTTTCCTGCATCAGTTTGGCCGCCTGATCAATCCAGCCGTCGCGCGCGGCCCGGCCTTTGAGGTCAAGTTCCTCGTCAACCTTGGCGAGGTCATCCGCCGTCATGCTGGCGATCTGCCAATAATGGTAGATCCCGTGTTCGTTGAGCTTTTCGGCCAGCTTCTTGCCGACGCCGCCGATTTTCTGCAGATCGTCCGGCTCGCCTTCCGGCGCCTGCAGGCGGCGCAAGCCGCTGCCCGACGCAGGCTCCGGCGCGACATTAACTGGAGCAGCCTCGGCTGCGGCGGCGATATCCGCCTCAGCGGCTGCTGGCTGCACGACCGGGCCCGCCTCTGGTGTTGCATCGGCAACTCGGTCAGCCTGCACTTCCGGCTCCTCCGGCAGCACCTCCATCTGCGGCTCCACCGCCGCGCCCATGTCGCCGCCTGCCGCCGCAGTGGCCCGCTCGATGCCGTCAAGCGCCGCACGCGCCACCAGATCGCAATAAAGCGCGATCGCCCGCCCAGCATCGTCGTTGCCCGGAACCGGATAGGCAATCCCATCCGGATCGCAGTTACTATCGAGGACGGCAATGACGGGAATATGAAGCTTGTGCGCCTCGGCGACGGCGATGGCTTCCTTGTTGGTGTCGATGACAAACAGCAGGTCGGGAATGCCGCCCATGTCCTTGATGCCGCCGATCGCCTGTTCCAGCTTGTCGCGTTCGCGCGTCAGGTTGAGCAGCTCCTTCTTGGTGAAGCCGTGGACCTCGCCTTCGAGCAATCCTTCCAGTTGGCGCAGGCGCTTGATCGAGTTCGTGATCGTCTGCCAGTTGGTCAGCGTGCCGCCATACCAGCGGTGATTGATGTAATACTGCG
>CAZYUT010000238.1:0-1923 GCA_964650735.1 uncultured Hyphomicrobiaceae bacterium
GCCGAGTTCCCCGACAGCGTGACGGCGCGCGGCGCGAAGCATCTGGGTGAGCTGGCCGCGAGCGTGGCAGGAGGCGACCGGGCGGTGATGCTGTATCTCGTGCAGCGCCCGGCGGACCGCTTCGCGCTTGCGGCCGACATCGACCCGGCCTATGCCGCAGCCTTCGCGCGGGCAACCGAGGCGGGCGTTGAAGCCTTGTGTTATGTTTGCGATGTCCGGCTTGACGGTATAAGTGTTTTGGAGCGCGTGTCATTCACTGAGGACGTGAGCACAGCAAAAGCTGCATCCTGAGCAGCAGTGAGAGCAGCACAACGGTAGACGTGGAGAGCGATATGAGGCGCGCGGATCGCAAGGTCCGGCTTTACGACGAGGAAGCCTTCCAGGGGCTGCGTGCGGCTGGGCAGCTGGCAGCCGAGGCGCTCGACATGGTTGCGCCGTATGTGAAGCCGGGCGTCACGACGCAGGCGCTGGACGATCTGGTGCTGGAATTCGCGCTGGATCATGGCGCGATCCCGGCGACGCTGAACTATCGCGGCTATACCAAGTCAATCTGCAGCTCGATCAATCACGTCGTCTGCCACGGCATTCCCAGCCCGCGCCAGCTCTACGAGGGCGACATCGTCAACATTGACGTGACGTTGATCCTGAATGGCTGGCACGGCGACACGAGCCGCATGTATCCGGTCGGGCAGGTCGCGCGGCGGGCCGAACGGCTCATCGAGGTCACGCATGAGGCGCTGATGCGCGGCGTCGCGGCGGCGCAGCCGGGCAACACGACAGGCGACATCGGCGCGGCGATCCAGCGCTATGCCGAGGCCGAGCGGTGCAGCGTCGTGCGCGACTTCTGCGGCCATGGGGTCGGCGACGTCTTTCATGACAAACCAAATATCCTGCACTATGGCAATCCGGGCGAGGGGCTGGAGCTTCAGCCGGGCATGGTGTTCACCATCGAGCCGATGATCAATCTTGGCCGCCCGCATGTGAAGATCCTCAAGGACGGCTGGACAGCGGTGACGCGCGACCGTTCGCTGTCGGCGCAGTTCGAGCACACCGTGGGCATCACCGAGAACGGCTGCGAGGTGTTCACCTACTCGCCGGCGGGGTGGCACAAGCCGCCATATGTTCAGGCCGAATTGCGCGCATCATGAGCGGGTTTGACGACGCTCAGGGCCAGCTCCCCCCAGCCAGCGCAGCCCAGCCCCCTCTGCCAATCGCTCAGGCTCCAGACAAGACGAAAGGCCTGCGCGCCAAGAGCGGCAAGACCGCCAAGCCTCATTATCACGGGCACCGCCAGCGTCTGCGCCAGCGTTTCATGGAAGGCGGGCCGGATGCCCTTCCGGACTATGAGCTTCTCGAACTCATTCTGTTCCGCGCCATCCCGCGCCGCGACACCAAGCCGCTCGCGAAAGAGCTGCTCGCCAAATTTGGCTCCTTCGCCGCGGTCATGAACGCCTCGCCCGCACGGCTGCGCGAGGTTGCCGGCATCAGCGACGCGGTGATTACCGAGCTGAAGCTGGTGCGCGCCGCGTCGCTGCGGCTGCTGAACCGCGAGATCATGGACAAACCCGTGCTCAGCTCCTGGACGCAGGTGATGGATTATTGCCAGGCCGCCATGGCGCATTCGGAGATCGAGCAGTTCCGCATCCTCTTTCTCGACAAGCGCAACCGGCTGATCGCAGACGAGGTGCAGCAGGAAGGCACAGTGGACCACACCCCGGTCTATGTGCGCGAAATCATAAAGCGGGCGCTGGAGTTATCCGCGACGGCGCTGATCCTCGTGCATAATCATCCCTCAGGCGACCCGACTCCGTCGCAGGCCGATATCACGATGACGAAAGAGATCGTGGAGACAGCGGGCAAACTCGGGATTGTGGTGCACGATCATATTATTGTCGGGCGCGAGGGCTCGTGCAGCCTGCGCGG
>CAZYUT010000239.1:0-1875 GCA_964650735.1 uncultured Hyphomicrobiaceae bacterium
CGCAGCAAACCGCTAAGGTCCTTTCAGACCTTCGATCGCTTCGACGGTTGAGCATACCATCTCCTCCCTAGGTATGCGCCCACTTCGGCCGGGCCCACAGATGGCCCGGCCATTTTTGTGCGCGCGCGAAGGCGCGTTAACCACTCGCTAAGCCAACGCCCTCGACCCTTCAGACGACGCACATCGCGCGCGGTTGAGGGCAAGTGTGATGGGACGGGTTTTGCGCTTTGACGCCACGCGCTCGCGGCGCTGGCGATCCACTCCGCCCCCGATGCATGACGAAGCCGGGGACATCATCGCCTTCCCCGGTCAAACCGGCGAGCGCGAGGCCGGCGACTCACGCCGCGACCGCGCTCCCGCCTAGGCTCCAAACCCAATTGGGATGCAGCGCTCTGAGCTGCTGCCGGTCTCGTGGACACCAAGTTTAGGTGTTTTGGTGAGATCGGAGGTGGGTCATGGGACGGCGCAGGACGTTCAGTCGAGAGTTCAAGCGTGAGGCGGTCGGGCTGGTGCGCGAACGGGGCGTGACGATCGCCCAGGCGGCGCGCGATCTCGAGCTTCATCCCAACGTGTTGCGCAAGTGGGTGCGCGACGTCGAGGCCGATCCGCGCGAGGCCTTCCCCGGCCACGGGCGGATGAAGCCCGAGCAGCTCGAGATCGAGCGGCTGCGGCGCGAGGTGACCAAGCTCAAGGCCGAGCGCGACATCCTAAAAAAAGCCGCGGCCTACTTCGCGAAGGACCAGGCGTGATGTTCGCCTTCATCGCGAAGCACCGGGGGATCTGGCCCGTGGCGTGGATGTGCGATGCGCTCGGTGTGTCGCGGAGCGGCTTCTTCGCATGGCTCGGGCGGCCGCCAAGCTTGCGGGCCAAGAGCGACGAGATCATCGGCGCGAAGGTCCGCGCGAGCTTCCTTGGCAGCGACCGCACCTACGGCGCCCGCCGGGTCTGGCGCGACGTGCTCGCCGAGGGCGTCGCCTGCGGCCTGCACCGCATCGAGCGGCTGATGCGCCGGCAGGCCTTGAGGGCGCGGCCCCGCCGTCGGCGGCCGCCGACGGACGCGGGCGAGCGCAGTCTCATCGCGCCGAACCTGCTTGAGCGGCGGTTCGAGGCCTCTGCGCCCAACCGGCGATGGGTCGCCGACTTCACCTACGTGTGGACCGCAGAGGGCTGGCTCTACGTGGCGGTCGTGCTCGACCTCTACTCCCGCCGCATCGTGGGCTGGTCGATGCAGGCCTCGATGACGGCGCAGCTGGTGATCGACGCGCTCATGATGGCGGTCTGGCGGCGCGGCCGGGTCGACGCGCTGCTGCACCATTCCGACCAGGGCTCTCAGTATACGAGCGATCAGTTCCAGCGGCTTCTGGCCGCGCACGGCGTCACCTGCTCGATGAGCCGGTCGGGGAACTGCTGGGACAACGCGGCGATGGAGAGCTTCTTCTCCTCGCTCAAGACCGAGCGCGTGACGCGCAAGACCTATCGCACGCGCGACGAGGCCCGGGCCGACGTGTTCGACTATATCGAGCGCTTCTACAACCCGCGCCGGCGACACTCGACGCTCGGCTATCTGAGCCCGGTGGAGTTCGAGCGGCGGGAGGGAGTAGCTTAAGTTCGAGTCCACGAAACCGGCAGCAGCTCACGCCACCTATTTCGGGCCGTGCCGCCGTCGTCGCAGCGACGCCAACTACCACGGCCCGGAGCGGCGCAAAGCCGACGCCGCGCAGGCGTGATCCCTCCGCAGCCTGCGGCCCGAATTCTCTCAAGCGATACGAAATAGATACCACCCTGCGCTAGTCCCTTCCCGATGACGCGTGAGGGGAGGCGAACACCGTGCAATTTGAGAAGCTTCGCATCCTTATCGTGGAGGACAACGTGCAC
>CAZYUT010000240.1:0-1834 GCA_964650735.1 uncultured Hyphomicrobiaceae bacterium
GGCTGTCGGCGCGGCCATCCAGGCCCACACGGTCCAGCAAGCGAAACGCGTTCGCGATATCCGCGCGGGGGTACTGACGCAACCATGAGCGCCAGAAGGAAACGTAGCCGAGCCGGCCAGACAGGACGTTCTCCATCACGGTCAGCCGCTCGACGAGCGCGTATTCCTGAAAGATCATGCCAATTCGCCGGCGGGCGCGGCGCAGCGCGCTCTTGTTCAGGCGGGTGAGGTCGGTGTCGTTGAGCAGCACCCGCCCGGAGGTCGGCTCCACGAGCCGGTTCACGCAGCGGATGAGCGTCGACTTGCCCGCGCCGGACGGGCCGATCAGCCCGACGACCTGGCCCTGGCGCACCGTGAAACTGACATCGTTCAATGCCTTGTCGCCGGTGCGATAGGTCTTGACCAGATTCTCGACACGCAACATGGGCACGCCCCAGATCGGTGGGCGCGCGCAAGAGCCCCGCACGCGCCCCGTTTACGTTGGGTCCGATTACTCGCAGTCGTAGCTTACGTTGTTCGCAGCGTCGATCTTGCGGATCACGTCCCAGTCGTCCTTGAAGGTGATCTCGATGAACTGCTCTTCGCCGTTCTTGCCGAATTCCTCTTCAAGACCGGTGCCTTCCCAGTTGAACGAGAAGAAGGCTTCCTTGATCTTGTCCTGAAGCTCAGGCTTGAGGTTGTAGACCACGCCATAGCCGGTCGTCGGGAAGGTCTGCGAGGTGTAGAGCACTTCCAGCTGGTCCTCGGAGACGACACCGCGCTCGATCATGCGGCCCTTCACGGAATTGGCGATGGTCGCGACTTCATAGTCCTTGTTGGCGACGCCGAGGATCGAGTTGTCGTGCTTGCCGGAGAACTGGGTGTCGTAATCTTCGCCCGAGATCATGCCGAATTCCGCCTTCATCAGCGCGGTCGGCGCCTTGAAGCCCGAATTGGAGGTCTGCGAGGTGTGGGTGAGCGTATTGCCCCGGATGTCCTCGACCGAGCGGATGTTAGAACCCGGATAGGTGATGACTTCCATCTCATAGCCGAACGAGCCGTCATTGCCCGCCATCATGGCGAACGGGCGGAAGCCGGCGCAGGCCACGGCGATCGGGTTGGAGCCGGTATTGAAACCCGCGACATGCAAACGGCCGGCGCGCATCGCTTCGATCTGCGCGGCATTGGACTGAACCGGGAAGAACTGCACGTCCTTGCCGGTCACTTCGGCCATGTGGTCGAGGAATTCCGCCCAAACTTCGCGGTAGACCGCCGGGTCTTCGACTGGGGTGTAAGCGAAGATGAGCGTATCGGGGTCGACATGCTCGGCCGGATCGCTGGGGATGTCGGCGACCAGATCGCCGTCGTTATCCTGGTAGCGCGCCCCGAGCTCAAATGCGTTGGCCGGCGCGGCGAGGCCGATGGCGGCGAGGACCGCGAAGGCGGCCGCGAATGTGCGAAAACGAGACATCATCAATACTCCCTGATCGTGGTCGTCAGCTCGAAAACAACTGCGCCTCAGGGTTATCGCGAAGTCCCGTTACAAGCGCATGACACTCGACCAGCTTATCGCCAGCCCTGCGAGCCCGCCGGGCTGTTCCAGCGTCGCATGGCGGCGCAATCAACAAATTGCCGAACAGAACTTGTACTTTCATGCCGTCAGCGCGAACTTCCCGGCATGATGGAATCAGCTGGGCGCAAACGAGCGCGCGCGATCAGGATGACGTGTCACATGATGCAATCAGACCAAAATCAAACCCACGCACAGAAGCGTCCGACGCCGGCCCAGCCGCCGTTCGGCGAAAACTATCTCGGCGAGCCACGCCATGTCGGCGTGGAGATCGAATTCGCCGCT
>CAZYUT010000241.1:0-1826 GCA_964650735.1 uncultured Hyphomicrobiaceae bacterium
GCCGCCGCCGGGCCGATGCCGTCGATGTTGACGAGCGTGCGGTAAGCCTCGCTCTCGCGGTCGCGCGCGGCTTCCATCGCCTCGCGGAACGCGGTCCATGTGCCGTAGCTGCGCGCCAGCACCCGCGCGGTCGTCTCGCCGATATGGCGGATGCCGAGCGCATAGATGAAGCGGTCGAGCGCGATATCCCGCCGCGCGTTGATCGAGGCGAACAGGTTCGCCGCCGACTTCTCGCCCCAGCCTTCCCAGGTGCGGATCGGCCGGTTCGACTGCGCGTCGCGCGCCTCCAGCGTGAAAATATCGGCCGGGTTGTTGATCAAGCCTTCCTCGTGAAACAGCTCGATTCGCTTGCCGCCTAGCCCCTCGATGTCGAAGGCCCCGCGCGAAACAAAATGCTTCAACCGCTGGAGAAGCTGCGCCTCGCAGACCAGGCCGCCGGTGCAGCGGCGCGCGGCCTCGGGCTTGCCCGTCGCCGGGTTGATCTCGCGCACCGCGTGGGAGCCGCAGATCGGGCAGCGCTCGGGCATTTCGTAGGGCTTGGCGTCCTTCGGGCGCTTTTCGAGCACCACGCCGAGGATCTGCGGGATCACGTCGCCCGCGCGCTGTACGATCACCGTATCACCAATGCGCACGTCCTTGCGCGCGATCTCGTCCTCGTTGTGCAGCGTCGCGTTGCTGACCACCACGCCGCCGACAGTCACGGGCCGCAGCTTGGCGACGGGCGTCAGCGCGCCGGTCCGCCCCACCTGGATGTCGATATCCTCTAGGATGGTCGTCGCCTTCTCCGCCGGGAACTTGTGCGCGATGGCCCAGCGGGGTGCGCGCGAGACGAAGCCAAGCCGTTCCTGCAGAGCGAGGCTGTCGACCTTGTAGACCACGCCGTCGATATCGTAGCCAAGCGCGGCGCGGCGCGTTTCGATGTCACGATAATAGACCAGCAATTCATCGGCGTTCCCGCAATGCGCCAGATGAGGGCTGACTGGAAAGCCCCAATCCGCAATGGCTTTCAGCACGCCAAACTGGCTATCAGCCGGCAATTCCGAGACATCGCCCCAGCCCCAGGCGTAGAACTGCAGCGGGCGCGCGGCGGTGACGTTCGGATCGAGCTGGCGCACAGAACCGGCTGCGGCATTGCGTGGATTGGCGAAGGTCTTGCCGCCGCGTTCGGCTTGGCGCGCGTTCAGCGCCGCGAAGTCGGCGTGCGACATGAACACCTCGCCGCGCACCTCGAAACGGCTGGGGAAGGACTTCGCGGTGATGCGCTTTGGGATCGTCTCGATCGTCCGGACATTTGCCGTCACGTCCTCGCCCTCGTAGCCGTCGCCGCGCGTGGCGGCGAAGGCTAGCTTGCCGCCCTCATACATCAGCGTCATCGACAGGCCGTCGAGCTTCGGCTCCGCGGAAAAGGCGACTTCGGCGTCCGGCTCCATCCCGAGGAAGCGGCGGATGCGGTCAACGAATTCGCGTATTTCATTCTCCGAGAAAGCGTTGCCGAGTGAAAGCATCGGCACCCGGTGGCGCACCTTGGCGAACTTTTCCGAGGGCGGCGCGCCGACCGCCTGGCTCGGGCTGTCCGGCCGCACCAGGTCGGGGAACCGCGCTTCGATCGCCTCCAGCCGCTGGCGCAGTGCGTCATATTCCGCATCGGAGATAAGCGGCGCGTCTTCCTCGAAATAGGCGCGGTCGTGCTGGCCGATCTCGGCGATCAGCGCGAGAACCTCGTCGGTGGCCTGTTCGTGGGTTAGCTCTTCAGGCGGGATGTCTCGAACCGCGCTCACGCCGCGCTCCCGATCAGCCGCTTGGCCGCCGCGCGCGCCTCGTCCGTC
>CAZYUT010000242.1:0-1810 GCA_964650735.1 uncultured Hyphomicrobiaceae bacterium
TTTTCCCGCTGCATGTCAAGCCCGGCTCCGACCCTGAAGGCATCCCGGTCGCCGAAGAGCAGGCGGCGCGCCTTTGCACGATCCTCGATGCGCAACTGGAGCGCACGCCCTACATTGCCGGAGAGCAGCCGACTATCGCGGACTGCGCGCTCGGTATGATGGTGCATCGCTGGTTTTTTATGGACATCAAGCGCCCCGCCCTGCCAGCTCTGGAGGCGTATTACGCGCGGCTGAAGGCGCGCCCGGCATTTCACGAGCCGATTCTGGCCGCAGGCGTGTGAACGATAGCCGCCGGGCGGTTGACAAGGCCCGGCGCACCACCGAAGCTCTCGTCCGCATGCGTCCTCAAAGATCGTGCGGCGCGCGCGAACAGACCGGAGGGGTGGCCGAGTGGCTTAAGGCACCGGTCTTGAAAACCGGCAGGCGGGAGACCGTCTCGTGGGTTCGAATCCCACCCCCTCCGCCATTAACCACGGCCAAATACCTGAATTACTCCAAATATTTGGCAATCTCCAAAATCGTTCCCACACCGATGCCGCGATGAAGTGCGTCCCGCTGAGCGAGGTGCCTGCACTGAATGACGCCGCGGTCAACTATCAGCCGCTGAACACACCAGTTGCCCAGGTCGCAGCTCCACAGGCCGCTGTCCCCAAAAACAGACTCTGCTGTTTCACAGGTGGCGCATAGTGCCGTGAGGTATCATGCTGGCCGGCGGCACATCCGCTTCCGCCTCTAAGCTGCCGCTCTTCCGGAGCGCGCATTCGAATTATGCTCTGGCCATGGCGCCGCTCGCTGGCTGCTGTCCCGGCGCGTTTTTCACATTGTAGAAGATCGCGTAGAATACGGGCAGCAGGATCATGGTCAGGAAAGAGCCGACCGTGAGCCCACCCATGATTGTGACCGCCATACCTTCCCAAAAGACGTCAGGCAGCAGCGGCACGACACCAAACACAGTTGTTGCGGCAGCCATCATGACAGGTCGCAATCGCGACTGCGCCGCGCACATCAAAGCCTCGTAACGCGATTTGCCATTCGCCAATTCGATGTCGATTTCATCCAGCAACACGATCGCATTCTTGATCATCATACCGGCCAGGCTCATTGCGCCCAGCAGCGCGAGAAATCCGAACGGCACATCGAAGGCAAGCAATCCGGCAGTGATACCGATGATGGCAAAAGGGATGGTGCACAGGATGATCAAGGGCGGCCGGAACGCGTTGAAAAGCGCAACAACGATCAGCGCGATGACGGCCAGAGCGGGAATCATGCCAGGTATCAAAGAGGCATTGGCATCTCTTGAGGACTCGAAGTCGCCGCCCCACTCGAGCTGATAGCCTGGCGGCAGATCGAGCATCTCAACCTTTTCGACCAGCGCTGCGCGCAGGCTCGGCGCGGTGACGCCGGCTACAGGGTTGGCCTGGACGGTGATCGTTCGCTGGCGGTCACGACGCCAGATCAGCGGATCTTCCCAGTCGACGGCTACTGCGTCCACAACCTGGCCAACCGGAATCGAAACCGTGGATTGAGCCGGCTGGATCTGGAGCACATCGATGGCGCCGACATTCTCACGCTCTTCCTCGATCTGCCGCATGACGATCGGGATTTGGTCCTCGCCATCGCGATATGTCCCGATCGTGCGCCCGTCAAAAGCGCGTTTGGTGGTCTGCGCGAGGTCTTCGCGCGTGACCGAGGCCCAGCGGGCGCGTTCCTGATTGTAGCGCGGGACGACCATTTTCACGCGTTCGCGCCAGTCGTTCCGGACATAAGCTGCGAGCGGCTCATTCCTGACGATGTCTTCGAGCTGGCTGGC
>CAZYUT010000243.1:0-1788 GCA_964650735.1 uncultured Hyphomicrobiaceae bacterium
GTCAACCATTCGAAACGCCAGGAAGGGCGCAGCGTGCTTGATCGGCGCGTCAACCGAAGGCATCGTCATACGGAAGAAGCCAAATGGGAAATCCCGGGTGAGGTTGCCGCGACGCGTCCGCCACCCGCCGCCTCGGCGGAAGCCGTCGTCCGCGCGGTAGAGAGGCAATGCAAATTGCTGCGGCGCCGCATGACCGAGTCGAGCCCATAGCGGACCCGCCAAGATCCTGTTGCACGCGCACGCAGCATAGCGAATGGCGTCCAGGCCCCCGACCTATGCTGCGGCGCCCTTGGAAATCCGGCCATTCGCTGCGGTCGCGTCATGGCCGCCAAGTCGGTCGACCGAGATGCGGATAATGCCGTCATCTGACTTTTTCGGTCAGGCTTCGCCCCATACGGGAGCGGTCGACAAAAGCGCCGCCATTGGCTCATTCTCCTTGATTGCGCTTGTTGACGCCCTCAGGCTGTGCTCAACGGGTCCAAACGGGGAACCCAAGGTAAGGTCACCTGACCACATGGGGACGGGAGGCGACATGCGCACAGCTGCGATCTCAGCAATCGCCGGCCTGGCGCTGACGGCGGGCAGCGCGGCAGCCGCGCCGGCGGCGCCGATCACGGACTTTAACGGACTGGAGGTCGGCGTCAGCTGGGGCTCCTACTTCGGCAATGGTCTGGGCGTGACCTTTGGCGCTCCGTTGGGCAGCGATACCGCGATCATCGGGGACGGGACGGAGTTTACCGGAATTACGGTCGGTGACGGAATCGATATCACGCCCGACCCGACTTTCGATCTGGACATCACGCCGGGCGGCCTTGTGGAACTGACCTCGCCCGCCGGCGGGACCCTAATCAACGAGTTGCTGTTCCTGTTCCGGTTGGAATTCGATGTAGCGGTGACCGGGGTGATGACGGTTGACGACCTTCTCATCGAGGGCTTCGTGCCCAATGCGATAATCGATCCGCCCTTCGTCGAACTGATCCTGCGCGGCGGGGTTGTGAACGATGGCTCCTTGTCGATCGCGATCCTGCAGCCGCCCGCCGGAACTGTGGCAAGCTGGCAATTAACGGCCGATGCCGCGGTTCCCTTGCCGCCAGGACTTGCGCTGTTGCTGACCGGTCTCGGCGTTATGGTCTTCGCAGCAGGTCGAAGCGCATAACATTCCTCCTGCGCAACCGGAAATCTTCCGCCATGGGCCATACAGGAAGACCTCCGCGGGGCCATTGTCACCGGACCGGCAAGATCACCCCGTCCCACGGGTCGAGCTGGGAAAATCGCGGTCGTTGGATCCGTCTCAGGCAGGCTCAGATAAGATTGCAATCGCCAAGAAGGATCGCGGCGCCGGCGATCACGGCATTGCTCGCGATGTGGGCCATCACCGCATCGGCGAGCCGGCCAGAGCGCATAACCAGCCTCCTATAGACGAGCCCGGCGCCAAGAGCCATCAGCCACCGCTCGTGGAGCAGCGCGAAAAGTGCGCTTAGGTATTCGAGATGGTTGGGGCATCATGCGCGAGACGACGAACAGGGTTAACTCTGAGGGTCGGCCGCGCGGCCCGGCTGGTTCCCGACACGGAGGGTCAGCACCCGACCCGTGGGCAGGCGATCGTGTCGATTTCGGCGAAGATCGATGCACGGCGCCGCCTCGAGCCGATCGGCAACAGACCATGGGCTGAAGCTGAAGCGCAGTACAGCAAGAAGTTGTAAACACGCCCACTGCCAGCGTAGAAATTCAAACTTATGCGTTGACGATCCTGTGTGTGAAGCGCAACCAAAGATTGTAGAAGTGTGC
>CAZYUT010000244.1:0-1775 GCA_964650735.1 uncultured Hyphomicrobiaceae bacterium
CGCTGGCGGAATGGCTTACGGCGCAGGGCTGTGGCGCGAGCATCCTTTGGGTCATGGAAGCTCTGGGCGGGCCGCGCGAGCGCTTCCGGCAGGCGCGGGCGGATGAGATGGCGCTTAATGACATCGCGCATCCGGTTTGCGTCGCGTTGGAGGTCGCGGGCGAGGGCGCAGGCGTTTCGTCGGTGCCCGGCCGGCGGGATGATCTGTTCGACCATGACGGCCAGATCACCAAGGCACCGGTGCGCGCGCTGACGCTGGCGGCGCTGGCTCCGCGCGCTGGGGAGCATTTGTGGGACATCGGCGGGGGGTCGGGCGCGGTCAGCATCGAATGGCTGCTGGCGCAGCCGGAGACGGCGGCCACGGCGGTCGAGGCGCTGCCGGAGCGGGCGGCGCGCGCGCGGGCGAATGCCGAACGGCTAGGCGTTGACCGGCTGGAGGTTGTCGAGGGGACCGCGCCAGAGGTGCTTGACGGGCTGGCGATGCCCCAAGCGGTGTTCATCGGCGGCGGGCTGTCGGAGGCGCTGCTGGAGGATCTGTGGGCGCGGCTGCCGGCGGGCGCGCGCGTGGTGGCGAATGCGGTGACGCTGGAATCCGAGGCGCTGTTGGCGCGCTGGCACGCGGCGCAGGGCGGGCGGCTGATGCGCTTCGATTTTTCCGAGGCTGCGCCGCTCGGCGGCAAGCGCGGCTGGCGCGCAGCCTATCCGATTGTGCAATGGAGCGTGACGCGATGATCGTGGCGGGTTTCGGTTTTCGCGCGGCGGCGACGGCGGACAGCCTGCGCGATGCGCTGGCGCGCGCGGCGGGTGAGCGGAAGGTGACGGCTCTGGCTGCGCCCGAGGACAAGGCGCAGGCCGCCTGCGTGACCGCGCTTGCGCGGCAGATGGCCGTGGACGTCCGCGCTATTGCTGCCGATGACCTGAGCAGGCAGCACACACCGACCGAAGCGCCCCGCGTGCGCTTCGCGCGCGGCACCGGCAGCGTCGCAGAAGCCGCAGCGCTCGCAGCCGCCGGCCCGGGCGCGCGCCTGCTCGCCCCGCGCAGCATCTCCGCCGACCGGCTGGCAACCTGCGCCATCGCGATGGGAGCGGGCCCATGACCGTGCATTTCATCGGCGCGGGGCCGGGCGCGCCGGACCTGCTGACCCTGCGCGGGCGCGATCTGATCGCCACTTGCCCTGTGTGCCTGTACGCGGGTTCGCTCGTGCCCGAAGGCGCTCTCGCGCATTGCCCGCCGGGCGCGCGCATCGTCAACACCGCCCCGCTCGACCTCGATGGGATCATCGCCGAGTGCCGGGCGGCGCATGACGCGGGCCACGACGTGGCGCGGCTGCATTCCGGGGACGTGTCAATCTGGTCCGCGATGGGCGAGCAGATCCGCCGCCTGCGCGCCGAAGGCATCCCGGTGAGCGTGACGCCGGGTGTGCCCGCCTTCGCTGCCGCCGCCGCCGCGCTGGAGGCCGAACTGACGCTGCCGGGGCTGGCGCAATCGGTGGTGCTGACGCGCACGCCGGGCCGCGCCTCTGCGATGCCTCAAGCCGAGAGCCTCGGCAACTTCGCGGCCACGGGCGCGACCCTGGCCATTCACCTGTCAATCCATAACCTCGCGCAGGTCGTCGCCGATCTGCTGCCCGCCTACGGGCCGGATTGCCCGGTCGCCGTGGTCTATCGCGCGAGCTGGCCGGATGAGCGCATCGTGCGCGCCACGCTGGCCGGGATCGAGGACGCGCTCGGCGAGGGCATCGAGCGGACCGCGCTGATCCTTGTCGGCCCGGCGCT
>CAZYUT010000245.1:0-1730 GCA_964650735.1 uncultured Hyphomicrobiaceae bacterium
GCGCAAGCTGATCAAGCGGTTCGAGAAAACCGGCGCACCGGATGTCGTGATCTTCCAGACCGGCTACGGCCCGTCCGGCCTGCCGCATATCGGCACCTTCGGCGAGGTCGCGCGCACCAGCATGGTCCGCCATGCATTTCAAGTGCTGACCGGCTTGCCAACGCGGCTGATCTGCTTTTCCGACGACATGGACGGCCTGCGCAAGGTCCCAACCAACGTGCCAAATCGTGAGAAGATGGAAGCCTATCTGGGGATGCCGCTGTCGCGCGTGCCCGATCCGTTCAGCGACGAGCATGAGAGCTTCGCCGCGCACAACAATCTGCGCCTGCGCCGCTTCCTCGACCGCTTCGGCTTCGATTACGAGTTCTATTCCGCGACAACCTGTTACCAGTCCGGCCGGTTCGACGAGACGCTGCTGAAGATGCTCAGTGTGTACGACAAGGTCATGGACATCATCCTGCCGACGCTGGGCGCGGAGCGGCAGAAGACCTATTCCCCGTTCCTGCCGATCTGCCCGCGCACCGGCCGTGTGTTGCAGGTGCCGATGGTGGCGCGAGATGCCGCGGCCGGGACCATCACCTATGAAGACCCGGACACGGGCGCGCGCGTCGAGACGCCGGTGACGGGCGGGCGCGTGAAGTGTCAGTGGAAGGCAGACTGGGCGTTGCGCTGGACCGCGCTCGGCGTGGATTACGAAATGGCGGGCAAGGACCTGATCGACTCGGTGACGCTGTCCTCGAAGATCTGCCGCGCGCTGGGCGGACGCCCGCCGGAGGGTTTCAACTACGAACTGTTCCTGGACGAGAACGGCGAGAAAATCTCGAAGTCCAAGGGCAACGGGCTGACCATTGACGAATGGCTCACCTACGCCTCTCCCGAGAGCCTGAGCATGTTCATGTTCCAGAAGCCGCGCGCGGCCAAGAAGCTGTATTTCGACGTGATCCCGAAGACGGTGGATGAATACCTGACATTCCTGGCGAAGTACCCGGACCAGACAGCGAAGGAAAAGGTCGCCAACCCTGTCTGGCACATCCATCTCGGCGATCCGCCACGAGACGATGTGCCAATCAGCTTCTCGCTGCTGCTCAACCTCGTCAGCGCGTCAAACGCAGACAACAAGGACACGCTCTGGGGCTTCATCGGGCGCTATGCGCCGGGCGCGAGCCCGCAAAGCGCGCCCGAGCTTGACCGGATGGTGGGCTATGCGATCGCCTACTTTCATGATTTCGTTGCGCCGGCGAAGCAGTTCCGCGCGCCGGATGAGCGCGAGCGCGCCGCGATTAGCGAGCTTCACGAGCGGCTGGGCGAACTGGCTGAGGGTACGCCGGGCGAGGACATTCAGGCAGTGGTCTACGAGATCGGCAAAAAGCACGCGTTCGACCCGCTGCGCGACTGGTTCCGCGCGCTTTACGAGGTGCTCTTGGGCCAGAGCGCCGGCCCGCGCTTCGGCTCGTTCGTCGAGCTTTACGGCGTGGCCAATACCCGCGCGATGATTGCCGAGCGGCTTCGGGATGGGCAGAAAAACTGACGCCAGCGCGTTCCGTCGCTTGGAGAAGGAATTGGCAGAGGTGAGAGGAGCATTCTTTACCCGGACCGAGGGCGCAACTGCGATCCCTGGTTGTGGATCACCCGTCGCGCAGCCGGCGCGCGCAGCAAGTTGTGCGGGAGCAACAAATTGGTGGAGCCGAGGGGAATCGAACCCCTGACCTCAGCAGTGCGATTGCTGCGCT
>CAZYUT010000246.1:0-1726 GCA_964650735.1 uncultured Hyphomicrobiaceae bacterium
CGCGCGCTCCAGCGCCTCCTCCCAGGTCGCCTCGCGGAACACCTCCCAAGGGTTCATGGGGTCGACGCGGATATCGCCGCGCTTCGGCGCGTCGTCGCGGCGCACAAGCGGCTTGGTCAACCGTTCCGGGTGGCGGATGTAGTCGAAGCCGAAGCGGCCCTTCACGCAAAGCCGGTTCTCGTTGGCCGGGCCTTCGCGCCCGTCCACCTGCACGATCTTATTGTCCTTGACGCTCACCCTGGTCTGACAGCCAACCCCGCAATAGGGGCAGACCGAATCGACCGTCTTGTCCGGCCAGACCGTGCGCGTTTGCGCCTGCTCGTCCATCAACGATTTTTCATAGAGCGCGCCGGTCGGGCAGGCCTGCACGCATTCGCCGCAGGCCACGCAGGTCGAATCCCCCATCGGGTCGTCGAAATCGAAGACCGGCTTCGCCACGTGCCCGCGCAGCGCCATGCCGATGACGTCGTTGACCTGGACCTCGCGGCAAGCGCGCACGCACAAATTGCACTGGATACAGGCATCGAGATTGACCGCGATGGCGGTGTGCGAGGGGTCGGGCGCGAAGCCCTCGCGCGCGGGCAGGCGGCTGCCTGTCACACCAAGCTCGCGCGCCCATTGCCAGAACCTGGAATCGGGGTCGGGGTGGCGGATTTGCGGTGGCTGGTCGGCGGCCAGCAGCTCGAACACCATCTTGCGCGCCTTCGCGGCGCGCTCGCTGGCGGTCTTGACGTTCATGCCGTCTTTCGGCTTACGGATGCACGAGGCGGCCAGCGTGCGCTCGCCCTCGACCTCGACCATGCAGGCGCGGCAGTTGCCGTCGGCGCGATACCCCGGCGCGTCGAGCCAGCACAGATGCGGGATTTCAACGCCGGCGCGCTTGGCGGCCTGCCAGATCGTCTCGTCCGGCGCGGCCGAAACCTCCCGGCCATCCAGCGTGAAACGAATATGCTCAGTCATGCATGACCCTCTCGGCGATGAAGCGTTGGGCCTGAGGCTCTATGAGATCCTCGCGGAACCATTTCAGCAGGTGATTGACAGGGTTCGGCGCGGCCTGGCCCAGTCCGCAGATCGAGGCGTCGCGCATCACGGCCTCCAGATCGGCGATGGTATCCTCGTCCAGCGGGACTTGTTGCAGGAGCGTCACCATCTTTTCGGTGCCGGCGCGGCAGGGCGTGCACTGGCCGCAACTCTCATCGGCGAAGAAACGCATCAGGTTGAGCGCAGCGTCCTTCACGTTGTCGTGCTGCGACAGGACAACGACGGCGTGCGAGCCAATGAAGCCGCCATGCTCGTTGAGCGCGCCGCCGAAATCGAGCGGGATGTCCGCCAGCGAGGCCGGGAAGATGCCGCCCGACGCGCCGCCCGGCAGATAGGCTTTCAGCGTGTGCCCGTCAGCCATGCCGCCGCAATACTCATCAACCAGTTCGCGCAGGGTGATGCCTGCCGGGGCCAGCTTCACGCCCGGCTCGCGGACGCGCCCCGACACGGAATAGGAGCGCAGGCCCTTATGGCCATGCTTGCCCTGCCCTTCAAACCACTGCGCACCGCGCTCGATGATGTCGCGCAGCCACCAGAGCGTCTCGACATTGTGGTTGAGCGTCGGGCGTCCGAACAGTCCGACTTCCGCGATGTAGGGCGGGCGGTGACGCGGCAGGCCGCGCTTGCCCTCGATGCTCTCGATCATCGCGGACTCTTCGCCGCAGATGTAAGCGCCCGCGCCGCG
>CAZYUT010000247.1:0-1706 GCA_964650735.1 uncultured Hyphomicrobiaceae bacterium
GCGTGCTGTCCGCTCGCGGCATTTCCTGCAGTGAGTGACCGCCCGCGCATCCTCGTGACGTTTTACCGGGCCTATCTGACGGCGGCCGATCTCGCGCCGGTGAAGGCCTTGTTCGCGGCATTCCGCGCGCGGGGCTTCGACGTCGCCGGGCTGTTCGCGCCTTCGCTGAAAGCGCCGGAACCGGCCGGCTGGCTGGCGCGGCAGGTGGCGTTTGCGCAGCCCGCGGCGATCGTCAACGTCACCTCCTTCTCCGGCAAGGGCGATGACGGAACCTCCCCGCTCGATGCCGCCGGCGTGCCGGTGTTCCAGATGGCGCTGGCGACCTCGACGGAGGAGGCCTGGGCGGAATCCGAGCGCGGGCTGTCGCCAGCCGATCTGGCGATGCATGTGGTGCTGCCGGAAGTGGACGGCCGCGTGTTCGCCGGGGTCGGCTCGTTCAAGGAGCCGGGCGCGCTTGATGAGGCGCTGCAATTCTCGCGCTATTGCCATCAGCCGCAGGCGAAGCGCATCGAGGCGGTCGCGGACCGGGTTGCGCGCTGGACGGGGCTGGCGCAGAAGCCCGCGGCGGAGAAGCGTCCTGCGCTGGTGCTCTCGACCTATCCGGGCAAGGACTGGAACATGGCCCATGCGGTCGGGCTGGACGCGATCGCGTCCGCCGAGGCGATCCTGAGCGATCTGGGCGCGGCCGGCTACGCGGTCGCAGGCGGCCCGGCGCTCGAAGTCGCGCTGTCGCGGGAGACGATTGCCTGGCCGCTGGAGGCCTATCGCGCGGCGCTGGAGACGCTGCCGCCGCAGCTTCAGGCCGACCTGGCCGAAGCGTGGGGCGCGCCGGAGCACGACCCCGCCTGCCGCGACGGGGCCTTCCATTTCGCTGCTACCCGGCGCGGATCGGCGCTGGTCGCGCTGCAGCCCGAGCGCGGCGTGCCCGAGCGGCGCTATGACGACTACCACGACATCTCCCGCGTGCCGCGCCACGCCTATGTCGCTTTTTATCTCTGGCTGCGCCACGCTCTTGGCACCGACGCGCTCGTTCATATCGGCGCGCATGGCACGCTCGAATGGCTGCCGGGTAAGTCGGTTGCGCTCTCCGGCGCGTGCTGGCCCGAGGCGTTGATCGGCGATCTGCCGGTGATCTACCCCTTCATCGTTAACGACCCCGGCGAAGCGGCGCAGGCCAAGCGCCGGATCGGCGCGGTGACGCTCGGCCATGTGCCGCCGCCGCTACGCTCGGGCTGCGCACCAGAGCGGCTTTCGCGGCTGGAGGCCCTGCTGGACGAGTTTTCCAACGCTGACGGGCTGGACCCGAAGCGCCGCGACCGTCTGCAAGCCGACATCCGCGAGGAGGCGCGGGCGCAGGGCGTGGAGGCTGATCTCGGGCTGGACGAGGCGGCCTGCCCGGCGGAGGCGATCACGCGGATCGACCGCTTTGTCTGCGACGTGAAGGAGAGCCAGTTCGGCGACGGGCTGCACATCTGGGGGCGGATGCCCGCGCGGCCCGGCGCGTTCGATGTGCGCCAGTCGGTGGCCGATGAGCGTAGGGCGCTGCTCGATGCGCTTTCCGGCCGGCGCATCCCGGCTGGCCCCTCCGGCTCGCCCTATCGCGGGCGTACTGACGTGCTGCCCACCGGCCGCAACCTCTACACGACCGATCCGCGCGCCGTCCCGACCCGCTCGGCCTATGCGCAGGGCGTCAAGCTCGGCGAGGA
>CAZYUT010000248.1:0-1678 GCA_964650735.1 uncultured Hyphomicrobiaceae bacterium
GTAGAACGAAACAAGAACATGGGCGCGCTGCCCGAACGGATTGTTTTACCCGCATGAGCCGATCAACCCACGCGCACGAGGCGCAACACATGCGCGACGCCGTGCCCCGCAGCGACCGCGCCCGGCTGCTCGATGAGCTGCGCCGGGAGGTGGGCGCGCTTGAAGCCGCGCCGGAAAGCGGCGGAGAGGCGGAAGCCGCGCCGTGGCGCTTCGGCCTGCCCAAGGTGGACGCCGCCCTGCCCGAGGGCCAATTGGCGCGCGGCGCGCTGCATGAGATTACCGCGGACGCCTATCCGGACATGACAGCCGCGCTCGGCTTTTGCCTCGGGCTATTGCGGCTTTTGCCCGCGCCCGCGCAGGCCCGCCGCACACTCCTATGGGTGCGCAGCCGCTTCGCCCGGCGCGAGTTCGGCGCGCTTTACGGCCACGGGCTGTCCGCCTTCGGCCTCGACCCCGCCAGCTTCCTGTTCGTCGACGCGGACAAGGCGCAGGACGCGCTCTGGACGATAGAGGAAGGCGCGCGCGCCGGTTGCCTCAAGGCCGTCGTCGGCGAAACCAGCGCACCCGGCTTCAAACAGACCCAGCGCCTTGCCCGCGCCGCCGCCATGACCGGCACGCCTGTCCTTCTGCTGATCCCGCCAGGCAGCGCCCATCCCAGCACCGCCGCCACGCGCTGGCGCATCGCCCGCGCGCCCGGACCGCCGGATGCTTACGACGCCCGCGCGCCCGGCGCGGCGCGCTGGCACGCGATGCTCACCCGATGCCGGGGCGGGCGGCCGAAGGACTGGTTCATGGAGTGGCGTAATGAGACGCATCGTTTCGATCTGGCTGCCAGCGTTTCCGATCGACCGGCTGAGACGCGACGACTGCCGCAAGCCCCAGAACGAACGGCTGAACGGTCTTCATGACGGCAGCCCCTTCGCCCTGACCGATAAGGACGGCCAGCGCCTTGTCATCACGGCGGCGAACCGGCCGGCGGTCGAGGCGGGCGTGACGCCCGGCATGGGCGTGGCCGACGCGCTCGCCATGTTGCCCGCGCTGCACACGCATCCGGCGCAAGCAGAGCGCGACCGGCGCGCGCTCACCGACCTGGCGCGCTGGTGCGTGCGCTACACGCCCTGGGCCAATGTCGACGGCGTGGACGGGCTGTGGCTCGACATCACCGGCACCGCGCATCTGTTCGGCGGCGAGGTGACGATGCTGCGCCGGATCACCGCCGACCTGGCGCAGCTGGGCTTCGCCAATAGCGTCGGCGCAGCCGGGACGCCGGGCGCGGCCTGGGCGCTGGCGCGGTACGGCCCCTCCGGCTCGGTGCAAAAGCGCATCGCCCCGGCGGGCGAGCGGCTCGACGGGCTGTTGCGCGACCTGCCGGTGGAGGCGCTGCGGCTCGACCCTGAACCCGCCACGCTCTTGCGCCGGCTCGGCCTGCGCACCATCGGCGATGTCCTGCCGATCCCGCGGGCGAGCCTCTCCCGCCGCTTCCAGAGCAGCCAGCAGAGCGAGAGCGTGCTGACCCGGCTCGATCAGGCGCTGGGTCTGAAGGGCGAGCCGATCTCGCCGCTCGGACCCCCGCCGGTCTTCGAGGCGCGGCGCAATTTCGCCGAGCCCTGCGTGGCGCGCGAGGGTCTGCCGCCGATCCTGCGCGCGCTGCTGGGTGATCTGTGCGCGCAGATGGAGC
>CAZYUT010000249.1:0-1669 GCA_964650735.1 uncultured Hyphomicrobiaceae bacterium
CAACAAGCACCTGGAGCGGCCGCCGAAGAAGCACGACAACCTGCCGCTGTGAGGCTTAGCCGATCAGGCGGACCTCAACCTTGGGCACGCCCCGCGCGGCTGTAGCGAGGCGTTTGTCGGCGGTCACAAATGGGGCCGCCTCGCGCTGGGCCAGCGCGATATAGCAGCAGTCATAGACTGGGTGGCTTAGTGCCACAGAGAGTTGGGCTGCTTCTGCAACCAGATCCGCGATCGATCGCAATTCGACAAAGAAACTTGGAAGGACCCGCAGAGCCGTTTCCATTTCCTCCGGGGTCATGCACTCCGCCCGGACCGCCTTCCAGAATGTATTGGCGACCTCGGCCAAAATCAGTTCGGGCGCAAGAAGGCTCTCACCACCCTCAAGCACCTCCGTTGCAGATGGCCAAGCGAGGGCCGGAACGAACCACCTTGCCGCAATGCTGGCGTCAACAACCAGCATCAACGATTATCGCGGTCCTCGCGGATCAGCGCAGTCGCGTCGAGAGGCACGTCGCCTCCCGTTCGCGCGAGGATGCTGTCCCTAATGGCAGCGGCGCGTGCGGTAGCGTCATCGCGGCTCGGACGCGCCGCCTCGTTGAGAATGTCGCGGACGACATCCTCCAGCGTTGCGCCAGAGGCGTGCGCCCGCGCTTCGAGCCGCGCAATCACGCTGTCGTCCAGATTGTGAATGATAATCTTGCCCACAAGCATCTCCTTTTCAGGAATAATAGCGTTTCACAAGCTCGATAGGCAATTGGCTCTTGAAAACAGCCGCGCGACGGTGGTTTGTCAGCTGGGAGTCTATGCATTGCCCGTAGAAAGAATCAGAAAATGAACGAGCCAATCAAGCCGAATACGCGGATTGAGACGCGGGGGGTGGCGTTTGCCAATGATGCCCCATTCAGCCTGATCGCCGGGCCATGCGCGCTGGAAAGCCGGGCGCACGCGCTGGAGATGGCCGGCGCGCTGAAGGAGATCGCCGCGCGGCTGGGCGTCGGGCTGGTGTTCAAGACATCTTATGACAAGGCGAACCGCACGAGCCTGTCGAGCGCGCGGGGGATCGGGCTTGAGGACGCGCTGCCGATCTTCGCGGAAATCCGCGAGAGCCTCGACCTGCCGGTTCTCACTGATGTGCACGCGCCGGAGCAATGCGCACGCGTGGCGGAAGCCGTGGACATCCTGCAAATCCCTGCGTTTCTCTGCCGCCAGACCGATCTGCTGGTCGCGGCGGCGCGCACGGGCCGCGTGGTCAACATCAAGAAGGGCCAGTTCCTCGCCCCGTGGGACATGCAGCATGTGGCGGGCAAGGTGCTCGGCGCGGGCAACGAAAACGTGCTCCTGACCGAGCGCGGGGTGAGCTTCGGCTATAACACGCTGGTCAGCGACATGCGCGCGCTGCCGATCATGGCGCAGACCGGCTGCCCGGTGATCTTCGATGCGACGCATTCGGTGCAGCAGCCGGGCGGGCAGGGCGGCACGAGCGGCGGCCAGCGCGAGTTTGTGCCGGTGCTGGCGCGCGCTGCCGTGGCGGTCGGCGTGGCGGGCCTGTTCATCGAGACCCATGACAACCCGCACAACGCGCCGTCGGACGGACCGAACATGGTGCCGCTCGATCAATTCGAGGGGCTTATCGCAGAGCTGATGGAGATTGACCGCGTGGTGAAGGCGC
>CAZYUT010000250.1:0-1630 GCA_964650735.1 uncultured Hyphomicrobiaceae bacterium
ATGACCCAAAGGATGCTCGCGCCACAGCCCTGCGCCGTAAGCCATTCCGCCAGCGGGCCGACCGCCTCGCCGTCGCGCAGCAGCACGATCAGCCGCGCGCCCGGCGCGAGATGGGGCCGCAGGCGCGTCAGCGGCGCGGCGTGCAGGCCCAGGCACTTCACCCGCTCCAGCGGCCAGCCGAGCCGCGCCGCAGCGAGCGACGCGCTCGACGGCGCGGGCAACGCGCGCCACTCGCCTGGCTCCAGCTCCCGCGCCAGCACCGACCCCGCGCCGTACCAGAACGGATCGCCCGAGGCCAGCACCGCCACGCGCTGACCCCGAAAGCGCAGCAGCAGCGGCAGCCCGTCCGCAAACGGCACAGGCCACTCCACCACCTCCGCGCGCAGCGGCGGCAAAAGCCCCAGATGCCGCTTTGGTCCCATCACGATCTCGGCCTCGCCCAGCGCCGTCATGCTTGCCGGCGGCAGGCCATCCGGTCCATCCTCGCCGATCCCGATGATGGTGAGCCACGGAGCCTCAGCCATGCGCGTCAAACTCCTGATCCTCGGCGGCACCAGCGAGGCCAGCGCGCTCGCACGCGCCGCGGCCGCGCGCGGGATCGACGCGGTGATCTCCTATGCCGGCCGGGTGGAGCGCCCGCGCGATCTGCCGATCCCGCGCCGGATCGGCGGCTTCGGCGGCGTCGCCGGGCTGGCGGACTACCTGTGCGCCAACGCGATGACGCATGTCGTCGACGCCACACACCCGTTCGCCGCGCAGATGAGCCGGAACGCGGTGGACGCCTGCGCAGAAACCGGCGTACCGCTCGTCGCGCTGACCCGCCCGGCCTGGACGCCAGGCCCCGGCGACGACTGGCGCGAGGTGCCCGACATCGCGTCTGCCGTCGCCGCGCTGGACGGGCCGCCGCGCCGCGTGATGCTGGCGATCGGGCGCATGCACCTCGCCGAATTCGCCGCGCAGCCGCAGCACGCCTATCTGCTGCGCCTCGTCGATCCGCCGGAATCGCCGCCGCCGCTGCCGCGCCATTCCATCGTGGTCTCGCGTGGGCCGTTCACCGTGGAGGATGATACGGCCCTGCTGCGCGAACACGGCATCGAGCTGCTCGTCGCCAAGAACGCCGGGGGCAGCGGCGCGCGCGCAAAGCTCGACGCGGCGCGGGCGCTGGGCCTGCCGGTCATCATGATCGCGCGCCCGCCCTTGCCCGATCGGCGGGAGGTGACAACGCCGGAGGCTGTTCTCGACTGGCTGGGTCATGCCGGCACCGATCTGGGCGTGTAGACGAATGGGCGGCCCGGCCCTTCGATGATCCGCGTGCGGCTAGAGCCGACGATCACGACGGTGCGCATGTCGGCCATGTCCGGCGCGGCGTCGCGCAGGCGCACGATATCGATCTGTTCATCCGGCGTGCTCACTGCGTGGGCGAAGATGATTGGCGTCTCCGGCGCGCAAACCTGACGCAGCACGGCAAGCGCGCGCGCAAAGCCCTCTGGCCGCGCATTCGAGCGCGGATTGTAAAGCGCCATGGCGAAGTCAGCTTCCGCCGCCAGCCGGAGCCGCTTGTCGATCAGCGCCCAGGGTTTCAGATTGTCCGACAGGTTGATGGCGCAGAAATCATGCCCGAGCGGCGCAC
>CAZYUT010000251.1:0-1626 GCA_964650735.1 uncultured Hyphomicrobiaceae bacterium
CCGCGCATGTCGTCCCGCCGATCGGCGCGCAAGGGCTGAACCTCGGCTATCGCGATGTGATGGCGCTGACCCGAGCTGTTCAGGAGGGCGGTGGCGACCCCGGCGGCGATGCGGTCGTGCGCGCCTACAATCTGGCGCGGCGCGGCGATGTGATGACGCGCACGCTGGCCGCCGATATGCTCAACCGCACGCTCTATTCGGGCTTTTTGCCATTTCAGCTTGCCCGCGGCGCAGGGCTTTATCTGGTCAATACGGTTGGGCCGCTGCGCCGCATCCTGATGCGTGAGGGCATCACACCCTCTGGAGCGGGACGACTGTAAGTATGATGCCGGGGAGGATCACCCGGCCGTTATCCCCATCGTGCGCCGGAACTGGCTCAAGCCTGTTTGCTTTTGACGTCGAGGCAGGTGTTTCTTGCCGGTCGGTGATCGCCGGCAACCTCCAGCCATGGCCGGATAGCTGAGCATAGAGCATCGCGAAGCTCGCGAGGATCAGCAACACGACGACGACCACTAAGCCGAGCCGTGAGATCAGGCCGCTGCCCGAGCGTGCCGGAGCATCCTGCGCGGTATGCGCCATCTGGGGCGGCCAGGCATGACGCCGGGCTGGCGGCTGCGCGGCCGGCGCGTGATTTTCGGCGGGCACACCAGCATTGATGCCCTCCGGCGGGCGCGCCTGAGGCGTTAGCGCCTTGCGCGTGATCAACGTGAGCTCGTTGATCCGCCCGCGCAGATCCTCCAGCCCATTCTCCAGCGTCTGCCGCATGACGGCGGCCTCGTGGCGTAATGTGCGCGTCTCGTCGATGCAATCGCTCAGCCCCTCCTCCAGCCGCGCGAACCGGTGCTCGGGGGCGGCCTCGCGGACGGCCTTGGCGACGTGGTGAGCCGTCGCACGCGCGGTCTGGCGCGCAACCGTTGCGCTGGCGCGGATGGCAAGGCGCTCGGTCCCCTTCCTCATGGAATCAAGCTCGCCCATCGCCCGGTCGAAGCCTTGCTGGAGCGCGTCCAGACGCCGGTCGATCGAGGCGAGCGGTGCAGACTGGACCTGGCAGGCGCGCGCACCCACGAGGCTGATGATCGTGTGGTTGGCTTCGTGCTGGCGCTCGGCCGCCTCGGTGAGCTTTCGCTCCATCGCATTCAGGCGCTGGCGGGCATCCTCCAGTGCGGCATGGGCGGCCGCCGGGCGTGCTTGCGGACTCAAGGCATCCGCAAGTTGCCCGCGCAGCGCGGCGAAGCGCTGGTCGAGCCAGGCACGGCTCGCAACGTCCAGGCCGGGCGGGGCGTGATCGGACCACCTCTTGTCGCCGAGTTGCACGGCCATATCGGCCAGCGCGGCCTGAATGCGGCGCTCGTAGTAGCGGGTGCGCGCGGCGTGCGCGTCGTCGTCGGCAGCGTCTGGTCCCGGCGGGTCGCGACGCGCGCGGTGCTGCAGCGAGTCGCGAAAGGCCGCGACGCGCGCCTGCATCTCGCGCACCTCCTCACCGCCCACCTTCCCGGCCTGGGCGCGATAGCCGAGCCGGTCCAGAAGATTACGCAGCTCCCGCAGCGTGTAGGGAAAATCCTTGGCCTCCGCCTGGGCATACCACGGCCCACGCCCCCCGGGCGCGCCGCCCCCCGGCGTGCCGCC
>CAZYUT010000252.1:0-1614 GCA_964650735.1 uncultured Hyphomicrobiaceae bacterium
ACCAGCGGCAGCCGCGCAAACAGCAGGTCGAGCGCGCCTTGAACGCCGCGCCGCGCCTCCGTCCGGACGATGGCGCCCAATACCCAGATGCCGATCAGCGCGATCGCCACGCCAAGCCAGAAGGCCAGCGTATCGTTCTCCACCAGCGCGCTGCCGCCGCGGCGCAGCAGTTCGCCAAGGACCGTGCCAGGGCCCAGCGCGTCGCGCAGGATCTGCACCAGCCACGCGATAATGACAACGGTAAGGACGATCGGCAGCAGGACGATCAGCCCCGCCAGGAACGTCCCTGTCACCCGGCTGCGCCAGAAACTCCTGAAAAACTCCCACATGCGGATCCACGCCCCCTCGACCAAGCTGAGCAGATCGTATCAGAGATCGCGCGCTCGCGGCCACGCTTTTTCCCTGCGGCCGGATGCGCAGCGCGAAGCAAAAAGGGGCGGCCTGTCGAGCCACCCCTGCGAGATGAAATCAGATTTCGGGCCGACGCGTTACGGATTGAGCGCTTCCTTCAAGCCCCGCGCGGCCTGGAACTTCGGCACACGGCTCGCCGGCACCTCGACGGTCTCGCCGGTACGCGGGTTGCGCGCCGTGGTGGCCTTTCGATCGGACACCTTGAAGCTGCCGAACCCGGCAATTCGGACCTCGTCGCCGCCCTGAAGCGCGTTCTGGATGTGCCGAAGAACCGCGTCCACTGCCGCGCCCGCCTGATCTTTCGTCAGATCGGCATCGTCAGCAACTGCCGCGACCAACTCCTTTTTGTTCATCTTCTCTTCCTTTCGCCACAACACAAAGTCGTCAAAAGTCGTGCGCTCGCACGGAATTTGAGCGGTCAGTCAATGGCACATGGCCCTGCCCGCCAAGTGTGTCACACGATTTATCCACGCAAAAGTCTGTTGCAAGGGGCGGACTTCACCGGCATTGCGCAATCCTTTGCAAGAAATGACGGGGCAGCCCTCACAAGCCGCCCCGTCAATCTGCTTTGCGTCGTTATCCCGATCCGCCCTCGCTAATGCGCGCGGAAGCTTGTGCCAGCAGGCTGGCCCTGCTCGCCGCTCGAGTCTGACGCCGCCGCAGCCGCCGCGGCGGCCGAAGCGGCCTGGTCCCAATCCTTGGGCTCCGGCGGGCGCGTGAGCGCGATGCGCAGGACATCATCCATGCGTGCGACCGGTGTGATCTGAAGGCGGTCCTTCACGTTCTCCGGGATATCCGAGAGATCCTTGGCATTCTCCTCGGGGATGATCACGGTCTTCATCCCGCCGCGCAGCGCCGCCAGCAGCTTCTCCTTCAAACCGCCGATCGGCAGGACGCGGCCGCGCAGCGTGATTTCGCCAGTCATTGCCACGTCGCGGTGCACAGGGATGCCGGTTAGCACCGAGACGATCGCAGTGGCCATCGCCACGCCCGCAGACGGACCATCCTTTGGCGTCGCGCCCTCTGGCACATGGACGTGAATGTCCAGTTTGTCGAACACCGACGGATCGATATGGAAGTCTTTCGCGCGGGAGCGGACATAAGCTGCCGCTGCCTGGATCGACTCCTTCATGACATCGCGCAAGTTACCCGTGACCGACATCTTTCCGCGGCCCGGCATCATGGCGCCCTCGATCGTCAGCA
>CAZYUT010000253.1:0-1581 GCA_964650735.1 uncultured Hyphomicrobiaceae bacterium
TGTGGCGATCCCGGCAGGATTTGAACCTGCGACCTCCAGCTTCGGAGGCTGGCGCTCTATCCAGCTGAGCTACGGGATCACTGGCCGCACATGATAGCGCGCCCGCCAAAGAATTGCACGCTCACGCCCCGGCGATGCAAGACATTTCTCAGGCCCCGGCGCGCTGCGGCGATCACGGCTGCGGATGGCGGCGCAAACGGCTTTGCCCCATGCCGCTACACCCCATATAGTCGCGCATCATGTCGAAGCGAAGCACATCCGCCAGCCCGAAACGCGCGCCCGCGCTGGACGAGAGCGCGCATATCTACCTGATCGACGGCTCGGCCTACATCTTCCGCGCCTATTTCGCCATGTTCAAGGCCAGCCAGGCGCGCGGCGCGAGCTTCACGCGATCCGACGGCACGCCCACAGGCGCGGTCATGACGTTTTGCAACATGCTGTGGAAGCTGCTGCGCGAGGGGCTCGATGACGGCAAGCCCACCCATGTCGGCGTCGTGTTCGACCATTCCGGCGAGAGCTTTCGCAACGAGATCTACGAGGACTACAAGGCCAACCGCGATGAGGCGCCGGAAGAGCTGGTGCCGCAGTTCCCGCTGATCCGCGAGGCGGTCCGCGCCTTTGGCCTGACGCCCATCGAGCAGGAGGGCTACGAGGCAGACGACCTGATCGCAACCTATGTGGCGCAGGCGAAGGACACCGGGGCCGAGATCACCATCGTCTCCGGCGACAAGGACCTGATGCAGATCATCGGCGAGCGCGTGTCGATGTATGACCCGATGCCTGGCAACGAGCGGCGCATCGGCCGCGACGAGGTCATCAAGAAGTTCGGCGTCGGGCCGGAGAAGGTCGTCGAGGTGCAGGCGCTGGCGGGCGACAGCACCGACAACATCCCCGGCGTGCCCGGCATCGGCGTGAAGACGGCCGCGCAACTGATCGAGCAGTTCGGCGATGTCGAGACGCTTTTGGAGCGCGCGGGCGAGATCAAGCAGAACAAGCGCCGCGAAAACCTGATCGAATATGCCGAGCAGGCGCGCATCTCGCGCAAGCTGGTGGAGCTGGACAGCGATGTGCCGCTTAAGCATCCGCTGGACGATCTGAACCTGCCCGATGTCGATGGCGAGCGGCTGATCGCGTTCTGCAAGGCGATGGAGTTCACCACGCTGACCAAGCGCGTGGCGGACGCCTTCGACCTCGACATCGACAGGATCGAGGCGGACCCGCGACTAGCGCCCGGCAGCAGCGATGGCGGGGGCGGGGTTGAAGTGGAAGCCGCTGACAGCGCTCCCAGCCCTGCGAATCTGGCCGCGCACCGTGCCAAGGCCATCCGCAACGCCGCCATTGACCGCGACGCCTACGAGACCGTCACAACGCTGGAGCGCCTGAACGAATGGCTCGCCCGCGCCCGTGAGCAGGGCTGGTTCGCGTTCGACACCGAGACGACTTCGCTCAATGCGATGCAGGCCGAGCTGGTCGGCGTGTCGATGGCGCTCGCGCCGGGGGATGCCTGTTACGTGCCGATGGCGCACCGCAAGGCCGACGAACTCGACTTCGGCGGCGACAGCGGGCTGGCGCAGGTGCCGC
>CAZYUT010000254.1:0-1550 GCA_964650735.1 uncultured Hyphomicrobiaceae bacterium
CCGCTGGATGCCGCCGGGGTGCCGGTGTTCCAGATGGCGCTGGCGACCTCGACGGAAGACGCGTGGGCGGAGTCCGAGCGCGGGTTGTCGCCAGCCGATCTGGCGATGCATGTGGTGCTGCCGGAAGTGGACGGGCGCGTGTTCGCCGGCGTCGGCTCGTTCAAGGAGCCGGGCGCGCTTGATGAGGATTTGCAATTCTCGCGCTATTGCCATCAGCCGCAGGCGGAGCGCATCAAGGCGGTCGCGGACCGCGTGGCGCGATGGGTTGCGCTGGCGGCGAAGCCCGCGGCGGAGAAGCGCCCGGCGCTCGTGCTTTCGACCTATCCGGGCAAAGACTGGAACATGGCCCATGCCGTCGGCCTGGACGCGATCGCGTCTGCCGAGGCGATCCTGAGCGATCTGGGCGCGGGGGGTTATGCGGTCGCAGACGGTCCGCCGCTCGAAGCCGCGCTGTCCCGGGAGACCATCGCCTGGCCGCTGGAGGCCTACCGCGCGGCGTTGGAAACGCTGCCGGCGAAGCTGCAGGCCGATCTGACCGAAGCGTGGGGCGCGCCGGAGGATGACCCCGCCTGCCGCGACGGGGCCTTCCATTTCGCCGCCACCTGGCGCGGATCGGCGCTTATCGCACTGCAGCCTGAGCGCGGCGCGCCCGATCAGCGCTATGACGACTACCACGACATTTCCCGCGTGCCGCGCCATGCTTATGTCGCGTTCTATCTTTGGCTGCGCCACGCGCTCGGCAGTGACGCGCTCATCCATATTGGCGCGCATGGCACGCTCGAATGGCTGCCGGGCAAATCCGTCGCGCTGTCGGGCGATTGCTGGCCCGAGGCGCTGATCGGCGATCTGCCGGTCATCTACCCCTTCATCGTCAACGACCCCGGCGAAGCGGCGCAGGCCAAGCGGCGGATCGGCGCGGTGACGCTCGGCCATGTGCCGCCGCCGCTGCGCACGGGCGGCGCGCCGGAGCGGCTTTCGCGGCTGGAGGCGCTGCTGGACGAATTCTCCAATGCCGACGGTCTGGACCCGAAGCGCCGCGACCGGCTGCAAGCCGACATCCGCGAGGAGGCGCGCGCGCAGGGCGTCGAGGCCGATCTGGGGCTGGACGAGGCGGCCTGCCCGGCGGAGGCGATCACGCGGATCGACCGCTTCGTCTGCGACGTGAAGGAGAGCCAGTTCGGTGACGGGCTGCATGTCTGGGGGCGGAGCCCCGCGCGGCCCGGCGCATTCGACGTCACGCAGTCCGTGGCCGATGAGCGCCGCGCTCTGCTCGACGCGCTTTCTGGCCTGCGCATCCCGGCTGGCCCCTCCGGCTCACCCTATCGCGGGCGCACCGACGTGCTGCCAACCGGCCGCAACCTTTACACGACCGATCCGCGCGCCGTGCCAACCCGCTCGGCCTATGCGCAGGGCGTCAAGCTCGGCGAGGAGCTCGTGCGCCGTCACCTTCAGGATCACGGCGACTGGCCGCGCGGCTTGGTGGTCGATCTCTGGGGCTCGGCAACGATGCGCACGGCGGGCGAGGATTTTGCGATGGCGCTGCATCTGCT
>CAZYUT010000255.1:0-1530 GCA_964650735.1 uncultured Hyphomicrobiaceae bacterium
GAGCAGCCGCTGCCGCCTTATGGCGCGTGCCTGCTGGGCTCGGTGAACCTTGCGACGCTCGTCGACCGCCCCTTCACCGGGAAGGCCGCGCTGAACGAAGACCGGCTGGGCGAGCTGGCGCGCACCGCTGTGCGCCTGCTCGACAATGTCATCGACATTTCGGGCTACCCGCTGAAAGCGCAGGCCGAGGAAGCCAGGGCCAAGCGCCGGCTCGGGATTGGCGTGACCGGGCTTGCCGACGCTCTCATCCTGTGCGGCAAGCATTACGGCTCAGACGACGGGGTGAAGCTCGCCGCGCGCTGGATGAGCGTGATCCAGCGCAACGCCTACCTGGCCAGCACGGACTTGGCCGCGGAGAAAGGCAGCTTCGCGCTGTTCGACGCGGAGAAGTATCTCGCCACCGAAGGCGCGCGGGAACTGCCGGAGGACGTCCGCCGGGCGATCCGCGAGAAGGGCTTGCGCAACGGGCTTTTGACCTCGATCGCGCCAACCGGGACCATCTCGATCATCGCCAACAACGTCTCCAGCGGCATAGAGCCGGTGTTTGATTTCACCTATCGGCGCCGCTTCCTGCAGGACGACGGCACAGCGGACGAGGAGTGCGTGGAAGACTTCGCCTATCGTCTGCATCGCGAGAGGTTCGGGACAGGCGCGCCGCTGCCGGAGGCCTTCGTGCGCGCGCCCGATCTGCACCCGCATCAGCATCTGGCGATGCAGGCGGCGCTTCAGCCGCATGTCGACGCGGCGATTTCCAAGACGATTAACTGCGCGGCGGACATCGCCTTTGACGATTTCAAGGATATCTACACACGCGCCTACGAAACGGGCTTGAAGGGCTGCACCGTCTACCGGCCGAACCCTGTGACGGGCGCGGTGCTGAGCAGCGGCGACGGCGAGGGCCAGCGCCCGGGAGCGGCAGAAACAGGCGAGCGCCCGCAACAGCAGTCCCTCGGGCTGAGCGCTCCGGCGCGGGAAAACGGGCGCGGCAATGGCGAGGTCGTCTATATGTCCGCGCCGCTGGAGCGCGATGCAGCCCTGCCAGGCTACACCTACAAGCTGAAATGGCCAGGCTCAGGCCACGCGATCTACGTGACGATCAACGACATCATCCAGGATGGCCGCCGCCGGCCTTTCGAGATCTTCATCAACTCGAAGAACCTGGAGCATTACGCCTGGACGGTTGCGCTGACGCGCATGATCAGCGCGGTGTTCCGCCGCGGCGGGGATGTGTCGTTCGTGGTGGAGGAATTGAAAGACGTTTTCGATCCGCGCGGCGGGCATTGGGTCGGCGGACGCTATGTGCCGAGCCTGCTTGCGGCGATCGGCGAGGTGATCGAGCGCCATATGATAGATATAGGCTTCATCCCGCGGGACGACGGGCAGGCGGTCATTCTTGAGAAGCCAGCGAACCCTCACGCCGCTCAGCTTGGCGGCGAAAAGTTGTTTTGCCCGCAATGCGGCCGGCCCGCGATGGTGTATCAGGAGGGCTGCCTGATCTGCCGGGAGTGCGGTTACTCAAGCTGCGGCTAG
>CAZYUT010000256.1:0-1521 GCA_964650735.1 uncultured Hyphomicrobiaceae bacterium
GCGCCACGGCTGAGGTCGGCGCGGTCATCGTCGTTGGCGGCAACATCAAGCATCTGACCCGCGTCATGACCACGACGATCGCGCTGGAGACGCAAAAGGGCGAACTCGCGCTCGCGCTGGCTCTGGGCGCGGTGCTGATGCTGATCGCCATTGCCGTGAACGCCGGGGTGATGTCGCTGCGCGGAACCGCTGCGAGGACCGCTTATGCTTGAGGCCAGACGCGCAGACCCCGATTTCACGCCCCGTGCCGAGACCGCCGCGCGCGACGCGCTGTGCCGCACGCGTGATCTCACCTTCGCCGTGGGCGGCAAGCCACTTGTCGATCATGTTGATCTGGCGCTCGCAACCGACAGCTTCACCGTCATCATGGGGCCGAACGGCGCGGGCAAGAGCCTGCTCGTACGCCTCCTGCACGGACTGATCCCGCCGACAAGCGGTGAAGTCCTGTGGGGCGGCCAGCCGATCAGCGCGGGCGTGCGCAAGCGCCAGTCCATGGTGTTTCAGCGCCCGGTGCTGTTGCGCCGATCCGTCGCCGCGAACATTGACTTCGTGCTGAGCCTGCGCGGGCGGGCGGACAGGGCGCGGCGGCGCGACATCCTTGAAATGGTTGGGCTTGCCGACCGGGAGCGCCAGCAGGCCAGACTGCTCTCGGGCGGCGAGCAGCAGCGCCTTGCGCTGGGCCGCGCGCTGGCGACCGATCCGCAGGTGCTGTTCCTCGACGAGCCGACCGCGAGCCTCGACCCGGCCTCCGTGCTGATGATCGAGCAGATTGTCGGGGACGCGCACGCACGCGGCGTGAAGATCGTGTTCATCACCCATGATCTTGGGCAGGCGCGGCGGCTGGCCGACGATGTCGTGTTCATGCATCGCGGCAAGCTGGTGGAGCACACGCGGGCGGAGCGTTTCTTCAACGAGCCGGCGTCTCGTGCAGCGCGCGATTACGTCGCCGGGCGCATCGTTTTATAACCACGAAGGGGAGTATCGGGAAATGCGAAAGCTGTTTACGAGTGTGGTCGCAGGCGTTGCGCTCGCAGTGGTCGCGCTGGCAAATCCGGCCGCCGCGCAGGAGTCGATCATCGTTCAATCGACGACCTCGACCCAGAACTCTGGCCTGTACGATTACATCCTGCCGATATTCGAGGCGAAGACGGGCATCGACGTGCGGGTGGTGGCGGTCGGCACCGGGCAGGCGCTGGAAAACGGCCGGCGCGGCGATGGCGACGTGCTGCTTGTTCACGCCAAACCGGCGGAGGAGAAGTTCGTCGCGGAAGGCTACGGCGTTGAGCGCCATGATGTGATGTACAACGACTTTGTCATCGTCGGCCCCGCCAGCGATCCGGCAGGCGTCAAGGGCATGGACGACGCCCCTGCGGCGCTCGCCAAGATCGCCGAGGAGCAGGCGGTCTTCGCATCGCGCGGCGACGATTCCGGCACCCACAAGAAGGAACTCAGCCTTTGGGACGCCGCGGGGGTTGATCCGAGCGAGGCCAGCGGAACGTGGTACCGCGAAACCGGCTCGGG
>CAZYUT010000257.1:0-1519 GCA_964650735.1 uncultured Hyphomicrobiaceae bacterium
TTGGCCGCGCTGCCGTCATCGATATGATGCGACGCGAACGGCGGCTCATCGCTGTCGCTCTGGCCACTCAGTCGGACATACGTTCGGATGCGTTGCCGCCGGCAGTCGTGCCATCGATGACTTGGTCCGCATCGATCAAACCGTGCTTTCGAAGGCCGAGGAAGAACTGCTCATTCCGGGTCTCATCGCGGTATGGCCGCCAAGCACTCCGGGATTTCACAAACCCGGGCCGGCAGTGTTCGCTCCTGCTGAGCGCTTCCCGCGCCTCCGAAACGCAATCAAGATGGGCGAGGCAGATTGCGTGCCGGTAATGCACGTCAGGGTGTTCGGGACGCAGCGCGACCGCCTCACGCACCCAGTCGAGTGCCGCGTCGTACCGGCCGATCGATAGGTGCGCACGCGATAGGTAGAGCATGTAGCTCCAGCGGTGTTGCGGATCGCGTGGGTTCAGTTGCAGGCCCATTCGCATGTGCTCGATTCCCTCGAGGCTGCGTCCGACGAGGTCGAGGCGATTGCCGATCGCCATGGCCGCATGGGCGTAACTCGGGTTGAGATGCAGCGCGCGCTGCGCTTCCGAGAGCCCCTCGTCCAGCATGCCCGACCAGACATAGGCCGTGCCTAGGCAGAGATGCGCGACCGCCGACGCGTCATCGACCTCAAGAGCGTGGCGCACGATGCGCAGGCTCTCCGCGATCGCCGCGTCACGGTCGTCGGTACAGCCCTCGGCGACATCGCGAAGATGCGTCCATGCCAAGCGCGCCCAGGCGTCGGCGAAGCCGGGATCACGGCTCACCGTCCGCTCGAACGACTCCCGCGCCGCGGCATAGCCCTCGCAGGTTTCGAGATTGAAGGCGTGCATGCCCCGGACATAGTCATCCCAGGCTGTCAGGCTCCTGCGTTGCTGGCGACCCTTGATGTGCTCTGCGCGCTCCATCTCGGGTACCAGGGTCGCCGCTATGCGCCGGCTGATGTCATCTTGAATGATGAACACATCGTCGAGACGGCGGTCGAACTGCTCGGACCATACCTGCCGGTTCTCCTCGGCATCGGTCAATCGCGCAGAAACCCGGGTAGTGTCTCACTTTGAATTTTGCTCCTCGCGCTTCTTGTAGGTCGTCGGGCGCTTCGGCGCCGGAGCCCGCGCGTCGATAAGCTCACAGATCCACTCGAAATCCTGCAGCGTGTCGGACACGCCAGCCGCCATGGCGGGCGAGATGCCCCCGAGGCTCTTGTGCTGGCGGCAGAAATTGTAGTGCAGAAAGTAGATGCTCAGCATGAGCAGGTGGTACTCCAGCTTCTTGAAGAAGCCGTTCGTCAGCCGCGTGAATCGGCGCATGCCCATCCGCATCGTTAGGTTGTGGCGCTCAACGTGGCTGGTGCTGATCGCCTTCCGGTCGGGCTTGCCCTCGATGACCTCCTTGCGGGCGCCGGTACACTCGGCGGGGCTGTACTTCCGCTCGTGGCCTTTGCCGCCCGTGTCGCCGCCGTAGAGCTTCACCAGCATGCCGTAGTCCACATC
>CAZYUT010000258.1:0-1503 GCA_964650735.1 uncultured Hyphomicrobiaceae bacterium
GCATAGGGCCAGTATTTCTGCAGAGCTTTCGTCCCGACATTGATGAAAAGCTGATTGAAGGCGGAGTCTTCAGGCGCGAGTTCGACGACGCCAACCTGTTCGGAATACGACCGGTACTCGGTCAACATGCTCTCGAACAATTCGGGGTTCTCGGCGGACAAGTCCGTTGTCTCGCCTGGGTCGGTCGACAGGTCATAAAGACGCCACTGGGCGTCGCCGAGTGGCGGCGCAAGGCGCGTGATCTTCCATTGCCCGCGATAGAGCGCTGCATTGCCGCTGACCTCGAACGCGAAGCCTTCCTCCTCGGGCCGGCTGCGTTGCGCTTGTCCGGCCAGCACCGGTTGGGCGCTGCGTCCATAGAAGGCATCGGCGTCATAGGGTACGCCCGCCGCGTCCAGGATCGTCGGAACCAGATCAGCCACGTGGACAGGCGCATCCACGACACCTGACGTCGTAATACCGGGGCCGGCGATGACCAACGGCACGCGCAAGCCGCCTTCGCTGCCGTAGAATTTGTAGAGGTCGAAGGGCGCCGACGAGACCGAAGCCCACTCCGGGCCGATGGCCGTCAGGCTGCCCGGCTGGCCGAGGTTTTCCAGCGAGGTATCAAAGCCCTCAATCAGATGGATCCCACGGAGAATCAGGTTTGCGAACCCTTCAAAGCGGGTGACCGCCGCTTCCGCACCATTGTCCGAGGTTACGATGACGATGGTGTTCTCAAGCTCGCCTGCTGCCTCCAGATGCGCCAGCAAGCGTCCGATATGCTCGTCGGCCGCTGTCATCATGCCGGCATTGACCTGCATTTCGCGGGCCGCCAGCGCCTGTTCCTGGGGTGTCAGATCCGCCCATGCGCGGTGCGTCTCGGGAGGCGGAGCCAGTTGCGTGGTGGGCGGGACCAGCCCAATCTCGATGGCTCGCTTCAGCCGTTGCTGGCGCATGACATCCCATCCGGCGTCAAACACACCGTCATAGGCGTCGATATAGGATACCGGCACCTGCACGGGGATGTGAACGGCTTGAAGCGACAGAAAGGCAAAGAACGGCCGCTCGGGATCGCCGCCATCGATATATTCGATCAGCTTGTCGACGAGGGAGCGCGACGAATAAAAATCATCGGGCAGGCTGATCGGCACCCCGTCTTCGAACCAGTCCACGTTATCGTAGCCCGGCAGATAAGGGGTCGCGTCATAGTTGCTGCCCCCTGTCGCGTCCATGACGTACGACCGGTCGAACCCGAACTTGTTTGGCAGGTTCGCGCCCGTCTCGCCGATCCCCCACTTTCCCGTGACGTAGGTCTGATACCCGGCCCTCGACAGTGAAGTGGCAATGGTGCTCTGCCCGGCGTCCCATATCATGGAGTAGCCGGGGAGTTCGCGCATTTCAGGCGTCACCGTCTCCACCAGCGTGCCCATGCCGACCTGGTGGTTGTCCATGCCCGTCATCAGCATGGCGCGGCTCGGTCCGCAGAACGGGGAGGAGTAGTAGCGAGAGAATATCGCACCG